>NZ_JACJEP010000022.1:26411-65172 GCF_014164135.1 Pseudoalteromonas sp. SG45-1
TGGTGCCGACTAACCGAGTCGAACGGTTGACCTACTGATTACAAGTCAGTTGCTCTACCAGCTGAGCTAAGTCGGCACACAAAACTGTGTGCTAAGGCACGTTCAATTTTAAAGATTGAGAACTTTTATAAAGCACTTAAAATAAAAAAACCTTGCATAAGCAAGGCTTTTCAATAAATGGTGCCTCGACGCGGAATCGAACCACGGACACGAGGATTTTCAATCCTCTGCTCTACCGACTGAGCTATCGAGGCACATAAACTGTGCTAGTTACAGATTAACGAAATTAACCTTTAACTTAATAAATGGTGCCGACTAACCGAGTCGACGGGTAATTTGAACAGACTACTGATTACAGTTTTTCTTTTCAAACTACTTTAAATAAATGGTGCCGACTAACCGAGTCGAACGGTTGACCTACTGATTACAAGTCAGTTGCTCTACCAGCTGAGCTAAGTCGGCACACAAAACTGTGTGCTAAGGCACGTTCAATTTTAAAGATTGAGAACTTAAAGTAAATGGTGCCTCGACGCGGAATCGAACCACGGACACGAGGATTTTCAATCCTCTGCTCTACCGACTGAGCTATCGAGGCACATAAACTGTGCTAATTAATTGTTATACTTTACAATTAACTTTATATAAATGGTGCCGACTAACCGAGTCGAACGGTTGACCTACTGATTACAAGTCAGTTGCTCTACCAGCTGAGCTAAGTCGGCACACAAAACTGTGTGCTAAGGCACGCGTAATAATGTTTAAACTGTTGATTAAACACCACTACTTTAATAAATGGTGCCTCGACCCGGAATCGAACCAGGGACACGAGGATTTTCAATCCTCTGCTCTACCAACTGAGCTATCGAGGCACTTAAACAGTGCTAATTAAAAATCTTAAAGTATTTTTAATGCAATTCCCACTCATCTCTACCGACTGAGCTATCTGGGCGTGCGGCGTATTAAACGAGTTTTGCCCTTACAAGTCAACTTTTTTTTTATTCTTTATAACTGTTTGAACGGTTTTCAGACAACTCAGTGTATTTTTTATTAATAACGTTCATTTTTACCACAAATCGAACTATAAATATAAATAAATCAGACTAAAACCGTAGTGAATTATTTTTTGTAAATGTTACGATTAGCTTAGATACGTACGATAGGGACTTATCGTAGTAAAATCACATCAATTGGAAACAATCAATGCAGAGTAAATTTTCATCGCCAGTCAAAGGCTTATTACCTCTTTTTTTAATCATAAATATTGCAGTAACAGCGCTTGCTATTATTGCCCACTCATTTTATTCACAAACTGAAGTTAAGACAGCCCAACCTGCATCATCTGTTAATATTGTAACGCTTGCCGATAGATTAGACTTACCTATGGTTGATGCATTAACTATGTATGGTCAAGGTAAAGTAAGGCAGTTACTTGATTTAACGTCGTTATTAGATGATGACTTTGAATATACTCTATATCGCTTCAATGCTACATCAGATACTCAGTTGGTATATAGCAGCAGTAAACCTGCTATCGCTTCAATTAAAACTGAAAAGCATCTAGTAGAAGAAGGCATCCTACATCACTTACTGCTGTTAAACGATCAACCTATTGGCGAGCTTATTATTAAGCAAAACCTACCAACCGCTCCTTTAAGCGCTCAAAACTCTCAAGTTATTGCCTACATTATTGCGATAGCAAGCGTAGCTGCATTATTTATATTTACTTTAATGTTTAATATGTACATTAATAGTCGCTTACGAAAAAGTACTGACACTCTTACACAAGAGCTGCAGGCAATCACCGAAAATGCTAATTACAATAGTAGTGTTGATGAGCAGCTTGATATTGGTTTAGGTGTAGTGGCAAAAAACATTAACTTACTGCTACAAAAAGTACAGACTGCGATGAGTGAGAATGACGCCGCACAAAAAGAGCTTTATAAATTACAAAATGGCCTAGAAGCCGAAGTGCAAAATCGTACTATAGCGCTTGAGCAAGCCACATTAAAAGCAGAGCGAGCAAGCGAAACCAAAACGACCTTTTTAGCCACAATGAGCCACGAAATAAGAACACCGATGAATGGTGTTATAGGCACTATTGATTTACTGCGCCAGACCGAACTTGATGGCGCTCAACATCGTTTAAGTACAATTATTCGTGAATCAGCATTTTCGTTATTGAGCATTTTGGATGATATCTTAGATTTTTCAAAAATTGAGGCTGGAAAGCTAAATATTGACCCGATCCCATTTTCGGTAACCGATACCATTGAAGAAGTTGCTCGAGTGCTCTCATCAGTTGCTAAAAAACGTGAGCTTGATTTAGAACTAGCAATAGCACCAGATATTCCAGTCAACCTTACCGGTGATAGTGTGCGTGTACGTCAGGTGCTTTATAACCTATGTAGCAACGCAATTAAATTCACTAGCACTGATGAAAAAACCCAAGGCCATGTAAAAATATCAGTAGAGGTGGTTCATAATACGACTGATCACTTTACCTTACGCTTTTGCGTAACTGATAACGGTAAAGGCATGTCGCAGACGCAACTTCGCGAAATATTTAATCCATTTATTCAGGCCGAAAACTCAATTACCCGAGAATATGGTGGCACCGGTTTAGGTCTTTCTATTTGTAAAAGCTTAACTGAGCTTATGCTAGGTACTATTCATGTAACTAGTCATACCGGAATTGGCAGTGAGTTTACAGTAGAGCTGCCGTTTAGCACATCGGGTAAAATTAAGTACGCACATAAAGGTGCATTAAATGGTAAGCAAATTGTTGTAGTTAGTAATCACCTAGAACGTGAAAAAACAATGTACCGTTATTTATCGTTCATGGGCGCTAAAATAATTTATGCACACACAGAAGAAGAAATTGAAGAGCACCAGCATTCACAAGATATTATTTGGGTAGCTGATGGCATAGACAATATGGATAAAACTAATGCGCTGCTAAGACGTTTATTTTATTCATTAGAGGATTATAACCAACAAGTTGTTGTACTAAGTAAGCTTGATGAAGCAGCTATAAATCATAAAAACATTTTTTATATTAATGCCTCTCCTCTATGTAAATCTAACTTTATGCTTTCTATATTGGTGGCTGCAGGGTTACATACACCTAAGCAAATTAAAAAAACCAAAACACTTAATAACTATTTAAATGTTGAGCAGGCACGTAATTCAAACAAATTGGTTCTACTTGTTGAAGATAACCTTCTAAACCAACAAGTCCTCACCGATCAACTACATATACTGGGCTTTGGCGTTGAAATAGCTAACAACGGTGAAGAAGGTCTAGATATGTGGAGAAAAGGTGATTACTCACTTATTTTAACCGACTTACACATGCCTAAAATGTCGGGTTACGATATGGTCGAAAAAATCCGTAATGAAGCAGAGTTATTAGAATCGATTGATGCACAGCCTTACATTATTGCAGTAACAGCAAACGCACTTAAAGGCGAAAAAGAGCGCTGTTTAGCAGTAGGTATTAACGACTTCATTACCAAACCTATAGAGCTAAACGCGTTAGAAGAAACTCTAAAACGTTGGAGCGATAAACAAAGCCAAAACCCAAATGTAGTTATTCATCAAACTATGGCACTACCTATTGATATGGAAGCTGTTGCCAAATATGTAAACGGTGATGACGCTAAGCAAATTCGTTTTTTCAAAATGTATTTAGAACAAAGCCAAGGCTTAATTAAGAGTATTAATTCCGGCGTTATGGTTAACGATTTAAATGAGATTATTGAGGGGTGTCATCAATTAAAATCGATCTCCAAGACAATTGGTGCCCAAACGGTGGCAGAACTTTCAAGTGCATTTGAAGATAAATGTAAAGAAGGTGAACTCACAACCGATGAATTAATAGAGTTAAGAGATAAGCTGGAAATTGAATACTCTAAAGCTGCTCAATTTTTAAAGGAACAAATTAAAACATCTGAGCAAGAAGATGAGTTAAATGAATAAATAAACATAAAAAAAGGGCTTAATAGCCCTTTTTTTATGTTTAAAACATTACTTTTCAGGCGGTCGATAACCTTCAATTTCTACATCTTTATTTTCAAACAAAAAGCCAACCATTTGCTCTTCTAAAAATGTGCGGTGTTCTGGGTCCATCATATTTAAATGCTTTTCGTTAATAAGCATTGTTTGTTTATGTTGCCACTGAGCCCACGCTTCTTTAGAGATGTTATTAAAAATCTTTTCACCAATTTCACCAGGGTATAACTGAAAGCCAAGCCCTTCGGCTTCTTTTTGTAACTTTTGACAAAATACTGTACGTGCCATGATTGATTCTCTCTAACGCTAAATATGGGGCTATTCTATACTATTGCTGTAATTTGTTTAACCAACTTTTTAGTTGGCGCTGCTAGGCCAACCTCTATTGATTGATCAAGCGGATACCAGATTAATTGCTTATCGTTTACCACATCAGGAGTTTTCTTAACATTAAGCACATGCGAGTTAATCCTCAATTCAAAATGTGAAAACACATGAATAAACGCTTCAAGCTCTACTAAACTAGCCTCTAGGCCTTGCTGAGCTAAAAATATTTGAAGCTCTTCGTACTCATTAAATTCAAAAAAGCCAAACAATCCGCCCCAAATACCGCTGTTAGGACGTTTTTCCATAAGCACTTTATCACCACACTGAATAATTAACTGATGACAACTCTTTTTAGGAACTGCTTTTTTTGGTTTTGAATGTGGAAACTCTTTTACTTTACCTGCATTAAAAGCACCACAGCCTGAGTTTAATGGGCAAGCCTCACAATCAAACCGGCTGCGTGAGCAAACGCTAGACCCTAAATCCATCATAGCTTGATTAAACTCAGTAACATTATCTTTAGGCGTTAACTGCTCTGATAAATGCCAAAGCTGGTTTTCGACCTTTTTAACGCCGTACCAGCCCTCAATCATAAAATAGCGCGCTAAAACTCGCTTCACGTTCCCATCTAAAATAGGGTGATGCTGCCCAAGCGACAATGATAAAACAGCCCCTGCAGTAGAGCGCCCTATTCCAGGTAAATCCATTACTTCATCGAGTGTTTTCGGAAACTCACCTTGGTATTTGTCACGCACTATTTTAGCTGTTTTGTGTAAGTTACGCGCACGAGCGTAATACCCTAAGCCAGTCCAGTGATGCAAAACTAAGTCTTCATCCGCATCAGCTAAAGCGATAATATCTGGAAAGCTTTGCATAAACTTTTCAAAGTATGGAATAACAGTAATAACTTGGGTTTGCTGCAGCATCACTTCAGACACCCAAACTTTATAAGGTGTTTTACCTAGCTGCCACGGGAGTGTTTTACGCCCATGAAGGTGATACCAATCAACAACTTGATTAAAAAACCAGTGTGACTGTTCTTTATTTAAATCCAACATTTTTAACTTTTACTGATGCCCAATGGCGGCTCAGTCTATTGCAGTTAACAAAAAGATCAAGCTATACGGGGTGTAAAACCAGCTAATACTTGTGATTGCGGCCTCGGTCAGGGATAATATGCAACCATTTTTAAACACATTGTTTTTGTCAGGCCAATAATATGAGTGAATCAAGCAACACTAACCTTGAGCAAGCTAAGCAAGAAGGTAAATACATCCGCACCATTCGCAGTTTTGTAAAACGCGAAGGTCGATTAACCAAAGGCCAAGCCGCTGCAATCGAAAAATGCTGGCCAACAATGGGCCTAGAGCATAAAAACGGTATGCTTGATTTAAGCGAAGTTTTTGGCAACAACAACGATGTAGTAGTAGAAATTGGTTTTGGTATGGGTAAGTCGCTTGTCGAAATGGCAACAAATGCCCCTCACCTAAACTTTATCGGCATTGAAGTACACCGCCCAGGCGTTGGTGCTTGTTTAATGGATGCCGATGAAGCAGGCATTACCAACTTACGTATTTTTGAACACGATGCAGTTGAAGTACTTGCAGATTGCATACCTAATGAAAGCTTAACAACACTACAACTATTTTTCCCTGACCCTTGGCATAAAAAGCGTCATCACAAACGCCGTATTGTACAAACTGAGTTTGTTGAAAAGCTAAGAGCCCAACTTAAAATGGGTGGCGTTTTTCATATGGCAACAGACTGGGAAAACTACGCAGAGCACATGCTCGAAGTAATGAATGTAGCTCCTGGTTTTAAAAACCAATCAGAAACAAATGATTATGTTCCACGTCCAGATTTACGCCCGCTTACTAAGTTTGAGCAGCGCGGACATCGCCTAGGTCATGGCGTGTGGGATTTAATGTTTGAGCGCACAGAATAATTAAATTTAATTACTCACTTTTACTTTTATAAAACTAAATATACTGTAAGGCAAAGCCATTTATGAGCGTACTAACCAACCCAAGTTTACTGTTACTTCGTAATAGCGAGGCACTAACGGGAAAATCTATCTTGGTGGTCAACTTTGTTCAAGATGGCTTTTTAACAGAGCTTAAAAGACTTAATCCGCAAAGCAAAGTAACTGCGTTTAGCTACAACCATGCTAACGGAGAGTTTGCTAAAAACACCAAAGATGTTGATGTTCATGTAAGCCACACAATACCTGGTAACGACTACGATTTAGTTATTCTTTACTATCCTAAATCAAAACCTGAGTTATTAATGGCACTTGATAATATTCGATCTGCTATTACTGATGATGCCGAACTATTAGTAGTAGGTGAAAACAAAAGTGGTGTTAAGTCAATTGAAAAGCAATTAGCTGGTAAGGCTGAGTTTAGTAACAAGATTGATTCAGCTAAGCACTGCGTTCTTTACTCATTTGCTGAAATTTCTAAGCACCCTCACTTTGATATTACGACTTACCATAAAAAGTTTGTTGTTAATGTTGCCGACACTGAATTTACAGCTATTAGTGTTCCTGGAGTGTTTAATCACGGTAGTTTAGATATAGGAACGAAAGTTCTACTGGAAAACGCACCGACAATTAAGCAAGGCAAAGTTCTCGACTTTGGTTGTGGCGCTGGTTTAATAGCAACTTTTTTAGGGCTTCATAATCCAGCACTTGAGTTTGTGTGTAGTGATGTAAGTGCGCTGGCAACTTATGCAACACAGCAAACCCTAAAGCTTAACAACATCAATGGTGAGGCTATATTAAGTGACGGCCTTAAAAGCATTAATGGCAAGTTTGATTTAATTATTAGCAATCCACCTTTTCATACTGGTATTGCAACCGACTACACAGTAGCAGAAACATTTTTAGCTAATGCAAAACAGCATTTAACTAAATTAGGGAAGCTAAATATTGTTGCTAACAGCTTTTTAAAGTACCCGCCTATTTTAGAAACTCAGTTTGAAAGCTATCAAACTGTATTTAAGAACAATAAATTTGCTGTATATAGCAGCTAATTTAAATTTGTAAAATGATTGAGCACAAACGTGCTCAAGCTAACTTTCGAATAAATATAAGAATTAATTTAGTTTTTTTCCTTCATTTTTCCACGTCTTTGCTAAACTAAAACTCTAAATAATTAAAATTAACTCAGGCGATAATGAAATAATGCCTAAAAAAGTTCATCAAAGTAGCATTCGAAAAGCACTCATTAATTTGATCATGCTTATTACAGCTATTTGCTTATCGTTATCTATTTCTATCTCTACGTATTTAAGCGTGAAAGAACAAAAGCAATTAATAGTTAATAAGCTTGTTATTCTTTCTGAAATTGTAGCTTTTGATGCTGGGCAATCGGTAATTGAAGATGATCGTAAAACAGAAGAAAAACGCCTCAAGTCATTTGAAAAGATCCCTCTTGTAAAAAACATACATATTTACTCAATAGAAAAAGCATCCCAAAAGCCTGTTTTCTTTATTAGCTTTAATGCTAAAAAAACACCTCCTGTGCCACTGAGAATAGACAGTGTAGAAGAGCTAAAAACACCACGAATTACCAGTGACCATATTGAGCTAACCCGCCCTATTTACGATAACGAACAAGTAGTAGGTTATGTGTATATGCGAGGAAGCCTCGAGAGTTTAGAGGTTTATATTGAGAGAAAAATATTAATAGACGTGTTATTAACATTATTAATTCTGGCGGTTGTTTACTTTATTGCTATTAAAGTTCAACGACGTATAGCTAAGCCAATAGAGCAATTAAGCATGTTATTGCAGGATGTGTCTAAAAATCATAACTACGATGCACGCGCACCAGTAACTGATGTAAAAGAAATAAGTGCTCTTTCAAATAGTTTAAATATCATGCTTACGCGTACAAAAAAACAACTTGAACGCCACGAAAAAGATAAGCAAGAAATCAAACAACTAAACCTAAGCCTTGAAGAAAAAGTAAACCAACGAACAATCGCCCTTAGAGAGGCAAATCAAGAGCTTTTATCAACTCTTGAGCGGATGCATCAATACCAAACACAAATTGTTGAAAACGAAAAAATGGCATCTTTAGGGCAAATGGTTGCAGGTGTTGCCCATGAAGTTAACACACCAATAGGGCTAGGTATTACCGGTTCTACGTTACTTAGAGATAAACTAGCAGACATACAGCAAAGCTTTGATGACAAAAAACTTACCTCAAGCCATCTAAAACGCTTTATAGATGAAGGTATTGAAAACTTAGATTTAATTTACCGCAACTTAAATCGTGCAGCTGACCTTATATCTAACTTTAAAAAAGTAGCGGTTATTCAAGATGACGGTGTAAATACCTATATTAATGTGCACAAATTAATAAGTGATGTTTTAACATCGATTCAATCTGAATTATTGCCCAAAAAGCCTGTTGTAACTATCAACTGTCCGACCGACTTGGCTATTCATAGTAAGTCTGAACCTCTACAACAAGTTTTTCAGCAGTTACTTATGAACTCTGTAATTCATGGATTTATAGGTAAAGAAAACAATGAAATTCGCTTTGACGTAGAACTCGTCGGGAAAAAATTAACAATCGTTTATTCTGACAATGGTCAGGGCGTTGACAAAAACATTAAAAATAGAATTTTTGACCCATTCGTAACTTCAAAGCGCGGGCAAGGCGCAAGTGGCTTAGGCATGCACTTAGTTTATAACCTAGTAACACAAGCACTTGGCGGAAGAGTGATGTTTGATCTTGAAGAAAAACGCGGTGCTCGCTTTATAATTACTATTCCTTAAATAAAGATCATTAAAAAGTGCATATATTTAAAATTTATCCTTGAATTAGCATTTAATGACCTCATTAATGAGGCATGTGATAAGTGCGTAACATTATTTAATTGCTTTAAATAAATATTACCAAGCGATTTATGAACTTTTTTATCTTTGCTGTATCACATACATTGATGAAAGGTTAAAAGGTTAAAAAGTGATATAGTTTTGCTTTGAATTAGTCTGATTATTTTAAGTACCTTGTTTAATTGAATGATATGTCAATTATCAAAGGAAAATGGCTTCGACTTTATGATTCAAATAGCTACATCCATGTATATATCAATTAAACAGTAGTTTTTGCACTGCCCTTTTTTAGTAGACTTTGGACACCCTACTGTTTTATTTTTATCCAATTTGTTTTTTCCTTGTTAACAAATGGGTATAATCCTATAATCTCTAGTAATCGGTTATAAATTAGTCACCGATTTTTTATAAATAATATATTCCAAAAGGTTAATTAATAATGCAAACGCCAGTCATTCTAATCGTAGAAGATGAAGACGTAACTCGACTGAACCTAGTTAGTTTATTTGAAGCTGAAGGGTACAAAGTTATTGAAGCCATTGATGGCGATGATATGCATGACAAGCTTACAAATAACGATGACGTTAATCTTGTAGTTATGGATATCAACCTTCCTGGTAAAAACGGTCTTATTTTAGCCCGTGAATTACGCCAAAAGCGTAAAGTAGGTCTTATATTCCTAACAGGTCGTGACAACGATGTTGACCGTATTTTAGGTCTTGAAATTGGCGCAGATGACTACGTTACTAAACCATTCAACCCGCGTGAATTAACGATCAGAGCTCGCAACCTTATTACTCGTACTGCCTTAGGTGGTGAAGAGTCAGCACTAGAAACAAATGGTGTTATTACGTTTAATGGTTGGGAACTTGATGAAAACAGCCGTTGTCTTACTTCTCCAAATGGCGACGCTAAACGTTTACCTAAAGGTGAGTACAGAGCACTTCGTTTAATGCTTGATTCTCCAGGTCGCATTTTTAGCCGTGAGCAATTAATTAAGCATATGACAGGCCGTGAGCTTCGCGCAAATGACCGTACTGTTGACGTTACTATTCGTCGCATTCGTAAGCATTTTGAAAGTGATAACTCAACGTCTGAGTTAATCAGCACCATCCATGGTGAAGGTTACCGTTTCATTGGTAAAATTGACGCTTAATTAGAGCTAATTAGTTTCACTCTAATTGCTGTAAAAATAAATGAAGGGCTTTCTGTCCTTCATTTATTTTATCTGCCAGAATATCTAACCACTGCTTTAACACCTCATCAGATTCATCAATAGCACCATGTTCCATTATTTTGGCATGAAGCTGCACATCATTAAGACCTACTGAGCCAGCCGCCCCTTTGAGTTTATGCGCTACTGATTCATATTCTTCTCTATCACCAGTATTTAATGAAGTAAGTAACTCTTGCTGATATTGTGGACTTAGTTTTTCGAATAGCTGACTACTGCGTCTAAACACAACTAAGCCCATTGAATTGACAAAGTCTTCTATTGTTTCTATATCTAATAAGTGTGCATCAATGCCTTTAAGGGCTTCTTCACTTACTTTTAACAGTGGCTCTGTGCATTCACTTTGCTTAATTCCAAATAAATCAGCCAGCATTTTATCAAGCTTCACTGTGTTAATTGGTTTAGCAAGCGCCCCTTGTATTGATATACCTTCAAGCTCTTCTTCAGCACTACGAACATTGGCCGTAAGTGCCACAATAGGTAGTTTATCAAAATGACTATCTGAGCGTATTTGCTTGGCAACTACGTCACCATTTATATCAGGCAATTGCATATCAAGTAATACTAAATCTAAGTCATCTTCGGTTTCGACAAACGAGAGTGCATCTTCACCGGTTTCAGCCCACAACACTTCATGCCCGCGTTGCTCTAATAAGTTTGTAGCAATTTCGGCGTTAAGAGGTACATCTTCTACTAGTAAAATATACAAACCACGACCAACATAACTTTGCTCTGTTGGTGCTACACATAGACTAAGCGGTATTTGAACTGTAAAGCAACTTCCTTCGCCCTCAGTACTATTTACTGTAATTATCCCTTTCATCGCACTTACAAGTGCCTTAGTTACAGCCAAACCAATACCGGAACCTATTGCGTTAGTCCCTTTTAAATCTGGCGCTTTGTAATACATATCAAATATATGAGCAAGCTGCTCTGGCGGAATACCTTGGCCGGTATCCGATACTTTCATAACTAACCATGGGCCTTCAACTCTGTTTTCTCGGCTACATTCAAGTGTTACCTTTCCTTGCTGTGTAAACTTAACGGCATTATTAATTAAGTTCCAAACAACTTGGCGTAAGCGAGTTGGGTCGAGCTGTGCGTAAATATCCAGCACCCCATTGCGCTTAATATCAAACTCTAGCTCTTTTTGCTCCGCGATTAAGCCCGCAAAGTTAACAACGTCATTTATAAAGTCTGATACGTTAATAGAGTTGGTCACTATATCGAGCTGATCTCTATCTATTTTGTCTAAATCAATAATATCGTTAAAAATATTGCCGAGCGTTTCAGCACTCGAAAATATAGTATTACCCCAACTACGCTGCTGTTTGTTTAAGTCAGTATCAAGCAGCATTCGTGTTAAACCAACAATACCATTGAGCGGTGTACGTAGTTCATGGCTTAATGTGGCAATAAACTTACCTTTGTCTTTATAGGCCGTTTCGAGCGCTTGAGCGGCCTCCTTACGACTTGTGATATCACGACCAAAGCCCAGTAGACCAATGTAATCACCTTCATCATTTATAAAAGGTAATTTACGCAGCTCAAACCAACGCGTTTCGCCATTTACCTCATAACCCACATCAATGGTTAGTGCTTTATGGCTTTGCTCTACTTCTTTATCGGTTTTCAAAACTTCAGATAAAAAGTGGCTAGGAAATATCTGCTCAACCGTTTTGCCAATTAGTTCGCTACTTGATTTGCCCATTACTTCTTCAAACATTTTATTACAACCAGCAAACACGCCATTGTTATCGCGGTAATAAAATAAATCAGGAGATGAATCAACTATTGAGCGCTGCAGCATGCTTTGTTGAGCAAGTTCTTGTTGTGTTTTTTTACGCTCAGCAATTTCTCGTCGTAGTTCTTCGATAGCGCGGTGCTTGGCATGAAATGCCATTTTACGCTCATCAATTTCGATGTTTAGACGGTTAATGTTATCTTTTAGGGTTTGATTTAAAAGCTTTTCTTGCTTGGTGGCGCTGTCTAAATAAGCATATGAGGCATCTAGTTGTCGAATTGAATTAAGCAACACACTTATAATTAAAGGAGACACTACAGCCGTAAAAAATACCACGGCTAAAATATCAACCAGGTGTAATTCGCCTATCGCCACATAATAAAACATGCTCGATAAAATAAGAGATACAGTTAAAAATAAAGTGTAACAAATAGCAGCGGTTTTAAATTCACCAAATCGCGTTATTGAGCTGGAAAGTACCCGAGCCCAAGGGCTCAAAGAATAATCGGTCATACGTAATTTTATCTCTTAGCTGTGTACTTAATATAAAGAAGGCAATGCGTATGTATAAACATACCATTTTCCCAGATTTTAGCATTTTTCTCCTACCACTACTCACGTTGTGCGATAAAAACAGAATTTTTCATGTTTGATTTAGCTCATCTATTAAACTCATCATTTCAGCAATAAATTATTTAGTGTAAAATGCCCCGCTTTATTATCCCCAAAATACGAGTAGCGCACATGCAAACCAATATGCCAGATATAGCAGACACTGCACCCGCTTTACAAACAGGTAAATTAGACTGGGTTGGCATGGGCGAAATAGAACTGCCATTTATTTTTGAATCCCGAGACTTATCTCCAGTTACAGTAAACGCCAAAGCTCGTGCATTTGTAAATTTACATAAAGAAGATGCCAAAGGCATTCATATGTCACGTCTATTTTTGGCACTTGATCTGCTTTCAACCGAGCAGCAAGTCAATCCGCAAACAATAGCGCAGGCACTCGATACCTTTATAACTAGCCACGAAGGGCTGAGCAATAAAGCACAAATTGAATTTAAATTTGAATTACCGCTACGCCGTAAGTCACTATTAAGTGGCAAAGCGGGCTGGAAAAGCTACCCAGTTGTACTTACCAGTACAATTGAAAATAACGTTATTAGCTACGAGCTAACCGTAGATGTTACTTATTCTTCAACGTGCCCATGCTCTGCTGCACTTGCGCGCCAGCTTATACAAAACGCGTTTAACGAAAAGTTTAACCAAGAAACGTTGAGCCAAAAAGATGTGCACGAATGGCTAGGCACTACACAAGGTATTGTAGCGACTCCCCACTCGCAGCGCTCTATTGCCAACGTAAAAGTAAAGCTTGATAGCAACATTCAAGAATTTGACGTAGTTACGCTAATTAACACTCTTGAAGCTGAGCTTAAAACACCAGTACAAGCAGCAGTAAAACGTGAAGATGAGCAAGAATTTGCCCGTTTGAATGGTCAAAACCTTATGTTTTGTGAAGATGCAGCGCGTAAAATTAAAGCATTGCTAGAGGCAAACCATTACAGTGATTATTGGCTGCAAATAAACCACTATGAGTCACTGCATGCACACGATGCTGTAGCTATTGCAGTAAAAGGTATTAAAGGAGGCTACAAAGCTTAATCGCTTTGTAGCTATTGCTTGTAAACCAGCCGGTAATTATTTTATAACCCATACTTTTTAGGCACGTAAATTGCTTTGTTTGAGCAGTGTCAATTTGTTGTTATGGAGTTACCGTATGGAATTCGCTTTATTATTAATCCTAGTATTAGTTGTCGGGGCCTCTGTTGTTGCGTCAAAATTTAATGACGATGGCGGAAACCCGTATCCTTTTACTCGCAAGCAAACTGTTTTTACGCAGGTTGAAGGCGCTTTTTTAAATCTTCTCGAGCGTGCTGTTGGCGATCAATATAAAATTGTTAGTCGCGTTAAGTTAATCGACGTCATTGACTGTAAGCAAGGGCTTTCAGTAAAGTCTAAACGTGCTGCTTTAGCTAAAGCTAAAAATAAGCAACTCGACTTTGTTTTAATCGACAAAGAAAAACTAACAATCATTGCTGCTGTTGACCTAGTTAACAATGCCAACAAAGATGGCCACAAAGCTCAACGCGACTGGTTTGTAAACGGTGCACTAGAGTCTGCGGGCATTCCACATATTCGTATGAAAGTTAAATCGGGCTACCGCCCTTCTGAAGTACGCGATGCAATTATGTTTAAACTTGGTAAGCCTGCAGCAACACAAACTCAGCGCCCTGTTCGTAACCGCTCACATAAGCCAGCGGTACTTTCACCTTCTCAGGCTAAAGCGCAAACCACCGCGTTAGCTGAAATTTAAAAAACGAATTAAATACTCTCCTAAAAAGTATTTAAAGCGAGCTCATAAACAAGCTCGCTTTTTTGTTTTTTATTGCTAACTTCACGTATAATCAAGTGATTCAAACTCAGGAATTAAACTTTATGAATGTTGGTATTATTGGCGCAATGGAGCCAGAAGTTAAAATTTTACGTGAAGCTATGCAAAACCCACAAATTTTAACTAAAGCAGGTTTCACTTTTTATACTGGCGAGTTGGCTGGTAACACGGTGACACTTGTTCAATCTGGTATTGGTAAAGTCGCATCAACTATTGCAACTACCTTACTGATCGATAACTTCAAACCTGATTGCATAATTAACACAGGCTCAGCCGGTGGATTCGATCCTTCTCTTAGTGTTGGCGATGTAGTAATTTCGTCAGAAGTACGTCACCACGATGTAGACGTAACTGCTTTTGGCTACGAAATTGGCCAAGTACCACAAATGCCGGCAGGCTTTGCAGCACACCCTAAATTAGTTGAAGCAGCACAGCAAACTATCGAACAAATCAGTGATGTTAAAACACTCGTTGGCTTAATTTGTACTGGTGACACATTTATGTGTGACCCTATACGCATTGATAAAGCACGTAGTGATTTTCCTGCAATGCTTGCTGTTGAAATGGAAGGCGCTTCAATTGCACAAACGTGTTTTACGCTAAACACACCATTTGTTGTAATTCGCTCAATGTCTGATATTGCTGGTAAAGAGTCACCACAATCATTTGAAGAATACCTAGAAACAGCATCAATCAACTCATCTAAAATGGTTGTTGCACTTTTAGAAAAGCTTACAGCAGTATCTCTGTAAATGCTTAGCAATATTGTTCAAAATCACTTGGACTTTATTGCCTTTATACTAGCGCTCCTTGCTGAGCGCTTTATTCCCCTTATTAGCTGGTATCATCCCAATACGGCGTTAAATGCTGTTTTTAGTGCTATTGGCAAACGTATATACAAAAGCAAAGAACCTAAAAGCTATCAATATTTGGCAGCTATACTCGCAAGCTCACTTATTTTAAGTGTCATTCTCATTATTGTAGTGTTGCTACTCGAGTTTGCTTTTTATCCTGAATTACTCGCTGGCCTTATTTTATACTTATGCTTAGAAAGTAAGAGCATTGATAAAAAAGCACTTCGCATTGCAAAGCTAACTAAACAAAATCAAAAATCCACAGCGCGCGAATTACTAAAGCCACTGCTTGCCCGTGAAGTTAATAGACTTTCATCAGCTGGTATTATCAAAGCATTAATTGAGAGCTTAATACTGCGCACCTCTCGATACTATTTCGTAGTCATATTTATATTTTTAGCATTTGGCCCTATAGCTGCCCTTGCCTATCGGTTACTTACCTTAATACAACAAGCCTGGCGTAGTGATATCTCCCCAAATAGTTACTTTTTAAAACCGCTTAAAATACTCTTGTTTATTATTGAATATATTCCCATGCGCTTACTCGCTTTAACTATTGCAGCAAGTCGAGCAAGCAAACAAAGCATGCATTATATAAAGCATTATGGCAGGCATTTTTATCAAACAAATACAGGCTGGCTCTTAAGCACATGCTCTGCATCACTTGGCGTGCAGTTGGGCGGGCCTGCAGTTTATTTAGGTACTCGCTTTAATAAAATGCGTATTGGTACTGATAGACTACCTACACCCGAGGATGTACCTGTAATAATTAATAGGTTAAATCAGGCCCGTGTATTTTGGTTGTTAGTAATAGCCAGTATTGAAATATTAAAATTGATTTAAAGGGCTCAAAATACGAGCACAAAAAAACCAGCCGAGGCTGGTTTTTTAGTTTTTAAACTGTGCTTAAGCTACAGTGATGTTTGCAAACTTACGTTTACCTACTTGGTAAATAGCCGTTGTGCCTTTTGCTATTTCAAGTTTGGTATCAGTGATTTTATCTTCACCGTTAAGTTTAACTGCACCTTGCTTAATCATACGCATTGCTTCTGATGTACTTACTACTAAATTTGCTTCTTTAAGCAAGTTAGCAATTAAAATAGTATCTTCTGCAATAGTGATTGTTAGCTCTGGGATTTCATCTGGTAACGCTTTTTTCTGAAAACGCTGAATAAAATCATCATGTGCACCTTGTGCATCAGCTTCACTATGAAAACGAGCAATTAGCTCTTTAGCTAGTTCAATTTTAATATCGCGCGGATTCGTACCTTGCTCAACACGTTCTTTTTGAGCTGCAATTTCTTCAATAGAAAGCGCACTTAATAAGTCGTAGTAACGCCACATTAGCACATCACTAATTGACATTATTTTACCAAACATATCGTTAGGTGCATCAGTAATACCAATGTAGTTACCAAGCGACTTAGACATTTTTTGAACGCCGTCAGTACCTTCAAGTAATGGCATCATTAATACTGTTTGCGGCTTTTGACCTTCTACTTTTTGTAGCTCACGGCCCATTAACAAATTAAAGCGCTGATCAGTACCACCTAGTTCAACATCTGACTCTAGTGCAACCGAATCCCAACCTTGTACCAGTGGATATAAAAACTCATGAATTGCAATTGGTTGGCCGCTTCCATAACGCTTTTTAAAGTCATCACGTTCAAGCATACGTGCTACGGTTTGGTTTGCAGCAAGTTTAATCATGCCTGCAGCGCCTAACTTTTCCATCCAAGTAGAGTTAAATGCAACAGTGGTTTTAGCAGGATCTAGAATTTTGAATACTTGTTCTTTATATGTTTCGGCATTGGCTAGTACGTCTTCACGAGTAAGTGGTTTACGCGTTACGTTTTTCCCCGTTGGGTCACCAATCATGCCAGTAAAGTCACCAATTAAGAAAATAACCTCATGACCTAAATCCTGAAAGGTTTTCATTTTATTAATTAGTACAGTGTGTCCTAAGTGTAAATCAGGCGCTGTAGGATCAAAGCCTGCTTTTATTTTTAGCTTCTTGCCCGACTTTAGTTTTTCAACTAGTTCGTCTTCAATTAATATTTCTTCTGCACCGCGTTTTATCTCTGCTAGAGCGGTTTGTAAATCCACTGTGTATTACTCCAAAATTCTGCCGACGAAGGGGCGACTAGTTACTTGCGTAGTCACGGTTTAATAAAGGTTTAAACCGAATAAATAGATGTAGCTAACATAACAAATTTCTACCTAATTAAAACAACTTTTTAAGTGATTCATGCAACTAAACTAAATCAATTGAGTCTTAGCTAGGTAGAGCGTTAAAAAAGGCTTTCTAAGCCCGATTTTAGCGTAGTTTAAGGTCAGTTTAAATCTACAAAACACTAGTATTCGTACATTATTAAGTATATCCTGCAATATTATGTATTTATTATCTTGACAGCAGAAAAAGGCACGTTATGGTTCACGTGGTTCACACGCTCCCCAAAAAACACAAATTGCTTATTCTAGGTTTGGTTTCTGCTATTGTTGGCTTAGCCTTTCTTCCTTCTGAAAAAGCCACTGCATCCAAAGACAATAGTGCAAATGCACTAGAAATTGGTAAGCGCTATGAGTTACAAGTTAAAGTTGATAACAACGAAAAATTAACTGAGTTAAATTCAGAGCAAGCAGCAGAAAAGTTACCAGAATACGACTTTGTCGATCATAAAGTTAAAAATGGCGACAATTTAGCAATTATCTTTAAGCGTGCTGGTTTTTCGGCTCAAACGCTTCATAAACTAATTAACACTAATGCGGAGACTCGCAAACTGACTAAAATTCACCCAGGTGAAATACTTAGTTTTGCGACAGCTGAAGATGGCTCCTTAGCTCAACTGCGCTATGTGATTTCAAAAACAGATACTTTATTTGTTACCTTAAACGAAGAAGGTAACTACGATACAGCTATTGATAGCAAAGAAATTGAAACGCTAACCAAAACCGCTGGCGGCGAAATATCTAATAACTTTTGGACTTCAGCAATTGCAGCAGGTTTAAGCGAACGCCAAATAATGAACTTTGCTGACATATTTGGTTGGGATGTTGATTTTGCAAACGACATTCGTAAAGGCGATGTATTTGGCTTAATTTACGAGTCTCACTATGTTGATGGCGAGTTTATTGGTACTGGTAAAATTATTGCAGCTGAATTTGTAAACCAAGGTCAGCGCTTTGCAGCTATTCGCCATACCGACGGCAATTTTTATACGCCTGAAGGGCGTAGCATGAAAAAAGCATTTTTACGTGCGCCTGTAAGCTTTAAGTATATTAGTTCGAGCTTTAATCCTCGCCGCTTACACCCTGTTACTGGGCAAGTTAGAGCGCACCGTGGTATCGACTTTGCTGCACGCACTGGCACACCTGTTGTTGCATCTGGTAACGGTAAAGTAATTAAAGCCGGTTACAGCAAGTACAACGGTAACTACGTATTTATTAGCCATGGCACGCAATATGTAACTAAGTACTTACACCTAAATAAGAAGCTAGTTAAAACGGGCCAAAAAGTTAAACAGGGCCAACAAATTGGTACTGTAGGTTCTACAGGTCGTGTTACTGGTGCACATTTACACTATGAATTTTTAGTAAATGGCGTTCACCGTAATCCTAAAACTGTAAAACTCCCTAAGTCAGAGCCATTACCTCGCTCAGAACTTGCCAAGTTTAAACCTATTGCTGATAACTTTATTGCCCAGCTTGAGCGCAATCGCGAGCTACAGTTAGCACTTAAATAAAGTTTATCAATAAACATTAAAAAAGCCTTTGCAGGTTTAACCTGCAAAGGCTTTTTTGTATACGCTATAAACCATCAGTACATCAGTACATCAGTACATCAGTACATCAGTGCATAAATGAGCTGAATAACTAAAGACACCATCACTAATGGCCAAATATATTTACTGTATTTGGTTGCGCCGTTGAGCCCTATTTTACTTTGATACTTTTCAAGCAAGGGTATAAGTATCGCCAGCGCAACAAACAAACCAATTAAAATAACGAATATGTTCATATTAATGCCCTACTTATGGTAATTCGTGGCCTTTAGCGCTTACATAAAGTGCATACCAATGCTCACGAGTTAGCTCTACGTTTACAGCATCACAAGAGGCTTTAATCCGTTTAGCATTAGTTGTTCCAATAATTGGCTGAATAGATGCGGGATGGCGAAGCAACCATGCAAGTACAATTGCCTCAGCAGAGGTTTCATAAAGTGCAGCCAGCTTATTAACTAAAAGACTGGTGTTGATATCTGCCTGAGATGCGTTTGATAAATCACTACCGCTGTACAAGCCTTGGCATAAACTACCCCAGCTTTGAATTTGGATTTCAAAATGACGACAGTACTCAATACTACCTGGCGTAAAATTAAGATCTTTACCGTCACTGTTACCGGCATATACACCTTCATCAACAAACTGATGTTTTTGCAAACTAGCCTCAATTTGATTAGCAACAATTGGCATATCAAGTGCGTGTTGTAAAAAGTTCATTTGGTGCTGCTGCATATTAGACACTGCAAAATTGCGCACTTTACCGCTTTCTTTTAAGCAACTAAATATGCGAGCAATTTCGTTAACTTCCATGAGTGGATCAGGGCGATGCAGCATAAGTACGTCTAAATAATCTGTATTTAATCGTTTTAATGATGCTTCAACTGACTGCTCAATCCACTTTGGGGAAAAGTCATAACGCTTTGGCCCTAAGTCATCTTCAAATCGAATCCCACACTTAGATTGAATATACATGTGCTCTCTAAGCTCTGGCCGCTCACTTAATGCTTTACCAAAAACCTGCTCTGCTTTACCAAAAGTATAAATATCAGCATGGTCAAAAAAATTAATACCACCTTCAATGGCGTTATCTATACATTCATGAGCTTGCTTAACATGTGCATCAGTGATTGCGTCTTTATTCCAACCGCCTCCCAGACCCATACATCCAAATACAAGTTTACTAACGTGAGGCAAGTGCTTTGCTAAAGGCGTGTGAAGCATGATAACTATCCTTAAAATGTTGAAGAGCTGTTACTGTAAACAAAAAGTGCTGAACAAGAAACCATTTAGCGGTGAAGAAATTAAGAACAAAAAAAAGCGCAGTAAACTGCGCTTAATGGTTAATCTATTTTAAATTACATTTTTAGCCAACAAGTGCTAATAAAATACCCGCAGCAACTGCACTACCAAGTACACCCGCTACGTTGGGTCCCATTGCATGCATAAGTAAAAAGTTATGTGGGTTACTTTCAAGGCCAACTTTATTAACTACTCGTGCCGCCATTGGCACAGCCGATACACCTGCCGCCCCAATTAATGGATTTATAGGCGTTTTAGATATTCGGTTAAGTCCTTTTGCCATAAATACGCCAGATGCCGTACCAATTGCAAAAGCCAGTGCGCCAAGCACTAAAATACCAATCGTCTCAACAGTTAAAAACTTATCTGCAGCAAGCTTTGAACCAACAGCTAAGCCTAAAAATATAGTTGTAACATTGATGATTTCGTTTTGAGCACTGTTACTTAATCTATCAACAACACCCGACTCTCGCATTAAGTTACCTAAACAAAACATACCTACCAGCGGTATAGCAGCCGGTAAAAACATAGCCGTTAAACTAAGCACCATAAGTGGAAAAATAATCTTTTCCTTTTTAGATACTTTGCGAAGCTCTGGCATTTTTATTTTACGCTCTTCTGGGGTTGTTAGTGCACGCATAATTGGCGGCTGAATAATTGGCACAAGTGCCATATATGAATACGCAGCTACTGCTATTGCGCCTAGTAAATCAGGTGCCAGTTTTGATGCTAAAAATATTGCTGTTGGCCCATCGGCACCACCTATAATGGCTATAGCCGATGCGTCCTGTAAAGTAAATTCAAAACCTGGCACATAGTTAAGTAATATAGCGCCAAACAATGTAGCAAAAATACCAAACTGTGCAGCCGCACCTAATAACAACATACGTGGGTTTGCAATAAGTGCGCTAAAGTCGGTCAGCGCCCCTACTCCCATAAATATCAACAGCGGAAAAATCCCCGTATCAATACCCACATAATAAACGTAGTACAAAAGCCCACCTGGGTCTGACAAACCTGCCACTGGTACATTTGTTAAAATTGCACCAAAACCAATAGGTAGTAATAATAGTGGTTCAAAGCCTTTAGCTATCGCTAAAAACAGTAATAAACACCCTACCGCAATCATTATTAACGATGGGATTGTAAAGTTAGCAATGCCTGTCGCATTCCAGAGGTTTAAAATACCTTCCATCCTCTATTTACTCCTAAGCTAATGCAATCATAGCGTCGCCGGTAGTTACAGCATCGCCTTCACTAACTAACACTTCAGCAATTGTTCCGGTATGCGTAGCGCGTATTTCAGTTTCCATTTTCATGGCTTCCATAATAATCACTACATCGCCTTCGTTAACAACTTGCCCAGCTTTTACTTTAATCTTAAAAATATTACCGGCTAGAGGCGCGTTAAGTGTTTCACCTGATGCAACAGAAGCAGATTGAGGAATGTGCTCAGAGTCTTTTAATGTTACTTCTTTAAGTTCACCACCTTGCGCTACGACTACGTCATAAACTTTACCATCTACTTTTACACTGTACTGCTCAGCCTTCACTTTGTTACTATTTGAAACTGATTTAGAAGGTGCTTTACTGCTTTTATCTTCAACAGAAGGTACTGGCTCAAATGCATCTGGGTTGTTGCGGTTTTTAATAAACTTCAAACCAACTTGTGGGAATAATGCATAAGTTAATACGTCATCAATTTGATCATCAGCAAGTGTTAAACCTTGCTCTTGTGCTTCTTTTAATAACTCAGCTTCAAGCGTTGCAAGCTCAGGTGCAATGTTATCAGCAGGGCGACAAGTAATAACTTCCGCTCCATCAAGCACGCGCTCTTGTAGCTCTTTATTCATTGGTGCTGGTGTTAAGCCATATTCACCTTTTAATACGCCAGCAGTTTCTTTAGTAATGGTTTTATAACGCTCACCCGTTAGCACATTAAGTACCGCTTGAGTGCCAACAATTTGCGAAGTTGGTGTTACTAAAGGTAAAAAGCCAAGATCTTCACGTACACGTGGGATCTCAAGTAAAACCTCATTAAGCTTATCGGCTGCGCCTTGCTCTTTAAGTTGGTTTTCCATGTTTGTAAGCATGCCACCAGGTACTTGAGCTAATAAAATGCGCCCATCAACCCCTTTTAAGCTACCTTCAAATGCCGCATATTTTTTACGTACATCTCTAAAGTAAGCAGCAATTTCTTCTAGGTGGTTTAAATCAAGCTCAGTATCACGCTCAGTCCCTTCAACTATCGATACAATAGTTTCAGTTGCGGAATGTCCATAAGTCATACTCATTGATGAAATAGCGGTATCGAGCATATCAATACCAGCATCAATTGCTTTTTGGTAAGTAGCAGTACTTAAACCTGTTGTAGCGTGGCACTGCATAGCAATTGGAATAGATACAGTTTCTTTAAGTGCTTTAATTAGTTTTTCAGCATCGTACGGCTTTAATAAACCCGCCATATCTTTAATACAAATTGAGTGACAACCCATATCTTCAAGCTGCTTTGCAAGAGTTAGCCACATATCAAGTGTATGAACTGGGCTAACTGTGTACGAAATAGTACCTTGAGCGTGAGCGCCTACTTTTACAGCCGCTTTAATAGCTGTTTCTAGGTTACGTACATCGTTCATTGCATCAAATATACGAAATACATCAACGCCATTTTTATGTGCACGTTCTACAAACTTTTCAACTACGTCATCAGCGTAATGGCGGTAACCTAATAAGTTTTGACCGCGTAATAGCATTTGCTGTTTAGTATTAGGCATCGCTTTTTTAAGTGCACGAATACGCTCCCAAGGATCTTCGCCTAAATAACGAATACACGAGTCAAATGTAGCACCGCCCCACGATTCAATAGACCAATAACCCGCATCGTCTAATTTGCTAGCAATCGGTAGCATATCGTCTAGGCGCATACGCGTTGCTAATAATGATTGGTGAGCATCGCGTAATACCAATTCTGTTAATTTTAATTTAGCCATGTGTTTGCCCCTTATTTATTATTTGATTTGTACTGAGCAATGGCAGCACTAATAGCAGCGATGTGCTCATTAGGCACACCTTGAGATTTAAAAGATGGTGATTTAACTGGTGTCGCCACGTCAGGTTCGCTAAAGCGCGTCACCAAATTAGACATAAGCGTTACTGCACCAATTAATATCGACAGAAATACAAACACCCCAACCATGCCAGTAAGCATTAAGTTACCAGCCGTTGTGAGTAGAGCACCTATATCCATTTTTCTCCCCTTGAAACCCATATCGAAAATAAAAAATCGATTTAATTAAATATTTATTCACTGGATAATAACAAAACTAATCGCTTTGTCTACATCTTGTAAATTGGTAAAACCAATTAAACAATAAACAACATAACACTCAATTAATTTACATGCTATAACTCAGCAATCACGCGCTCTACAATACATACAAGAAATAACGACTATAGCTAATAGTTATATGGAAGTTGTTAATTAACTATCAAGCTAAGTAAAAATAAACACTAATTCTTAATATTAAATGCAAAGCCACACACCAATTGTTAATTGGTCTTACCAAAATAAGTTTATTTAGTGAACATTTAGCAGTTATTTGCAACAGTGTGAATAACTTACATAACAAAGCGTAAAAGTTACTAACCAACTAATAACTAGAACAACAGCGAAAAACCATAACCAATTGATATTTATACCAAATAAACTTTGGCATATAACTGGCATTAGTTATTATGAGCAAATTTGATAACCAAGGAGAAAACAATGTTACGCTGGACAATTACATTTTTAGTTATTGCTTTAATCGCTGCAGTGTTAGGTTTTGGTGGCATCGCAGGTGCCGCAGCTGGTATAGCAAAAATTATATTTTTTATCTTTTTAGTACTTTTAGTGATTTCATTAGTTTCAGGTGCACTACGTGGTAAATCACCCAGGTAGATAAAGCATTCAACTAACAAACACTAAAATTTAATTAATACTTACAAGGAATTACACTATGAACTCTACAACTTTAAAAGCAGCACTAATCGCAGTATTTGCAGGTTTTTTCATGATGGGTTGTGAAGACAACCATGCAGAAGATGCTGGCGAACGTATCGACGAAGCAGTAACTGATGTGCAAAACTCTGTTGAAGATGCATGTGAAAATGTTAAAGAAGGCGTGAACGCTGAAGAAACTAACTGTTAATTCTTCTTGTACCGCTAAAAAAACGGCTTTCGAGCCGTTTTTTTGTGCCAGTAATAAAATCACTGACTATAAAGCTGCTCATTTAGCAGTTAGCTTGTTAAAATAAAAAAAACGATATTTAAAGCAAGGCAAAATGGCATTCACAACCACCTACACATTAGATAAACCCTACTTTTACGAGTGTTTTGATGAGTCACTCCCTTATAGTAAGCGTGCAAAACCTAAATACTTTTTACTTGTGTTGTTAGTTGCGCTTGGTTTATTTGGCATTTATGTTTTAGACGATCATTACTTAGGAACGTTTATGATCATGTTAGCGGTACTCGAGTGCGTCGCTTATTACTATCGCAGACCATGGTGGGTAACCAGACAAATGCTCAGCAGAGCATCAGGCTCTGAGGTAACACTTACCTTTGATGAAGAAGGTATTAAATCTGCTAATCATTACAAAAGCTATCAATTAGAATGGCAAAATATAAGCGAAGTAATAGACACCCAACAAGGTATTATTATTAAAAACAAAAGCGGCATGCAGTACATATCAAAACAAATACTTAGTCCTGAAACACTCGCTTTTATAAACAAAAAAGCCACTCAGTGAGTGGCTTTTAGTCTAGTTGAGTTAATTACTCAACTACGTATACGTGTTGATTAAGCATTGCCCGGATTAGGGTTCGACTTTTCAGCTTGTATGCGCATGTAAATCTCTTCACGATGCACTGATACGTCTTTTGGTGCATTAACACCGATTCGAACTTGATTTCCTTTAACACCTAGAACAGTAACTGTTACTTCGTCACCAATCATTAGGGTTTCACCTACTCTACGAGTTAGTATTAGCATTCTCTTGCTCCCATGTTCCAATAAAAATTATAAGATTCCGCTTAAACATACTAATGAAAATTAGACTGAAAAGTAAGTAAAAACTCGCAATCTATCCATTTTCTGTTAAAAATGCCTTGTGTAATGCACGAACAGCCAACTCTAAGTACTTTTCATCTATTAAAACTGAAATTTTAATCTCTGAAGTCGAGACTAAAACCACATTAATATTTTCCTGTGCTAATGCATCAAAAAATAAACTAGCGACACCAGAATGTGATTTCATACCCATGCCAACAGCAGAAATTTTAGCTACTGCTTGCAATCCGCTTATATTTTGAGCACTGAGCTGAGCTTGATCTTCACTCAATAATTCAAGTGCTTGCAGATAATCATTCGAGTGCACAGTAAAAGCATAGTCTATTTTTTCAAAGTTATGATTAACTTGATTAATCATATCTATTTCGATGCCATTTTCGGCAAAAAGTTTCAATATTTTTGAAAGATATTGCGTACCCGTTGGCACACCTTGTACCTTAATTAAACATTCGTCACGATTAAATGCAATCCCCGATACAACCTTGCTTGGCATATCGTTCTCCTCAAAACTTATTAATGTACCTTCATCGGGATTAAAGCTAGAAAGCACCCTAAGTGGCACATTGTGTCTACCTGCAGCTTCTACTGAGCGAATATGCAAAACTTTCGCCCCTAAACTTGCCAGTTCTAGCATTTCGGCAAAGGTAACTTGGCTCATTCTGCGCGCGTTAGGTTCAACACGAGGATCTGTAGTATATACGCCGTCAACGTCTGTATAGATCTGGCATTCGTCAGCTTTTATAGCCGCAGCTATTTCCACAGCCGATGTATCGGTACCGCCGCGCCCAAGCGTTGTAATGTTGCCCTCAACATCACGCCCCTGAAACCCAGCAATAATAGCAATACGATTATGCTCAAGCTCATGCTTCAAACGCGTAGCAGCAACCTCTGCAATACGAGCTTTACCAAACATGTTATCGGTTAAAATATTGACTTGATCGGCTAATAGGCTCACAGCAGAGTGGCCACGTTTTATAATAGCCATAGCAAGTAGTGATACAGAAACCTGCTCTCCGGTGCTAATTAGTACATCTAGTTCACGGCTACTCGGGCGAGTATCAATTTGTTTGGCGAGATTAATTAAGCGGTTGGTTTCTCCCGACATAGCCGAGAGCACCACAACCACTTGATGTCCTTGTTGTCTGGTTTTTACAACAAGGTCGGCGACCGCTTCAATTCTCTCTATTGAGCCGACCGAAGTGCCACCGAATTTTTGAACAATAAGCGCCACTTAGGCTTAAGTACGCTCAGTTAACCAAGCTGTAACGCTATCTAGTGCAGCAGCAAGGTTTTGTGGCTCACTACCACCGGCTTGTGCCATATCTGGACGACCGCCACCTTTACCACCTACTTGGCCTGCCATGTGGTTAACTAACTCACCGGCTTTTACTTTGCCTGTTAAGTCTTTAGTTACACCAGCAATTAGGCTTACTTTGTCGCCACTGGCAACACCAAGAGCAATAACACCTGAGCCAATTTTGTTTTTAAGGTCGTCAACCATACCGCGAAGCGCTTTAGATTCAGTACCTTCAACATTTGCTACAAGTAGCTTAACGCCGTTAATTTCAACAATCGAATCAAGTAAAGATGCACCCGCTGCACTTGCTAACTTATCGTTAAGTTGCGCAATTTGCTTTTCAAGACCTTTAGACTTTTCAAGCAACGCAGTTACTTTTTCAAGTACCGATGCGCTATCGCCTTTAACTAAAGCAGCTACATCATGTAATTGTTGCTCTTGCTCGCTAACATAAGCAACTGCATCAGCACCGGTTACCGCTTCAATTCGGCGAACACCTGCGGCAATACCACTTTCAGATACAATTTTGAATAAACCAATATCGCCTGCGCGCTCAACGTGAGTACCACCACAAAGCTCAATAGAGTAGTCGCCAATAGTAACTACACGTACTTCGTCATCATACTTTTCGCCAAACAACGCCATAGCACCTTTCGCTTTAGCATCATCAATAGCCATAAGCTCAGTATTAAGTGCGAAGTTACGACGAATTTCGTCATTAACTACACGCTCAATTTCACGTAGCTCATCTTTAGTAACCGCTTCAAAGTGCGAAAAGTCAAAACGTAAACGATCAGGCTGAACAAGTGAGCCTTTTTGGCCTACATGGTCGCCTAATAATTGGCGTAGTGCTTCGTGTAAAATATGTGTAGCTGTGTGGTTTTTCTTAATGCTATCGCGGCGTGCATCATCAATAGTCGCATCCACTTTATCGTTAACACCAATGCGACCTTGCACAGTACCGTGGTGAGCAAAAGCATTACCAAGTTTAGTGGTATTAGTAACATTAAATTCGCCACCAGCAACTGTAATAGTACCCGTGTCGCCCGTTTGGCCGCCTGATTCAGCGTAAAACGGTGTGCGGTCTAATACTACAATACCTTGTTGACCATCTTCTAATAACTGAACAGCTTCGCCACCGGCAAAAATTTCTACCACTGTCGCGCTATGGTGCGTGCTGTCGTAGCCTTTAAACTCAGTAAGCTTTTCTGATTTTAATTGCTCATTGTAATCAGCACCAAACTTACCCGCTTGTTGCGCTGTTTTACGTTGTACAGCCATGCACTCTTCAAAACCTTGATGATCAATCGTCATCTGGCGCTCACGCGCAACATCGGCCGTTAAATCAGCTGGAAAGCCATACGTATCGTAAAGTTTAAATACTAAGTCGCCCGGTATAATATCGCCTTTAAGGTCACTTAAGCTTTCTTCTAAAATAGCTAAGCCACGCTCAAGTGTTTTACCAAACTGTTCTTCTTCAATGCGTAATACTTTTTCGATAATTTCTTGTTGCTTAGCAAGCTCTGGGTACGCTTGACCCATTTGCTCAATTAGCGCAGCAACTAACTTATAGAAAAACGAACCTTGCGCACCTAACTTATTACCGTGGCGCACAGCACGACGAATAATACGACGTAGTACATAACCACGACCTTCGTTAGATGGCATAACACCGTCAGAGATTAAAAACGCACACGAACGAATATGATCCGCCACTACGCGTAGTGACTTATCGTCCATATCTTGCGCGTTAGTTACACTTGCAGCTGCTGCAATTAAGCCTTGGAATAAATCGATTTCGTAGTTTGAATGCACACCCTGCAAAATTGCAGAAATACGCTCAAGGCCCATTCCCGTATCAACAGACTGCTTAGGCAGTGGCAACATTGTACCGTCGCTTTGACGGTTGTATTGCATAAATACAAGGTTCCAAATTTCGATGAAACGGTCGCCGTCTTCCTCTGGAGTGCCCGGAGGTCCGCCCCAAATATGCTCGCCGTGGTCATAAAATATTTCAGAACACGGACCACATGGACCAGTATCGCCCATAGACCAAAAGTTGTCAGAGGTCGCAATACGAATAATACGATCTTCACTTAAGCCAATATCTTTTGACCAATACTCAAACGCTTCTTCATCATCGTGATAAATAGTAACAAGCAGTTTTTCTTGAGGTAATTTAACAACCTCAGTTAAAAACTCCCACGCAAACTTAATCGCGTCTTGCTTAAAGTAATCGCCAAAGCTGAAGTTACCTAACATTTCAAAAAATGTATGGTGGCGAGCAGTGTAGCCTACGTTTTCTAAATCGTTATGCTTACCGCCAGCACGTACACAGCGCTGCGAACTTGTCGCACGTGTATAAGGGCGGCTTTCTGCGCCTAAAAATACATCTTTAAATTGCACCATGCCGGCATTATTAAATAACAACGTGGCATCGTTACCCGGTATAAGCGAGCTAGAAGGTACTATTTGATGTTGCTTGCTGGCAAAAAAGTCTAAAAACTGTTGCCTAATTTGTGCGGTAGTCATGTGCTGCATTTGAAAGTCTCACCTGTATTTACTGTGCTTGCATTGCAAAATTAATTTCATCGTAGCTAAAACCCCGATACATTAAGTAGCGCACGCGCTTAGCTTTATCTTTGTAATCGAGATCTGGCGGTGTATTCGAATATTTTTTATTGTACGCATCCTGCGCAAGCTCAAACCAATCTATTTCAAGCTCTTCAACTACCATTTCAAGTAGCGAACGATCAATCCCTTTGCCCATAGCTTCGCTTTGTATTCGCTTAAGCCCGTGGCATTTAAATATGTGTTTTCTTACAAAGCCTTCACAGTATCGCTGCTCGTTAATAAAATTGTGCTTTTCGCACCAATCAAGCAGCGTTTCAATAAACTCTTCTGTCGCTTCTTTTTGCTGTAATTTGAGCGTTAACTCACGACGCGAATATTCTTGGCGCCCTAGTAACCAAAGTACATAGTTTTTTAGTTTTTGCTTTAATTTATCATCCATTAAGCGTCAAAACGCCCGCTTGTTTCACTGCTAAGTGGCTTAACATTAATGTCGTCACTTAATGGTACAACAGGCATAAAAATGGCTTGATAAGATACAAAAAAGCTAATGTAGCAAATCGGCATTAAAATCAACAGTGGTAAGAACGATAAGAACATCGAAAGCGCCATAAATAATGCGCAAATAAGGCCAAAAACGCCAAGTGGCAAAATGTTATGATAAAACACCATTAACGATTTTTTAAGCGCCGTTAAAATGCGTGTTTCTTTACTAAAATAAACAAGTGGCACAGCGTACGCAAATGCCGTTAAATAAATTAGCATTGCCATAAAAAATAAAATTACATTCGCGCCCGAAATACTCTCAAGCATTTGTTCTAGCGCCACGTTTGGATCAAGTCCTGGTTGGCTCATAACAGCCACTGCATCGGCAAATAAGCCATTAGCAAGTAACGCCATTAAAATGCCCGCACCCATTTGGTAAAGTGCTAAGCGTAATAACCCTAAACGATTTCCTTTAGCCGTAAATGGCTTGAGAATATCGGCTAGCATAATTTTTCCGCCCTGTTGCTTACTAAGCACCGCTTGGTAAAACCCTGCGGTTAAAAATGGCGTAGCGAGTGCTGCTACTACTTGCAGCAGCGGTAAAAATAAAGACAGCAGCCCTACAATACCAATAAATAAATGCATAAAAATAAAGGTTGCTGGCTGGGTTTTAAAAATAAGCCATCCGGCTTTTAACCACTTTAGCCCTGCATCGGCTTTAAAAATTCGTAATTGTGTAGACATACTTGCTCTTAATTTAAAACGAAACACGCCAAGTATAACTTGGCGTAAGGGGGGATTAATAGACGAAACGTAATTAAATGATTAAGGTTTTTTAATTTTCTTAATATCTAACATATGCGCGCCATGCTTAATTTTTGTTTCTAGGTACGATTTATTACCCGCAACACCCGCTTTTATGTGCGCATGTGTGCCCACAACCGAGTCAACATTAATACCGGCATCTTTTAATGCATTAAGCTTTTTAGGATTATTAGTCATTAATTTAACGTGACTTAAATTAAGCGCATTGAGCATTAATACCGCATCCGAAAAGTCACGCAAATCATCAGCAAAGCCTAAATGATTATTAGCTTCGTAGGTGTTCATACCTTGCGATTGCAATACGTAAGCGTCAATTTTGTTGTATAAACCAATGCCACGGCCTTCTTGGCGTAAATACAATAAAATACCGCCTTGCTCGTGCATCATTTCAATACATTCATTTAGCTGCTCGCCGCAATCACAACGCGATGAGTAAAATACATCGCCCGTTAGGCATTCTGAATGCATACGAATTAGCGGTACATCTTGCTCTGTATCGGCGTTGTTAAACACCATAGCAATATGTTCTTTACCATCTTTTAAATCAGTAAATGAGATTATTTCTGCAGGGATATCACTATTTCTGCCAACTTTAAGCTGGACTCTTGCTCTTACTTGCGCCACGACAAATCCAAATATTTAAATAACTACGACACGACAATAAAGTGATAGTATCACAAAATAGGATAAATACACCGTAGTACAAGACTGTTTATGGCAAATATATGGCGACGACAGGCGTTATTTTCAATGATTGTTAAGCAATAAATTAATACAAATAACCGCCAATATTATTTACGTTGATTTACCTTAATCAGTGACACCTGCAGGCACGTTTGGTATTTTGTATTTTAAACAACGATAGGGATTATTATGAAACGTCAGCAACTCGCTTTATTTATAGGTTTAAGTTTGTCTGCTTTAAGCGCAACAACTTTAAGCACTACAGCATTCGCCAGCCAAGCAAGCGATCCTCAAACGGTATTTAACCAAGCATACCAAGGCTATTTAGCAGCAGTTAAAGCAGACGAAAACGTACAACAAGCTGCCAAACTTGCTTACACATCAGGTAAAGCCGTTTACGGTAAAAGCGACGACAATACTGCTAACTTAGCTATTAACTACGCTAAAGCTATTAAAGGCTACGGCGATGAGCTATACGAACAACGTTTTGCACTTTATGATGAAGCACATACTATTTTAGCGGCTAATCACGGCAAACAATCAATAGAAACAGTTGATGCACTGCTCGGAAAAGCTAACTACACAACATCAGCTTACAAAGCAGCTAACTTTTTAGAAGAAGTAATAGGTATAGCTAAAACACAAAATAACCCTAAGTTTGTAGCCGACATGAAACTTGAAGCTGCAACGCTACTGGCTAAAAAGTTTAGTTCTAAAAAATATCGTGAGGCTAAAAACTACCTAGAAGAAGCCGACGAATACTACCAAGAAAACTTACCTGAAAACTCACTAGAGCGCATAAAAGCCGATTTTTTAATGGCCTCATTCGCAGAGGGTCGTAAAAGATACAATCAAGCGATTGAAAGGCTAAACCGTATAGTTACTGTATTCGATAGTAACTTAAACTTTGATCACAGTGCAGAGCTAACAGCTCATTCAAAGCTTGTAGGCCTGTACGAAAAACAAGGTAAAAGCGAAGAAGCAACTAAACATTGCCTAGCTATCGCTCAAATGGTGCCATGGAAAGAATCGCAAGAGCAAACACCACTCTATCGTGTTAATCCTAAATACCCAGTTAACAAAGCCAGATTTAGTACCGATGGTAGCGTTGTTATGGAGTTTGAGGTAGACGCAGCTGGCTTTGTAAAAAACCCAAAAGTACTTAGCTCAGAAGGTGGCAGCGCATTTGAAAAATCAGCCAAAGCAGCGCTTGAGCAATGGCGTTACGCGCCAAAGTTTGAAAATGGCAAACCTGTTAGCGCTATTTCTCAGGTACAACTCGACTTTAAAATTAACCGCCACTAAAAGCGGCTCATTAAAAAAGGCGCTTTAAGCGTCTTTTTTAATACCAACTAATACAAATTCTACGTAGTTAAAATTCATAACTTACGCTAATTCCGCCATCGGCTCTTTTTTCATTGCTATCGCTTGCTTTACCGTAGCCCACCTCTAGCTCTAATCTAAAACCAGCGCTGTTCAATCCATTAAAGTTGTAGTTGTACGTAAGCCCTATACCATTTGTTGTTTCTTCATCAAAAATACCGCCAATTACACAACCTAGCGTATTAGCAAAGTCAGTTGCTACATCATTAGTTGAACTTTCGCACTCTTGGTCTGTATCTCTTGCACCAATAGCGCCCACAAGTACGCCAAAAGCATGTTTTTTATTATCGCTAACTGCTTGTTCAAAACCGGCAGAAAACCCATCATCAAGGCCTAGTTTATAGTTTGCATACCAGCGCTGTGTGTCGTCGTTAGCCGACAAAGACACTTCAGGAATAACTAAATAAGGATAGCCACCCCCAATCGAAAAACTAACATCGTTAGCAAAAGTAGAACAAGAAGCGATAGATAAAGTGAGTAGTAATATTTTTATTTTCATAAAGTTCCCTTTGAGCAAGTATAAAATGTACTCACTTTAGGAACGCCATGCAATACGACAAAAAGCTCGTTAAATTTAGCTTTAGTAATAAAATAGGGATTAAATTTTAGCGAGTATTTTATCGCTAGCCGCTTCTATTAAATCGAGCACATTTTCAAAGCCATCATCGCCGCCGTAATAGGGATCGGGAATAGCGCTTTGGGCTTGCTCGCCATATTCTAAAAACAGCGCCAGCTTATAGCGTAAATGCTCAGGGCATTGCGCTGTTAAATCAGCTAAATTTTGTGTATCGGCCGCTAAAATTAAATCGAACTCAGTAAAGTCGCTTGTACGCACTTTACGTGAATAAATACCTTTAAAGCTGTAACCGCGCTTCTCCCCTGCTGCCATTGAGCGACTATCAGGCGTTTTACCTTCGTGATAGCCAATAGTGCCCGCCGAATCTACTTTAACGTTAACGCCTAGCTTTTTAGCACGGGCTTTTAATACCGCCTCTGCGGTTGGCGAGCGGCAAATATTACCTAAACACACTATGAGTACTTTCTTCATTAAGGATCCTCTAACTAATTTAAAAACCTAAGCTTTAAAACTGTTTTAAAATGCTTTCATCGTAATCTTCAACATTAAGCGTTACGTTATGTTGCGCTGCAACAGATTCGAGCTCAGCTTGTTTAATGGCTAAATCGTCCATGGTGATTAGATTATCGTCTAGCTGCCACAATAACCGAGAGCCCGCGTAGCTATAATGAATCGCTAATAACGCATCGGCATTACCTTCACGGCCAGCGGCTTTTAACTTAGCCATTTTACGGGTTATTTTATTAAGTGCTTTTTTAAGCTCCCACACATAAACAACTTCAGTCATAAAGCTATGTGTACGGTATTTATTAAGTAACCACGCAAGCCCAACGCTTGTAATAGCAACGCCTATTAAGTTCCAATGAAAGTGGCTACCACTTTCATCAGGAAATAAAGCAATCAGCGTTTGCGATATAGCCAAGCTGCCTACAGCTAAACCAATACCGCATCCTGCAATAACACGGTTTAAATGTTTACGGTAACGCGCTTTATTTATTTCAATGAGTTGCATAACAGCCTAAAAAGTTAATAAGTAAAAGAATGCGAATGGCTATTGTAACTAAACCCCACATTTTTTATAAAATTATTTCACCCCTTTTTGATTTGCCACCCGTTATAGCTTTGAAAACACCCTAATTGTAGTGGTCAATAAAATTTGGAGCGGCTTATGCACACACTTGAAGTACCTAACAACCCAGTATTTATTAAAACATCGACTGCCGTTATCGGCGGCGCCGCAATGACCTTTGCAGCTTTTGCGTTTATGCAATATTTAATAAGTGGCGAGCAACGCGCACCGGTTAAACCAGGGGGCGATATTATAGTAGAGATTTTTCAAGCACCTGAGGATTCAAAAGTCAGGCATATACAAAAAATACAGCCGCCACCGCCAATGCCTAAAGTGCCGCAAAAAGCTCCACCGCTTGATGCATCAGCGGATCCTGTGTTGGCAATTAGCGACCTTACGCCAGTTACAATTGACGATTTTGGTGGCGACATTAACAATACCATTAATCGCCCTACAGGGGATGCAACACCCATAGTGCGCATAAACCCTAAATACCCAACTACAGCCGCGCGCGATGGTATTGAAGGTTGGGTGCAACTAAGCTTTAGTATTTCGCCCACCGGTGAAGTAATCGACCCGGTAGTTATTAACGCCGAGCCAAAACGCACCTTTGACCGCGAAGCAATAAGAGCTATTAAACGCTGGAAATATCGCCCCAAAGTAATTGAAGGTGTGGCACAATTACAAACAGGTCAAACTGTACAGCTCGATTTTAAATTACAACAATAAAAGCGATGAGCCTATGCTACTAAGTATTAAGTCATGGTTATTTGAAACGCCAAGCAAGGACTGCTTGGCAAGTTACGCAAAAAGTGGCGACAATCGTTACTTAGAGCAGCTTATTGCCCTCTACAGTAACGACTTATACCACTACCTTGTTACACAATCTAATACGCATTTAGCATACGACGTAAGCCAACAAACATGGCTAAAAGTAATCGAAAAACGCCACCTTTACCAAGCCCAAACCACACCAAAAGCATGGTTGTTTAAACTTGCCCGCAACACACTCATTGACGAATACCGCAGGCAACAGCACTTTGTAGAGCTTGACGAAAACACGCATTTAGCAGCACAAAATGATAAAAGCGAAAACAACTTAAATAGTGGTGACTTAACTAGCAAAGACTCGCATATAGGAAGCTCAAACATAAGTTACGAAGCGTTCGACGCCGCCCTAAAACAACTCAGCTTTGTACAGCGTGAAGCCATAACATTACAACAAGAAGGCTTTTCGCTCACCGACATAGAACTTATAACGCAAAGCAGCCTCGAGACCATTAAAACAAGGCTGCGCTATGCCAAGCAAAACCTTAAACGTTTATTAGGAGCAAACAATGAACAAGCCTGATGAGCCGCTTGATCAAAAGCTCACACAACATTACAAAGAGCGAAAAGCGCGCACTACACTTACAAGCACTCAGCAAAAAGCGCTACTTAAAAAGGCCACGCACACAAAGCCTAAAAAGTTCGGCTTTACGCTGCAGCTAACCAGCCTTGCCTGCGCACTGGGTGTATTTTCTTTTATTGTGTTTGATAATAACGATAGCATTAACCACGCGCCAAAAACCGTGCTTAACAGCGTATTTAACACTATAGACATTCACGACTATTCAATTATTAAAACACACGAAATAAACCAAGCTGGTAGCTACGCAAGCTCCATCACAGAACAAAAACACGCACTCGACAGCCAATTAGCTAACGATTTACACCGCCACCAACAACGCCACATAGAATACGGTACGCTCCTAAAGGTAGATAACGACTGGTACATAGCCAGCTGTAATGATGAAGTACTCGTGCAAATTAAGCATTCACTGTTGAGTGATTTAAAAGGTAAACACGCGGTTGAAAACGATATAAATACGGGTGATATGCTCGCTATGGCGCATAACGGTAAAGGGCAAATTATTGCGCTAAAACATGCAGGTGCTGGGGTTAGGCAGTGTGGGGCTTAGATATATTTTAGTCTAACCTAAATTTTAGCTAGGATTAAACTAATTACACGGAGTAATCGAAATGGAATTAAATTACATAATAGAAATAAGTAAAGTAGTCGCTGTACTGTTTACTGGATGCTCATTTCTTTTTGGTATTTATATTTATATAGTTAACTCAAGAAAAGAGAGAATCAAATCAACCTTAGAGTATTGGGGGAAGTTTCATCAAGAAGTTATCCCGTATCTTGTTAAGTTTAATAATAAATACCCAGGTAAGCTCCATGCTAATGAGGTCAGGGAAGTCGTAAATTTATCCGATACTAAAGAAACTCTTCACCATATCCTGAATAAATATGAGCAGCTAGCTACAGGAGTGGATTTAAAGGCATATGAAATAAAAGCATTAAACTCACTATCAGGTCAGGAGATAATTAATAGTTACCATAGGTACGAAGCATATATTTTCTATCGTCGAGCTCACAAAGAGAACCCTGAAATATGGTTACAATATGAGAAATTAGTAAAACTACTGATTAAACTAAGGAGATAGGATAAGGCTTTAGAGCAATATCGTGGAATTGGATTTCGTATCACTCAACCTTAGCTACCGGCCGCTTAGATTAATAAACAAGTATATCTAAGCCTTTATTGGCGACCAAATTTAACAGCTTTAAGGAAGCACCTTTTGGGGACTTGCCACCTTGCTCCCAAGCTCTAACTGTTGAAGCACTGGTATTTAAATAAGCGGCGAATACCGCTTGGCTAACATGAGCGTGCTCACGAATTGCTTTAATATGCGCGGCATCATATTGCTCGACTTCAGGCAGACACATTGCATCAAACTTCCGCATAGTTTGTCTATCCATAACACCGGCATCATTTAGCCCTTTAGCTGTATCATGCATTACGCCTAAAATACTATTACTCATGATTTTTTACCTCTATTAGCTCGCCTTCATTAATAGCTATTTTGAGTTGCTGCTGTGAATAACTTAGTAACTCTTTCGCCATTAACTTTAGTGCCTTTAATTCTTTTTTATCGATATTGTCTCGTTGGTTTTTAGAAAAGCCAAACATAAAAAATGCTTTATCCGCAACTTTAAAAGCAACTATGGTTCTATAGCCACCTCGTTACCCTGTCTTTCGCTGGTGCTCGCTTTTTATAAACATGAGCACCTAAGTCCCCATCGTTAAGTCCGTTTTCTAAATCTCTAACAGCATCAATTAACACCTTGTCAGGTAAGCCCTCTTTTGCAGCCCACTTGTTAAACCATTTTGATTTAAATATACCCATAAATATCACACCACCAACTATGACACTTAGTATTATAGTTCACCAGAATTAATGTACTAAAAACTTGAAAGCAACTCTCAGCACATTTAGAAATACACAATATTAGTTCTTTAAGGCTCAGCCCTATAAAGCTATAATTTAACTTAATTTTCATAGAGCTATTAGTTTAAATTTAAGGAAGAAATATGACAAAACTACATATATTCGTTTTTGCTATTTATACATTTTGCTGCTCATTTGTGCAGGCTGAGACTTTAGTAAATAACGAATTTGTAGTACCGATTGAAAAGCACTTTGAAAATTTCACCTTAGTTAAGGTAAACCCTAAGTACACAAAACTTGATTACAAAGCGCTTATGTCTGCTCGCGAGTTTATTCAAATTAGCTTAGGCACCACATGGCCTGCTGATGACTTTACTTTGCAAGAAAACACGCAATCATTGGAAAGTGACTTAATCGCATTTAATAATAAAGAATCTTTTACTTTTCATGTAATGAATAACGATAAAACGAAGGTGATTGGCTGTATTTATATTACAGGTACGGTTGATAGTGAATTTGATGCCACTGTATTTAGCTGGGTTGCTAAAGAGCACCTTTCTACACCGCTTTTTGATGAGCTTAAAACAAACGTTAAAACATGGGTTAAAAACGAATGGCCTTTTACAAACGTTGATTACCCGTTTAACAGTTAAATAGCATATTAAATCATTCACTTCCAAACAAAAGGCCTGCGATTAAGCAGGCCTTTGAGCATTTAAAAATCATACGTACAAAACAATAATTCTTGAAATAAAATAAGCAAAAAAATAAAGCTACCGCCCGACGCGCCAGCAAGCTAAGCGCCTTGTATCTCTCGTTGATAAATGATTAGCTATCATTTATCACATCGAAGTCAGTGAGCTTGCCTCGGCGCCTAGTATTTAATACTGCTCGGTAGATAAAGCCCTGACTTTCTATTCTCAG
>NZ_JACJEP010000023.1:0-59776 GCF_014164135.1 Pseudoalteromonas sp. SG45-1
TTCTAATTTTATTGCTGCAGAATACGATGCGCGTTTTAATTTCGTCATTTTTTCACCCAAATTTGTATGCTTATCAGCATAACATTTCTTTCTTAATGGGTGGCCAAAATCACTGTACCACTACACCAGTACTTTAGTCCCTTCAATATCTAATATTTCATCATCTTTGGTAAAAAAGCGCTTTTTTACATCGTCAGAAGTTTTAAGTTTTTCATTAAACTCTTGCTCAGTACAAAAAAGACCTTTTCGGCCCTGTACTTCAACAGGAAATGCTTTGAACAACTCTGCCAGAGTAGGCTGATTTTGCTTCACAAATTCTTTTATCACGGCTAAAACCAAACGCCCCTTACCTAGAATCTGTCCGTTAAAATTATATTTTGTAAAATCTCTAGGCAATTTGACCACCTCTCATCATCTATTCCTTAGTTCTTACCTAAACCTATGGTGAAACAAAAACTTTCAACTCAATGTCATTATCATGCGCCGTAGCTAGCCAACCATTTAATAATTGAAAAGCTTGTAAAGTTTCGCCATTTGCCTCTGAACCTAACTTTAATTGCTGCTCAAAATGTTTGGCAGAAAAGCTATTGGCGGCAACTATCCAAATTTCCTTTTTTACTGCTGTTGAGCGTCTTCTCATTGCAACAAAGCATGAGATATTCTTTGCTGTAACGCAAAGACTCTTCAAAATCACGACCCACAACTAGCTTTTTATGTTCACTTTGGCTGTATTGGTTTAACCATAAATAAAAGGCGGTTTCTTTTGCGGTAAGTTTAATTTCGATACCTGCAAAGGTGAGCGTTTTTGCTTTTGCGTTTACTTCAAGGGTTAAATCTTTTTTATGAGCTGAGTTTAAGCTTGCTACTGTTTGGCTAAACGATGCACTTTGCATATTTGCAATGAGGGTTTCGTCGATAGATTGGCGCATTCGTACAAAGGGTATTTCGGCAAGGGTTACATTTGCATTAATACAGTTTACTTGCGTGCCATTTTTACCATCAATAATGTGGTCGTAAGGTGTTGGGTAGTAAAAGTCTCTAACAAATTCAAATTCGTTATTCACAAATACATGACTGAGCGAATCTTGCTCACGGCCCAATAATGACATGGCATAGCCTAAATAAAACGCCATTGTTTTACGCCCACCCGCAATCGATGCATGAATACTAATATCGTTTTTATTGGTAAGTTCAAACACTTTACGAGTAATAAAGTCGGCCATGTAGGTTTGTTCTATTTCAGATTTAGCATCATTAATAGGTTGGCCTTTGTCATCTTCTATTAGCCATATGTTTTCATCGGGAAGTTTAATGTTGGGAAGTTTATAATCTGCTATTAGTTTAGCTAAATGACCTTGCTCAAATAATCCATTAGTAAGCATTGGCTTTGTGCTTTTTGTAGTAATAACAAAAATCTCTTCGGGAATAGGCTTACCCTGCTGATAAAGTGCAAAAAGAGTTTCGGTTAATACTTGTGGGCTGGCACCAGTAACTATTAGTAGTACATTCTTCATCAACGATCCTTTTGTATGAGATAATTATATCTTACCTTAAAGGTGTCTGTAGTGAAACTAGAAGTAACTATGTAGTTTAGTTAACTCACTAATTGCGTTGAATAGTTTTTATGAAGTGAGGTAATAAAGGCTTCAGTCATTTGATATAAATACGGTGTTTATTAGATGTTTTATACAATCGGGCTGTAATTCAGAACTACGACTTTAAAGCCTAGTTAGCCTCAATAAGTTGGGAAAATCTATAAATATCTCTAACAAGTAACTAGATAAATTATATTTACAGTGTGTGAGCTACACTCCAAAAGTCTGTAGTTTTAATCCACCCAGTCGTTGGAATATTTGGTAAACTTATAAATTATATGCAATTATTCAGAAAAACTTTTAGAGTCTAAGCCCTTTCGTTTTTATATCAGTCAACAAACACTTCGCCTTAAAATTACTAGCATTAAGACGAAGTGCCCCCCCCCCTAATTAATCTTACGTAAAATTAGATTAGAGATAGATATAATCATTGTGTTATTACGTTATAAGGGTAAATATTTTCGCGGTTTTGGAATGCCAAAATAGCCGTATTTTTAATTATTCCTTGCTCAATGTTTATTGCACGGCGAATGGTTTCATCTTTTTGCCACTGCAAAGCACCTTTAAGTATCGTTTGTAAATATACAATGAGCGCCGCAGAAATTGAACGCGTCGCGCTTTCCCATAAATAACTCGGTGTATGATCAACGCCATAATAATCCGTGTTGTTATATCGAAATAAAGGGTTTTTAAACGTTGTCGGCTTTGCAAAAAAGAATCCCATCCCCTCATCACAGCTAACATCAATAATTAAGCTGTTTGGTTTTAAACAGCCTGCTTCTGATTCAATGACAAAGTCAACCGGATGAGCTGTCTCTTGATAAGTCCCGTTCACGATAATATCGGCTTCGCTAATAAGATCGCCAAGTGGTCGATTAGTCCCATCATGCTCAACAACCATCATGCGCGCCTCTCCTTCAACACCTTCTCGTACCTTAACATAGTGACAATCTAATATTTCTTCACGCACTTCGTGATCAGGGCGCTGAATACAAATTGTAATATCTCTAAAGCCATGCGCTTTAAGAGCGTCAATAGCGCCTCTACTCACTGCACCAAAACTAAATATAATCGTTTTACGTTGATCGCCATAATGGCCATCAATACCCTTAAGTTGCAAGGCATGTATTACAGCGCAATACCCTGCCATTTCATTGTTTTTATAAAAAGTATGGCGCCCTACATTTCCTTGTGGTGACCACACATACATGTCTTCAAAAGCGATTAAGGTAAGTTTACGTTCTATCGCCGCTTGTGTTATTTCATGCTGTTGAACGCAGTGGGCATAGCCCCAAATAGTGCCTCCTTCGCGCATTTCTTCTAAGTCAGCAAGTACAGGCTTTGCAATAATAGCAGTGCCAATATGGGTAAGTATTTCGCTGCGAGATGCAATGCCACCCGTTAACGTTGCAATATATTCATCGCTAACATTAAAAGCGGTGCCATAGCCTTGTTCAAACACCATTTGTTTTCTAAGATTTTCGGGAATTCGTAATAAATGCTCTGGGTGAATAGGATACCGTCTTTCATCTGTCTTGCGGGATGTTCCGATAACGCCGATAGTTAATTCACTCATGCTAAGTCCTGTTTATAAAGTAAGTACGCTTGAGTTCATCAACGCATCATCATACTTCGCCAATAAACTTAGGCGGTGTTTTTTCTGTACGTTTTTGGCTCGGATGAACCAACTTTATTTTACAAAGGTGTAATTTTGACAATAAATAATGAAGAGCAGTGAGTTAACTTGCATTGAGTTGCAAGCTGAAGACTATTACCTTTTGAGTAAAAGTGCTGACTGAGTATATCAGAAATAAGTATTACTAACTTGGGTATCTCACACTGAAATAAAAAGAGCACTACTCTGTAGAGCAGGTTTAATTCGCTTTGTATTGGGTTAGCTGAATGTTCAGCTTTTATATCAACTTCGGCTATGTCCATGAGCGGTTATTACTAATTTTTTGTATGTAATCAAGATTTGGCTGCTTTGGTTTTCCTGTAAAGGCCAACTTATATGTATTCTTTTTTAACCTTTAATGGAGTCCCGTAATGTGGGTAATGCTCGGCGAGATATTTCCAAATAGCATGAGAGGATTAGGCTTAGGGGTTGCAGGGCTTGCTCAATGGCTGGCTAATTTTTTAGTCACTATTACCTTTCCCATATTGCTAGCCGCTGGAGGGCTTGTACTCGCATATTCGCTCTATGCATTTTTTGCATTAATATCGGTGCTTTTTGTTATTTATTTAGTAACAGAAACCAAAGGAACGAAACTAGAAAACGTGTAACTTTATCGTCCTAAATAGCTAAATTTAGGACGATAATTTTTTAGTGCCTACCCAACTAATCTATAACCTACCGCTGGCTCAGTTAAGATATGAATAGGGCTTGCAGGGTTTACCTCAAGCTTTTGTCTTAGTTGCGCTACATGTACACGAATATACTCAGGTCTATTAATGTATTGCTCCCCCCATACCTGACTTAAAATAGCATTATGAGTAAGCACTTTATCTTTATTTTGAAATAACATAAGCAAAATTTTATATTCTTTATTAGTGAGCTTTACATCGCTGCTGTTAAGCGTAACTGTGTGCTTATGCGGATCTATAATGATGTTACCGCATTGTAGTGCCAAACTGGGCTGTGTATTTACTCTTAGTAGCACACGCATTCTTGCCAGAAGTTCGTTTGCACTAAAAGGTTTGGTTATATAATCGTTTGCCCCATTATCAAGGGCTGTAACCTTTTCCACCTCGCCATCGCGAGCCGAAAGCACTAATATTGGTATTTGGCTCCATTGTCGTACTTCAAGTAACCAAGCCTGTCCATCCATATCAAGCAAACCCAAATCAAGTAACACTAAGTCAAAGCTTTGCTCACTCATTAATGAAAAACCATCAAGCCCTTTCGCACTAATTGATACGTTATAGCCACTGGCACCTAGTAATGTTTTTAAAAAACTTTGCAATGCAGGTGAGTCTTCTAGCACCAATACATTAATCATTCTTTGCACTCCAGCTAAGTATTGCTGTCGCTACTTGGGTCAGCTCATCAATAGCTAATACAAATTCGCCTTGATGAAACTGAGCAACTACATCGCAAATTACGCTACCAAGCCCAACTCCTTCATCCGAACTGCTTGGATGAGTAACTATGAGATTGCTTACGGCTATTTTATAGTGTGTTATATTAGCAATTCGCTCAGTATTAAAGTCCACTGTCGCCGCTCCATCACCGTAACGTGCCGCGTTTTCGAATATATTCGCAAGCGCGATTTCTAAAAGTGTTATATCACCTATACAACAAGTGGCTTTATCAAAGACTAACGCTAAGTTAAAACCACTTAATTGCTGCTGCCTGCGTGCTTTAGCCTCAGTAATAAGTGTATGTACGTTTATAGCTTGCCATGCTAGCTGCTCTCCTATTTTATTTACCCGGCTAAGCTCCATCACTTTATTAAAATGCTGATTTAAGATTTCACTTTGCTCATAAATATTTTTTGCTTGTTCTGTAATTGATGCCTTACTCAGCTCAATATTTTCGTCAGCTAACATGCTTGATGAGCCCATAATAGTAGCCAAAGGCGTGCGTAGATCATGAGATAAACTACGCAGCAATGCATTTTTAGCACGTTCTAACTCTGCTTGTACTTTCATCGATGCCGACTGGTTTCTAAGATTTGAGTTTTCGTGGACCTGAAACAACAAAGACAGTGCCGTATCTATAAATGCACGGTTTTCAGGACTAAGTTCGGCATCTGCAATAAAGCCGCCCCATTGTGTGTTTTGTTCGATATTAAAGTACTCTCCATTATCCATTGTATTATTGTTCCAACGAAGTGTAATACCTAGATGGTTTTTAATCGAGGTTGTAAATACTTGGCGCTGAGCGTTTATATCATCAAGCCCATTAAGCGCCTTAGCTAACTCATATAAACATCGTGTATTACTGGCATGTAACTGGGTATCACGAACGTTTTTACTTAGCTCGCCCGCCAATTTGCTTATCATCAAGCCAACTATAAGCATGACAGTAAAAGTGACTAAGTATTCAATTTTTTCGATATGAAATGTAAAATACGGCAGTACAAAAAACCAGTCGGTACATGCCACACTAACTAACGTTGTAATCCCCGCTAAGGCGGCATTTTGACGCACCGCAACCCATGCCACCCAAAGTAATTGCAACATCACAATGTCGGTGGTCGTTAGCCACTCTCGAACTGGAAAAATAGCCAGCACAATAAAAATAGGCGCAATTGTTGTTAATAAAAGCGGCTTAAGCCATTTATTAATACCCATTTGTGCACTCCCATAAAATTCTCTTTTTATAGGTTACTGCTTTTTAATACGTTGTGTATAAAGTTTTTATAAAGATTTTTGGCTGTAGTGTTAAATGTTTATAAAGCTTAATTGATATGGGGTGACTCTTTTTTAAAATTCCATAGTCTTTGCTATGTCGTATTTTTTAATAGGAACACACATGGCACAGTTTGCAGTAATTGGATTAGGTAGTTTTGGTGTTACCGCCTCGCTTGAGCTTGCTAATCAGGGGCATCACGTTTGCGCAGCCGATATAAGCGAAAGCACCATTAACACGTTTGCTAATCAGTTAAATTACACTGTCATTTTAGATGCTAGTGATGAAACACAGCTTGCTCGACTCGACTTAACCAGCTGCCAAGCTGTATTAGTTGCAATTGGTGAAAACATAGAAGCGAGTATTTTATGCGTGCTGCATTTAAAAAACCTTGGTGTTAAACAAATATGGGTTAAGGCGTGCTCTAAAAGTCACCATCAAATTTTAAGTAAACTTGGCGTATCCCGTATTATTCACCCCGAGGAAGAAATGGGGATCAGAGTAGCACATGCACTTAACTACCCTATGGTTAACCAGTACTTTGCGCTTACACAATCTACATTTATTGTTGAGCTTGCCATAGATTTACATTTATCAGGGCGCAATATTGGCTGGCTTCTAAAAGAGCGTAACTCAGATATAAAACCGCTCACCTTACGCCGAGATGATAATTTCAATACAGACCTAACACTCGACACCGAGTTACGCCATGGTGATAGCCTTGTATTACTGGGCTCTAAACATTACCTAACAAAACTCACCAAACGGTTTAAAGCTTTATGATTAACTGGCAAGCACACGTACTTCCAAAGCAATTTAATCGCCGTTTAAAAAATTTCAAAAGGCCTGTTAACCCCCCTTTAATTTTAACTGCTGGTTTTTTTGCTCTCATTATTTTAGGCACTTGCTTATTACTATTACCTTTTGCAAGTGTTGAATCGCTTAGCTTTATTCAAGCTTTTTTTACTGCATCCTCTGCGGTTACAGTTACAGGCTTAGTTGTTATTGATACAGGTACTGCGCTAACCACATTTGGGCAATGTGTTGTTATGGTACTTATTCAAATTGGAGGAATCGGCTTTATGACCGTAGCCGTTATTTCATTTTTAAGTATTGGTAAAAACTTAGGATTAAAACAACGTTTACTTGCAAGCCAAGCATTCGATACAAGCGATTTAAATGGAGTGATCCATGTAGCTAGATGTGTAATAACTTACTCGCTAATAATTCAGACTATAGCATTTTGCTTACTTTTTATTAGCTGGGTAGATGACTATGGTATTGCGGGTAGCGCCTATCAAAGTCTATTTTATACTATTTCGGCTTTTAACAATGCCGGGTTTGCACTCGACAGTAATAGCTTAATGGCTTTTAAAAGTGATGTATCTGTTAATCTTATTATCAGTGCATTATTTATAATCGGTGGCTTAGGGTTTACCGTTTTAATAGATATATATCAACAACGTCGCTGGCATAAATTAGCAACTAATACACGTATTGTATTAATTGCAAGTGCTGTAATAAATTGCAGTGCATTTTTGCTTATTTTTTTATTTGAATATTCAAATCCAGCCACACTTGCCAACCTATCTATTAACGAGCAAGTAATTGCTGCTTGGTTTCAAGCAGTTACACCACGTACTGCAGGCTTTAATACTTTACCTATTAGCCAGCTCAGTTCCGACTCGACATTGCTTACATTGTTATTAATGGTAATAGGTGGCGGTTCGGTAAGTACAGCAAGCGGCATTAAAATAGGAACTTTTGTTATTTTACTACTTGCTATGTATAGTTATTTACGCCAAAAACCACAGGTAACCATATTTAACAGAGAGCTAAGCGACAAACTTGTGATAAAAGCATTGAGTGTTGTAATTTTATACTTATTTACGGCTTTTTTAAGCATCATGATTATGAGTAAAATCGAGCAAGCGTCTCTTTTAGATATTACTTTTGAAGTAATTTCGGCATTGAGCACTGTAGGGCTATCTCGTGATTTTACTAGTAATTTAAGTATGCCAAGCCAGCTAATAATAATTTTACTTATGCTGATTGGCAGAGTAGGTCCACTGACATTTGCTTATTGTTTTGCAAAACCTAAATTACAACCTCTTAAATTTGCTAAAACAACCATACAAATAGGGTAACTATTATTAAGGCCACTTAGCCAGCATAATTTATGTAAGGTACTATTGCGGTGCAAGTTAGAAAATTAATGACTCCTAAATATAACTTTATCTATTAGGAGTCTTTTATAGAAAAATAAAAATGAATATAAGCACTCTTTTTCATTGTAGATATGAAAATAAATAAAATAAGCGCCAAACTATTACAATAGTTTTGGCGCTTATTAAAGGGGTAATATTTACCCTTTCATTTGTTCAAGCTCTTTGCCTTTGGTTTCGTGTAAAAACTTAAATACAAATATTTTTCATGATGTTGATATTGCCCCTGAAGGCAAAACACTACAAGAAAGCCTCGATTACGTAACGCACATAGCTAACATTATCTAAAAAGAAATGCAACGCACTGGTGTAAAGCCACTGTGGGGTACTGCTAACTTGTTCTCAAACAAACGTTTTTGTGCCGGTGGTGCAACAAACCCTAATCCTAATACGTATGCATATGCAGCAGCGCAAGTTAAACATGCAATGGAAATTACGCATCGTTTAGGCGGCGAAAACTATGTACTTTGGGGTGGTCGTGAAGGTTACGACACACTACTAAATACAGACCTTGCGCAAGAAAGCGAGCAGTACGCACGCTTTTTGAAAATGGTTGTAGAACACAAGAAAAAAATTGGTTTTAAAGGCACATTATTAATTGAGCCAAAACCACAAGAGCCAACTAAGCACCAGTACGATTACGATACAGCAACGGTTGCAGGCTTTTTACACAAGCACGGCTTACAAGACGAAATTAAAGTAAACATTGAAGCAAACCACGCAACACTTGCAGGTCATAGCTTCCACCACGAAATTGCCGTTGCTTGCGCTAAAGGTATTATGGGTAGTATTGATGCTAACCGTGGTGATATGCAAAACGGATGGGATACAGATCAATTCCCTAACGATGTAGCTGAGTGAACACTTGTCGTTTACGAAATTTTAAAGAATGGCGGTTTTACAACCGGTGGCTTTAACTTTGATACTAAACTTCGTCGTCAATCGTGTGAACGCGATGATTTATTCATCGGTCACATTGGTGGTATGGATACGATGGCAAAAGCATTACTCAATGCAGCAGCAATGATTGAAGGCGGCGAGCTTTCTGACTTTGTAGAAAAACGTTACGCAGGTTGGAAAGAAGACCTAGGCCAAAGCATTTTAAAAGGTGAACAATCACTTGAGAGCCTTGCTGCGTTAGTACACGAAAACGACATCTATCCTAAGCAAGTTTCTGGCCGACAAGAGCTGCTTGAGAATATTGTTAACCGCTACGTATAAGGACATCGCCTCGGTTTTAAAGCCGAGGCGTACATCATTATGAACTTGTTAGAACAACTCAAAAAAGTAACCACGGTCGTTGCCGACAGTGGCGATGTAGAGTCAATCAAAGCCCTACAACCGGTTGATGCAACAACCAATCCTTCGTTAATTTTACAAGCTGCAAAATTACCTCAATATAAACACTTAAATACGTTTTTCACATATATGTAATTGTTATATCTGATAGTTTTTAAATTGCTCCCACACGGCCTCTCCTACAGGTCCCAACACTTCTCCCCTTTTCTTAATAATGTAATATTTTAGAGGCGTTATATTTTGCACATCACTAAGTGACAGCATTTTCAGAGTATTATTTGCAATACCTTCATCAGCTAAATAACCTGGTAATTTGCCCCAACCCATTGCACTTTCGATAAGCATTTTTTTAGTTGGAAAGTCATTTACATACCATCGTCGCTGACCTTGCTGTACACCCCACTCTATGTTTTTTGAACCAGTGCCTGAGTCCTGCACAATTATTTGGTATTCGTTCAACAAATCAGTGGCTTGCCTTAGGTTTGGATTTCGCTTTAACAACAAAGGGGAAGCTACATTGATTAATGAGCCGCTATTTAACAAATGCTTTTCAATTTTCTCTTCTTGTGCAGAAAATTCCATTGTTGGTGTTATACACAGATCGGCACCGCCATCAAGTAAGGCTTCAATTGCACCTGTTATGTACTCTTGCCTGATTATTATTTGAGTTTCAGGGAACTGATTTTGCATATTTTTTAGTAATGGTAAAATACCTTTTAAATTAAATGATGCTTCAATTGCAATCGTTATACTTACCTCGTTCCCCTGTGCTATGTGGTGTGCAACTTGTTTAAGTTGTGCTGCATCATCTAGCAATTTCATAGCCTTATGAAACATAGTTTTTCCTGCACTGGTAAGCTCTAACCGATAACCATTACGACTAAATAAGGCAAAGTTAAGGGTATTTTCTAGTTGCTTAATACCTTGGCTTATAGCTGGTTGAGTTTTGTGTAAAAGAGCACTTGCTTCACTCAATGATCCAACCTGAGCAACAGTAACAAACATACTAAGCTGTTCTAATTTCATAATTTACGCCAAACATGTAAAGCTAAAGTTTATATCTTATAAAAAAACATTCAATATTAATTAATAAGAACTGTGATTATTCTAACGTCAAAAGCTAAGCATCTGCTTAAATCACTCTTATTAAAGTTGGAAATAACATGAGCACAAAAGTAAAAAGAATTTTTATGTATACATCACTAGGATTAACAACACTTGCCTTTATAGCTGCAGGCTCTGCAAAACTAGCAGGAGTTGAGCAAATGCACTTATCTTTTGCACTCATGGGTTTACCTGCTTGGTTTGGCTATTTTATTGGTGCAAGTGAACTTGCAGGTGCTGTTGCTATTTGGATAAAAAAACTAAGCATTATAGCTGCAAGTGGTTTGTTAGTTATTATAGCTGGTGCAACATTTTTTCATGTAGTTTACGACAGTGTTGCCAATGCAATACCTGCCGTTATTTTATGTGCTTTTTTAATTAATATCATAATTAACCGAGTCAATGATATAAACGCCTAGGATAGTAAGTAACCTAGAGCTATTTTAAATACAATGAATAACGATATATTCGCTTCTATCGTTATTCAAACCCTCATTTACAAAATGACTAATGCTTTCGCATCTCTCATTTAGGATAAAGATAACAAACTCGATCTCTAAACAAACAAAGGCTAAGGTTGTTTTATCCATTAAATTTTAATTTTGAGTTCATACCCTGTATTTAATAATTAAATAAACGGCGTACTAAAGTTTATTACTTGGGCTTTTAATATGCCTAATTAACTAAGGTGTAAAATATGAAAAAAACATTTTTAGGCATTTTCTCGATTACAGTAATAACTTACTTACTGAGCGGCTGCACAACATCAAATAACGGTAATATTACAAAATTGAGTGAAGATAAAATAAGTACTAGATTAAATAAATTACCTTCCTCGATAACCTCTAGTGATTTGTTCAATACCACTGTTATTGAACCCACTCAGCTATTTGATAACCTTTATTTTGTAGGATATGTCAGCGTAGGTACTTTTGTTATCAATACAACTGAGGGCATTATTTTAATCGATACCATGTGGACCCCGCACGATGCCAAACATGTGATTGTTCCTGGACTAAAAGAGTTAGGCTTAAATCCTGAAGATATTAAATACGTGATAGTTACTCACGGCCACAGCGACCATTATGGTGGCGCTCACTACTTTGAATCACATTATGGCGCTAAAATTTTAATGAGAAAAAATGAGTGGGACTACATCCATAATCCAAATGCACCTGTATTAACTGATCCTTTCGGTAATTTCTCTACCGAAATACCATTACCTAGCACTTACACCCAAGTTATCGATGGTGAAAAAATAAGTTTAGGCAAAACTAATTTAACGGTACTTGCTACACCAGGGCATACGCCTGGTGGGTTGTCTTTGATAATACCTGTTACAGATAATGGCATACCTCATACAGTTGCACTTTGGGGAGGTACCGGTTTACCGGATACTAAAGAAGCAAATCAAACTTATTTGCACTCTTTAAATTATTTTCAAAAAATTGCAAACAAAAACGATGTTGATGGAAGTATCTCAAACCACCCGTTTTCACATGATCTAATTAATCAAATTAATACATTAAAAAATCGTAAATCTGATCAACGAAACCCCGTGGTAACCGGTAATAAGGCATTTAATGAGTACATAGACGATGTATTACGAAATAACGTTCAAAAGAAACTTTCGTCATTTGAGTCAAACTAATATAGCTTTTCACGCACCGGCGTTATCGTGCTTATGTATTTATAATGACGGTATATGTCGCTTTAAAGCGATACTCATTACTAATATAAAAGCATAGTGCACTTCTTTTTATGAAACCCCACATTTGATAGTCTGTATAAAAATACAGACTATCAAATGTGGGGTTAATTACTTTTAGTTTGGTTTATTGTTCTACCAAAATGACCGATACGTCGTCTGCATGAAAATCAGCAGTCAGTTCGTTTGACTCCACATAAAGTAAAGCCGCACTTTCCTCGGTTGTTATTGAATGGGTATAAGTGCCCGAAAGCTTTACCCAATCGCCTGCAACTACGTTTGTAACAGTGGTTAGCTCGAGGTATTCAGTGCTCGCATGCTCAATTTGCAGTGTAAGTTTAATTCCTGGCGATACCGCTGTGTTATCGTCAGATAACTTAACCCACGCAGATACATTATAGGTTTTGCCCGCTGTGAGCTTGGGTTGTTTCAAGTGAAATAGTAGCACTGCCTCGTGATTGCCATGAATTAAGACCGGCTTCAAAGTCACCATTAGTTAGCAGCTCTGCGTGTTGTTAAAAGTACGACCGGTGTTGAAAACCTTTATTTAGATCAGTTAGGTGCGTTTGGTAACGTTGACCGCTACCCTGCTAGACGTATTATAACCATTGTTTACTATTCGCTCGTACGCTTTGAAGAAACCAATCTTGTGAGCGGCGACAATGCTTTAGAATGTGAATGGTTTGATGTAAATAACGTTCTCCCTTTAATGTTTGACCACGCCGACATTTTAAAAAGTGGCTTAGATTACTTACGCTATAAAGTAAGGCACGAGCCGATTGGTTTTAGCCTGCTCCCTGAAAAGTTTACCTTGCTTGAGCTACAAGGAATTTACGAGTCGATTTTAAATAAATCACTCGATAAGCCTAACTTTAGACGTAAGTTCCAAAAAATGAACTTACTAATAAACTGCAAAGAAAAACAAACCAACGTAGCTCACCGAGCTGCTACTTTGTACCGTTTTGATATAAACGTATACGAAAAACTAAGAGAGTTTGGTTTTACATTTGAGTTTTAAATAAGCAAATGCATAATTAAATTAATGTTTGGTCTTTAAGGCCAAATAACATATTGCTAATATATATGTGATGTTTATAATTCGTCCGCATTATTAATATAAACTAATCAAAAGGAGCTTTTTTCTTGAAACTTACGCCGCCCTAGGCAACCACTCCCCTTTTTCATCAGCACGTTACGTGCAACCTTAATCGCCGCCTGCGCGAGAATCACTGTTATTTAAATAAAATACTCCCCTATACTTTGGGAAACTAACTAATTAGGTTTATTACATGTTTGATCACGTAAAAAGAGATTGGCTCTCTAATGTTCGTGGCGATGTGCTTGCTGGTATTGTTGTGGCGCTTGCCCTAATACCTGAAGCGATTGCCTTTTCTATTATTGCCGGTGTTGATCCAAAAGTAGGTTTATACGCCTCATTTTGTATTGCGATTATTATTGCCTTTGTAGGCGGACGTCCTGGCATGATATCGGCGGCTACCGGTGCAATGGCACTGTTAATGGTAACGCTGGTTAAAGATCATGGTCTGGAATACTTACTGGTTGCTACCTTACTCACTGGTGTACTACAAATATTTGCAGGCTTTTTAAAGCTCGGTGAATTAATGCGCTTTGTATCGCGCTCTGTTGTAACAGGGTTTGTAAATGCGCTGGCGATTTTAATATTTATGGCGCAGTTACCTGAGCTGACTAATGTTACTTGGCATGTTTATGCGATGACCGCAGCGGGCTTAGGTATTATTTACTTATTTCCGTATATTCCAACTATTGGCAAAATACTTCCCTCTCCTTTAGTGTGTATTGTTGTTATTACACTGGTTTCAATATTTTTGGGTCTTGATATAAGAACCGTTGGCGACATGGGCGAACTACCAGACACTCTACCTATATTCTTATGGCCCGATGTCCCCCTAACACTCGAAACACTGCAAATTGTTTTACCGTATTCAATTGGTCTTGCTGTTGTGGGCTTACTTGAGTCAATGATGACCGCCACTATTGTTGATGACTTAACTGATACAACGAGCGATCGTAATAAAGAATGTAAGGGCCAAGGTATTGCTAATATTGGCGCAGGCTTATTTGGTGGTATGGCGGGTTGCGCTATGATTGGGCAATCAATTATTAATGTTAAATCGGGTGGTCGCGGCAGGCTTTCTACCTTTATTGCAGGCTCATTTTTAATCATCATGGTGGTGTTTTTAGATGAATGGCTGCAGTTAATTCCTATGGCAGCCTTAGTTGCGGTAATGATTATGGTATCGATTGGTACGTTTTCGTGGACATCTGTTAAGGATTTAAAAAAGAACCCGCTTTCATCAAATGTAGTGATGATTTCCACCGTTATTGTGGTTGTTGCCACGCATAACCTAGCCATTGGCGTTTTAGTTGGTGTGTTGTTAGCTACGTTGTTTTTTGCCAATAAAATTGGTCGCTTTATGGTGGTTAAAACCAAGCATGATGAAAGCAACGATAAAATAACCTATGAAGTCGTTGGCCAAGTATTTTTTGCCTCAGCTGAGCAATTTATTGCATCGTTCGATTTTAAAAATGCGGTTTCTAACGTGGTAATTGATTTAACCCATGCACATTTTTGGGATATAACTGGTGTATCGTCACTCGACAAGGTGGTTATTAAATTTAGGCGTGAAGGCGCAACGGTTAGTATTATTGGTATGAATAGCGCAACCGAAACTGTAATTGATAAATTTGGTGTGCATAACAACCCTGAAGAAGTCGAAAAACTACTTGGCGGACATTAAGGAGAATGCAATGACTAAAATAATTACCTATGTAGATGGCTCAGCCATTACTAAAAATGTAACCGATGCTGCTATTTGGGCTTCAAAAAAGCTAAATAAACCAATTAGCTTTGTGCATACAATTGAAAAAACGCAGCAAACTAATATCGGCGACTACTCTGGTAGTATTGGGCTTGGTGCACAGTCAACACTTCTTGATGAAATGACTAAGCTTGACGAACAACGCTGCAAAGTAAGTTTAAAAATGGCTGACGAATTATTAAATTCAGTAAGTGAGAATGCTAAATCGGCAGGTGTTACTAATTTTGAACTAATTAAGCGCCACGGTGATTTGCTCGATACCGTTATAGACTTAAAAGACGATACACGCCTTATTGTTATTGGCCAAAATGGTGCTGGACATAGTAATAGCTTCGCGGTGCTGGGCTCACATATAGAAACCTTAGTGCGCAATGCAACACAACCTATTTTGCTTATTCCTGAAACATTTAAACAGCCTAAATCATTTATGATTGCGTACGACGGCCGCGAAACAGCCGACAAAGTGCTACAACAAGTGATTGATGGCGGCTTGTTACATGGTTTGCATTGTCATTTAGTGAGTATTAAAAATAACGAAAAAGACCTTGAAGAAAAATTTGTTAACGCACAGCACAAGCTTATCAGTATGGACTTTGAAGTGTCGGCAAGCTTTTTAGAGGGCAATATTTTTGACTCGCTAATGCAATACAAAGATCAAAATAATGTAGAGTTAATTGTAATGGGTGCGTTTGGTCACTCTAAACTAAGGCAGTTTTTTGTAGGTAGTAACACCATTAAAATGCTCGAAAACAGCGATGTGCCTGTGGTTATTTTAAAGTAAGTAGCTATTTTAAATAAGTTTAAACCAGTCTCAAAAGCCTAAAATCACTTAACTGATTTTAGGCTTTTTGTTTTTGGCTTAGCTTCAAACTTTTCAAATAAAAACTGAATAAACGACGTAACCTTTTGAGCCACAAACTTTCTATGCTGCTCTGGCATAAATGAGCGCACGCCACGTTTGCTAAATGTTGCCATTATTTTTCGTTTACCGAGTTTGTCTTGTATTGCCAACTCGCCTTCGTGAAAAGGGGAATCATCTATTGAATTTGTGTTTATCATTTTGCTTGTAATTCGTGTGCGTATTTTATGGGCTAAATTTAACTCAATACACAATGAATGATAATGGGTGTTTTATTGACTGATAATGCACAATACAATGACAATACTTGCACCCTCTTAGTGCCAGGCGCGCACCAACATATGTCAAAACGGGTTTTTCATTCACTCTAAAAAAACATTAAATACTATTTAAACAACAACTTAAAAAACTGGCTATGTTTTTGCAAACACTCTATTAACAAGCCAGTTTTATTTACGGCAAAAATTTAGGTTGTGAGCACAATAGCTATTAGCAACCATCGGCAAAGAAGCCCGCACACAGTTATGCATATTGCGTATTTGTGGCGGGCTTTTTTGTTATTTGTATCTAAACCGTCACTTTAAGGAATGCCCTATGCAAACCTCGCAAAAAATACTCATTATTGGTAATGGTATGGTCGGACACCACTTTGTTGAGCAAATGCGCCAAAGCGATGCCAACGCAGACATTACTGTACTTTGCGGAGAAGCAAATCTTGCATACGATCGCGTGTACTTATCAAGTGTATTTGATGGCAAAACAGCCGCCGATTTAGCACTTACCACTCACGACAACTACAAACAACTTAATATTAATGTGCATACCAGCCAGTGGGTTGAAGGCATTGATAGAACAGCAAAAATAGTAACCACGCTAACTGGTGAGCAATACCCGTACGATAAGCTTATATTGGCAACAGGTTCATTTCCATTTGTGCCGCCTATAAAAGGTAACGACCAACCCCATTGTTTGGTGTATCGCACATTAGAAGATTTAGAACAAATAAAAGCCAGTGCAGCTGTAAGTAAAAGTGGTGTAGTTATTGGCGGTGGTTTGTTAGGGCTTGAAGCCGCAAATGCGATTAAGCAACTAGGACTTGATACCCACGTAGTTGAATTTGCACCGCAGCTTATGGCTGTTCAGCTTGATGGACAAGGCGGTACGCTTCTAAAAAATAAAATAGAAGAACTTGGCGTAACGGTACACACATCAAAGGCAACCAGTGAAATAGTAAAAGGCGAAACCAGTCGCTTTAGATTAAATTTTTCGGATGAGTCATTTTTAGAAACAGACCTAATTTTGTTTTCTGCTGGTATTCGCCCGTATGACCTACTCGGCAAAATTGCTGATTTAGAACTCGGTGAGCGCGGCGGTATTATTATTAATAACCAATGCCAAACATCTGATCCTGATATTTTAGCCATTGGGGAATGCGCCCTGTGGGACAAAAAACTATTTGGCTTAGTCGCACCGGGTTACAACATGGCGCGCGTTGCAGCGAGCCAATTAAGTGGTGGCGAGCTTGAGTTTTTAGGTGCCGATATGAGCACTAAACTTAAGTTGTTAGGCGTAGAAGTAGGCTCAATTGGCGACGCTCATGCAAAAACGCCTGACTGTAAAGAACTTATATACCAAGACGCTATTCGCGGCTGTTATAAAAAAATCATACTAAGTGAAAAAGGCGATAAATTACTGGGTGCTGTACTAGTTGGCGATACCAGCGACTACGATACTTTATTGCAGTACATGCTTAACGACATGGACTTACCAGAAAACCCTGAGTGTTTAATTTTACCAGACAGCGGCGGCGCGCCGTCGTTATCTGGCAGTGCCCTACCCGACACCGCCACTATTTGTTCGTGTCACAATGTTAGTAAAGGCGACATCGTGGGTGCAATCGATGGCGGCTCATGCGATTTAGCCTCGGTAAAATCATGCACTAAAGCAGCAAGCGGCTGTGGTGGTTGTGCTGCGTTACTAAAATCAGTTGTTGATAACGAATTAGCAAGTCGTGGTGTTGAAGTTATCAACCATGTATGTGAGCACTTTGCGTATTCACGCCAAGAACTATTGCACATGGTAAAAGTAGAAAGCATTAAAACGTTTGATGACTTACTAACTAAACACGGCAGCGGTCATGGCTGTGAAATATGTAAACCTGCCATTGGCTCTATTTTAGCCTCAACATGGAACGACTTTATTTTAGAGCCCGCTCATGTTGGTTTGCAAGACACTAACGATACGTACCTAGCAAATATGCAAAAAGATGGTTCGTACTCTGTGGTACCGCGTATTGCTGGCGGCGAAATAACACCCGACAAACTCATTGTAATTGGACAAGTAGCCAAAGACTTTAACTTGTACTGCAAAGTCACTGGTGGTCAGCGTATCGATTTATTTGGTGCGCGTTTAGAAGAGCTTCCTGTTATTTGGGAGCGACTTATAGAAGCCGGATTTGAGACCGGTCATGCCTATGGTAAGTCTCTTAGAACTGTTAAATCGTGTGTGGGTAGTACGTGGTGTCGTTATGGTGTGCAAGATAGCGTTGGACACGCAATAGAAATTGAAAACCGCTACAAAGGGTTACGCGCACCGCATAAATTTAAAATGGCGGTATCGGGTTGTACCCGCGAATGCGCCGAAGCACAAAGTAAAGATATTGGCATTATAGCCACCGAAAATGGCTGGAACTTATACGTGTGTGGTAATGGCGGTATGCGCCCTCGCCATGCTGATTTATTTGCGACCGATTTAGACACGCCAACACTAATTAAATACATTGACCGCGTAATTATGTTTTACATTAAAACGGCTGACAAATTGCAGCGTACGTCGGTATGGATGGAAAACCTTGAAGGCGGTTTAGACTACCTTAAAAGCGTAGTAATTGACGACAGCTTAGGCATTTGCGACGAACTAGAAGCGCAAATGGAGTTAATTACACAAACCTATGCGTGTGAATGGAAAAAAGCGATTGAAAGCCCAGATGCTGCCAAACGATTCCGCCAGTTTGTTAATAGCCCCGAAACCGACGACAACATTTTGTTTGTGCAAGAGCGTAACCAAATTCGCCCTGCTACAGAAGCCGAAAAACGTGAGCAACGCAATACACAAAACCGTATTCCAGTAATGGAAGTTGAACAGGAGCAAGCTGATGTCTTGGCATAATATTGGAACAATCGACAACCTAGTGGCTAATAGCGGCGTATGCGCATTAGTTAATAATCAGCAAGTGGCTATTTTTTACATTCCACAAAATCCAACGGCTGTGTTTGCCATTAGCAACTACGACCCGATTGGCAAAGCCAATGTATTGTCGCGTGGCATTATTGGCTCAGTCGACAATAAATTAGTTGTCGCATCGCCTTTATATAAGCAACACTTTTGCCTAGAAACAGGCGAATGTTTAGAAGCAGAAGCAATACACCTACCGGTTTTTAATGCAAAAATTGAAGACGGCAGTGTATTTATAAGCGCTGAACCAAAAGTTACAACAGCTGTGGCTTAGGGGAATATTATGAGTGTACTGTCTTATTTTTCGGGTATTGAAAACGTGTGGCTAAATAAGCTTGTTACTAAGCTAACAAGCTCAAATAGTCGCAGCGTCAAAAGCGGCAACGTTTATATAATTGGTGCGGGCCCAGGAGACGCAGAGCTAATTACAGTAAAAGCGCAGCGTTTAATTAATACCGCCGATGTTGTTTTATACGATTGGTTAGTAAGCGATGATTTATTAAAAACGCTTCCTAAAAAAGCACAGCGAGTATTTGTAGGTAAACGTGCGGGTAAACATTCGATGACCCAAGCTAACATTTGCGAACTACTGGTTAAATACGCACAACAAGGCTTAAACGTAGTGCGTTTAAAAGGCGGCGATCCGAGTATATTTGCACGTATTAACGAAGAAGCCGATGCGCTTAGTGAGCATAATATTAATTTTGCTATTGTTCCGGGTGTGACAACGGCTTGTGCTACGTCCGCTTATACGGGTATTCCGCTCACTGCACGCGATGTAGCACGCAGTGTTACATTTTTAACAGCGCAGTTTGCCGATCCTAACAAGCAACCTCATTGGCAAAATTACGCGTTTATGCCTGCAAACAACAACCCCACTTTAGTGGTTTATATGGGGCTTTCGCGCTTACAAACGCTAAGCTGCGGTTTGCAATCAGTGGGCTGGCCAAGTAATACACCCATCGCACTAATAGAGAATGCCACTACTACTAAGCAAAAAGTAATTACCAGTACGCTTGAGAAAATAGTAAATGAGCATGCTAAACACAACCTTCAAGGCCCTACCCTAATTATGATTGGTGAAGTAATAAATCATAAAATGGCTATTAGTCCTGAGTTACTAAACAGTGTAAATGTTAACGCATGACGTAAAATGAATAATGCACTTTTCGCGCTTACTACCTCCCCAGGAGTAGGCGCTTTTTTTGTTTTTAATTTGGGTTCAAGTTGTGTGCAATAACATACTTAAATGCACCAAATAAGTTAAAAGTAATGGCAAGTTAAATTATAGAAACACAGTGACAAATAAAAATAATACTTTAAGCAATTGTATTAGCTTGATTTTAAATTCAATGATGAAATTTATTAATGATTGGAACAGTGGTTGCACTTTAAAAACAAAAAAGTGTGGAATAATACCAATGGCGACAAGCAACCCTCTCACAAAACAGTTTTTATTAGCGGCTAAGTATCAAGAAATACACGCGCTAAAACAATTACAAAACAGTTGTGCCTCGCTTACTAAGTTAGGCGATTTTGTACATCAGTTACAAAAAGAACGTGCAATGAGTAATATCTTTTTGGCCTCAAATCGCGAGCGATTTAAAACCCAATTACAAGAACAAATCCCTTTAAGCAGCAGCGCACAAACTGCATTTTATGATTCTCTTAAACAAACATTTATAAACGACAACGCCGATACTGGTCATACTCGGTTATTTAATTTAATTACCTATAGCCTGCAAACACTTGACGCATTGCCCGAACTACGCAATCAAATAGCACAACAAAACATTAGTGCAGTGCATGCTACGCAGTCGTTCACGCAGTTAATTGCTAGTTTACTCAATATTATTTTAGAGGCAGCAGATGGCGCAAGCGATCCTAAAATAACGCGTTTGTTAGTCGCATTTTTCAATTTTATGCAAGGTAAAGAGTACGCAGGACAAGAGCGCGCCTGTGGTGCACAAGCATTTGCAGCGAGTAAATTTACCACTGAGCAAAAACAACAACTCGCGCATTTCGTACAAGAGCAAAACCACAGCTTTGACTTTTTTAATGAGTACGCCGATGCGCACCTTTTAAAATGCTTTGCCACACTAACAACACATCAGGTTAATAATCAGGTAGAGCAACTTAGAAGTTTACTGCAAAAACTCGATGACGAGAATGCTCAACCGCTCTCGCAACTAAGCGAAGTATGGTACGAAGTAACCACTACGCGCATAGATATAATGCACAAAATTGAACAAAATATAGCAGATCAATTAATTGATACCGCAGCAATGCAAATAGCCTGTGCTCAACGTAGTTTAAATACAAATAAGCAAGTACTTAACAATATGGCAGAGCAACACATAGCCCCTACTTTTGGCCAATTAGCCATTAAGCAACCAGAGCCAGAAGTAAACCAAAATATAGCGGCCGATAAGCTCAACAGTAATAAAACTATGTATGATTTAATTATCGAGCAAAGCCAGCATATAAAACAAATAAACCAAGCGTTACTTGACGCTAAAAAAGTTATTAGTGAGCAAAAGGTAATTCACCAAGCCAAGTACATACTTATTGAGCAGTTAAAGCTCACCGAAGAGCAAGCCCATAAACAGCTACAAAAACAAGCAATGGATACGCATAAAACCTTATTTAGCGTAGCGCAAACAATTGTACAAATGAGCGATTAAATATGCTGTTTTTACTTGGGCATGTTGATCTTTAGTAATACCACTACCCTAAATAATAGTTATTTATTAAGTTACAAATTTCACACCCAGATTGAGTTTTGCCTTATTTTAAAATTGATTCATAACCTGCTGACTATAATAAGGTAAAACCCTAATTTGAAGTCTATTTATAATGCAAATTATTCAACGCATTCAAAATAATCAACTACAATAAGTTAATAATTTGTTGCATCTCATTTTAATGAGGCATATTTAATACTGTTGTAGGAGTTTGAATGCCCAATGTAGAGAGTTATATAGAAGGTGTATCATTAATAGATGAGCAGCAATTAACAACTTCTCTTGATAATGACATTCAAACAAACATAAAAAACATTGCTGAGCTAATTTTAAACATTTTTGATGCGAGCTCATTTTCTATTGTTGCTAATCAGCCTTCAGGTGTCGTTGAGCTATATAAATCAGGTTCAGAAATAGCAGTAGCTAAAGAGCAACTAGCTGATGATATTTTTAATGAATCGATTATTGAGCATGACCTTAAAATATTTAGAGTTATATCGCCTATTATATTGCCCTCAAACCTTAAGTTTGGATGGTTGATATTCGAGCGAGCAAGTGATTCACTACTTACAGAAAAAGAAAAATCAATTTTAAATAGTTTACAAAAAAACTTTGTAAATCAGTTAGTCCAACGTAAAAACTTATTAGATAAAATAAACAGTGCTAAGTATAATTCAACAATTTGCGAGCAAAACAAGAAAGACGAAACTGAAAAAGATCGCTTAATTAAAAAATTACAAAAAATGAGCGATGAACTTGATGAATTTACCAGTATTGCTTCACACGATCTCAAGTCACCATTAAATGCTATAAAACGTTTATTAGAATGGGTTTATGATGATTGCAAAGATTTACTCCCTCAAGAGCACCTAGAAAATTTTCAGCTTGTGTTCAGCAGAGCTAATAGAATGCAAGTACTCCTAGAAGATTTACTAAGCTACTCGAGAATAAATAGCTGTGATTCAACTCGTGCAAACATATCTTTAGAAAGTCTTTACCAAGATATAGAAAAAATTTTAGAAGTTCCACAAGCTGTCACTGTTGATATACACGCCAATAACGAAGTACTCGATATACCACTGATCCCTTTTAAAACTGTTTTTCAAAATCTTATTAGTAATGCAATAAAACATAACAATAAAGAGCACTCGGTTATCGACATTTCACTTATCCCCTCTAATCAATATTACATTATTGAAATAAAAGATAATGGTCCAGGAATTAACCCTAAATATTTTTCACTCATATTTAAGTTATTTCAGACATTGCAATCTCGAGATGATGTTGAAGGGAGCGGCATCGGACTCTGTATTGCCAATAAGCTCATTATTAATTATGGGGGCAAAATTGAAGTAGCCTCCGATGGGGAACTCGGCAGTACATTCACTATTTTTTGGCCCAAAGTTTAACTATGAAATTATCAATTATAAACGAGCATCATGTAGATGCTGCTCTTAGAAGGAACTTATGAATATTTTAATTGTTGATGATGACTTAGTTGATCGCAAATTAATTAAAAAAATGCTTATTTCTGATGGCTCTCATCATCATGACATTACCGAAGTAACGTGCGTACCCGAGGGCTTGAAAGCCATTGAAGACACGCACTTTGATATTATACTACTCGATTATAATATGCCTAAAGAAGATGGCATTGAAATGCTAATTGAAATGCGTGCAAAGCCTAAACTCGGTAACACCGCAATTATCATGATTAGCTCCTCAGAGAACTCAGCTTTGGCTATTGAGTGTATAGAAGCAGGCGCTCAAGACTTTTTACCAAAAGGTGATATAACGAGGGATAGTTTAAATAAAGCACTTATATATGCCAAAAAACGCTTCGAGGCAGAACAACGTATGCACAACAGTTATCTTGCTGTAAAGCATATGGCAGAACGGGATCAGCTTACTGGTTTGTCTAATCGATATCATTTTGAAGAAATACTAAAAGTAATGATAGCTAACAATAAACGTGCTAAAAACTGCGTGGCGTTACTTGCTTTAGATTTAGATAACTTTAAAAATATTAATGATACGCTTGGCCATAGTGTCGGCGACGAAATTTTAATACAAACAGTAGAAAGAATTCATAGTTGCCTGAGACAAAATGAAGGATTTGCACGCTTAGGAGGCGATGAATTTGCAGTTATAATAGGTGGAATTTGCAATATTAATCAAATAGGTATGATAGCAAATAGAATTTTAGCAGAAGTTTCTAAACCCTTTTTGCATGAAGGCAGAACTTTAAATTGCAGTGTTAGCATTGGAAGTGCCATATACCCAAATGATGCTACTGAATCTCATGAACTGCTAAAATGTGCTGACATTGCAATGTATCGCTCAAAGCAAAGTGGTAAAAGTAGAATTAGCTTTTACAAAGAGCAATATCAGTACGAATTTAGTCGCCGAGTAGATATTCAAAATAGTATAAAAGAGCATATAGAGGAAAAAAACTTTAGGCTATTTTATCAACCTGTTTATTGTTCAAAAACACAAATAATGACAGGTGTCGAAGCCCTTATCCGTTGGCCAGGTACAACCATTCATTATACTCCTGATGAATTTATTCCTATTGCTGAAGAGTGCCGATTAATAGCCCCTCTTGGAAAATGGATAATTGCGAGCGCTTTAGAGCAGTTATCTTTATGGCAGCAAAGCTATGAAACTCCCTTAACACTATCTATCAATATTTCACCTATTCAGCTACAAAAAGAGATTTTAGAGAGCTATTTATTAGAGACAGTCAAAACATACAACTTAAAAACCAACAGTATTATTCTTGAAATAACAGAAACAGCTTTTATGGAAAATAGTAAAGAAGTGATTGAGATATTAACTTCTTTGTCTAACAAGGGATTTAGGATTGCTTTGGACGATTTTGGTATGGGGTACTCATCCATATCTCATCTAATATCTTACCCTATTGATATAGTAAAATTAGACAAAAGCATGCAGTCGTTGGATGGAGAAAATAATAAGCGATTAAAAATAATCGAGAGTTTATCTTTAATGCTAAAAAAATTAGATTTTTTTGTGGTAGCTGAAGGAATCGAAACGAAAGCCCAACATCAGCTATGTAAAAAACTAAACATAGACTACTTGCAAGGTTTTCTATTTTCAAAACCTATGCCTGCAAACGAGATTAGCTTGATACTCGATGACTATTGTAAAAAATCATCCTTAAATAAATAGGTTATTTTGAGCCTCTGTAAAATTGAAGCTTAAATCAGACACCTATATAACTTTAAGCTAAAAACCTTTGGTTTGAGCCACATACTCAAACTAAAGGCTCTTCAATTGGCACAGCCTAATAGGTTAAAACTTAAAATACATGCACATCAGCTGTATTTATCTAAATGCTGACCAATAACAGCCATGACTTTTTCTTTTAACTCTGCTGCCTGAAAACTTCCTTTTACAAGGTAACCTTTTACAAAATCGTGTGACATTATAATCTTTTTTTCTTCTTCTCTTTCAGATGAGCTAAACATCATAACTACACACGAGCTTATCTCTATCATTTTTCTGAGTTTAGAGAACTTCTCTAAAAATTGAATGCCATTAACTTTTGGCATATTAATGTCTAAAAATATAAGAATTGGAGGAAATCCATCAGGGTACTTTATTCTATTAGATTCATAATTTTCTAAAAATTCTAATGCTTCTTGACCATCTTTTTTTTCAAAAATTGTAAGGTCTAACTTGGCTTCTTTTATTAGCCTTTTAAGAATATACCGGTCAACTTCGTTGTCATCGACAATTAATATAGGGGGTTTAATTTTTGTCATATTAGCTTATCCAATGGTATTACTATTTTAAATGTTGTGCCTTTATCAGAGCTTTGCAGTGATATTTCACCGTTTAAGTACTCAATATGTTTTTTAACCAACGCCATCCCTAAACCAGAGCCCGTACTCGTCTGTGCATGAAATCGCTTAAACATATCAAACACTTCACCTTGATGCTTTTGTGGTATTCCCATTCCGTTATCTGTAACAGTAATAAAAAACGTCTCTTGCTCATTGAAAATATTACAGCGGACATAAGGGGAGTCTTTATTTCTGTCGTAATACTTCAACCCGTTTGAAATTAAGTTTTCAATAATTTGAGCAAAACGCGCTTTTTCTGACTTTATAGGTACTGATAGATTAATTGTTGTCTCGAGCTTACAAGGGTTGTCTTTCATAAGCCAAGTGAGTCGCTCTTTCATATCAATAATCAACTGATTAAAATCAATTACATATCTATCTTCACTACCAATTTCAGCTTTAGCTAATAGTAAAATATCAACAACAAGTGTCTCTAACTTTTCCATTTGTTGATAGATAACCAATGCATTTCGACTTGCCTCTTCAGTATCTCCTGCTTTTATATCTTCAATAACAAAATGCGCTAGGGATTTAGCCCCTGACAACGGTGATTTCAGGTCATGAGAAGCTCGATAAGCAAACTGTGCAAGTTCGTCATTTGCTTGCTGCAGGGAGGCTGTTTGGCTATTTATAATCTCTTTGAGTTCAATACTGTTTTCAATATTTAAAAGATCATTTTTAATCCGCTGCCTGGCCGCGATAACGAGTGCTTTTAATTCACCCGACGTTTTTATATCAAGCTCATCATCTAGGTTAATATTGCTTTCGGGTTTACTTGATAAGAGCAGGGTAAGATTTCGAATAGAGCTGGATATAGTACGAGAAAGGTAACTTATAAAAATAATATTAAAAAAAGATATGACGATAACAAGTGGAATTAACGTCATTAGTATAAACGATACTGTTTTTCTGATTGGTTCTTCAAACATCTCAGAGTGTTTGTTAAAGCTGACAAGTGCAACATTAAGGTTTAGTAAAAAATCAGCTCTACTGAGCTCACCTTTTTCATACTGAGTAACTGACAGTAGTGTTTTATCCGCAATTTCTATATCTTTTTCACAAATTGTTAAAGTTTGCTCTGTGTTAATAAATTTCATAACAGCATAATTTAATGGATTTATTTCTTCAATACAGTCAATTGGTTGCTGCCTAATTAACAATATATCTGACTCAATGGTATTTATATCTATGGGGAGATCATTTTCTATTTTTTTAACTGACTTAGTAAGTTGATGAGTATATTTTAAGTGAAGAAAATTAAGTTGGTGAAACTTGGCCCCTTTAGCTATTTCAAAAGCTGAGTAAACAGTAATACTTACCTCTGCAGCTGTTAAAATCACAATAAGCATCAGTTTTCTGGAGATATTCATATACGACACCTATTTTAGCTACTAACCCAACAGTTTTTTAATAACACTATAATAATTATAGTATTTATCACATTAGGTATAGCAGGTTTTATCTTTTTTACTAGCTCCTCTATAAATAACAATTTACGCTTAACTTAGTTCATTTTTAATACAAAGCTTCTTTTTAATTTTAGTTTGCCACTCAAGAGCAAGCTCCGGCAATTCGAGTGCTGCTAATAATACACTTTCATAATCTGGATATTTTTTATCAAAAAAAGCCTGGAACAGTTTTTTTACTGATATGTCGTGCGAGGCTTTCTTCTCGATAACAACACTATCACCCGTTTTTGCAACGCCCTGCTCTAGTACCCTAAAATACACGCCAGTGCAGTAATGCTGCGTAAACAGTTTAAGGCTGTTTTTATTATTAAGGGCGATAGCTAATTTAAAACAAGGCACACGAGGCTGGCTTACTTCAAGTAATGCAGTACCAATTCGAATATGGTCACCTATGTGTATATTCGCTTCATCAAGGTCAGAAATCGTGAAGTTTTCGCCAAAGGCACCTACTGCCAAATCATCATTCTCGAGGGTTTGTTTCCAATAATCATAATGATTGTGCGAAAACGCGTAAACCGCTTTATCAACCCCGCCGTGATTAACTAAATCAGCTTGCTCATCCCCTATAATATTTAGCTTTTCAATAACAACAGGTTCGTTAGTTGGCGTTTTGAATATTCCCGTTTTCACCTCTTTACCATTATGAATAAGAGTTTTAATTTTAGAGATATTAGTCGAGATGATTTTCATTGCGATACCAACGGATGAGGAAGTAAAGATTAATTATGCAGGTTTTAAAATTATTATAAATAAATTTAAGCAAAAAAATGACCGCTTAAGACTAAGCAGTCATTTAACAATATACAGTTTTTATTATTCTGCTTGTTTTAAAAAATACGTTTCGGCCAGTCCGTTATGTATTCCAGCTAAGTTTATTTGTATTTCATCGATAAAGTCATGCAACAGACCATTTTTAAGTACTCGTACGTCTTTATTTTCTAACTCAACAATTGCATCATCAATTGATTTAATAATTTCTGTTGAGTTTGGCAAAGGTAAAACCAATGCTTTTAATTCATTCATACAAAATAAAATAGATCGTGGGAATACTTTGCTGTGCATCACAAATTCTATTACATCAGCACGCTGTACTCTAACGCCCATTTCTTGGCGATACATTTGATAAGCACTTAACGAACGCAATAAACTGATCCACTGAATATTATCAAACGGCTTCACTTCTTCTTCATTAGTAATTAACGTAGCAGAGCGAATATCTAAAATTCGCGATGTCATATCTGCGCGCTCTATAATCGAACCAAAGCGGATAAAAACATAGCCCTGATCATGATTAATTGTGGCATCTAACGCCCCAAATATTTGATGGGCTGAATCTATAATCTTTTTTAAATATTCAAAACGCCCGCGCTTTGTTATCCCTTCTTTTTGATTGTCTTTTACATAATAATACAGAGAGTTTATTTCTTCCCATACGTCTCGCGGTATTACATCACGAATTGTACGCGCGCTTTCTCTGGCAGAAGTGATAGAGTTTAAAATTGACGAGCTATTATCACTACCAACAAGTAAATACCTTAATGCTTTTTGCTCAGAAAAATCAGTATGGTTTTCTGAATACGCTTTGCGTACACCAATAATATCAATTAATGGCTCCCAGCCGGTACATACGCCTTTGGGTAAGTCCATCATCAGTAAATTGTTAACGTTGATTAAACGAGCCACATTCTCCGCGCGCTCAATGTATCGAGATACCCAATATAAAGTTTCGCCTACTCTTGATAACATATTATTTAGCCTCTTCGTCAACAATCCAAGTATCTTTACTGCCACCACCTTGTGATGAATTAACCACCAAAGAGCCTTTAACCATAGCAACACGCGTTAATCCACCGGTGGTAACTTGCGTATCTTTACCTGATGATAAAATAAACGGTCTTAAATCGGTATGTCGACCATCTGGTTTATTACCATCAAATGTTGGTACTGTTGATAAATCTAATGTTGGTTGAGCTACCCAATTTCGTGGGTCCGCTTTAATTTGAGCAATACACGCTTCTTGTTCTTTTTTAGTCGATTTAGGACCAATTAATAATCCATATCCGCCAGATTCATTTGCAGGTTTAACAACAAGCTTATCGATATTTTTAATCACATGGTCGCATTCTTTCGGATCTAAACATTTGAACGTTGGGACATTAGCAAGTTTAGCTTCCTCGCCTAAGTAGTACTTAATCATCTCAGGTACATAGGCGTAAACTACTTTGTCATCAGCAACACCTGCGCCTGGTGCATTAACTAAAGCCACATTACCTTTAGACCAAGCACGCATTAATCCAGGAACGCCAAGTTGGGATTCTGGTAAAAAGGCTTCTGGGTCTAAAAATAAATCATCTATACGACGATAAATAACATCAACTCGTTGTAGCCCTGTGATTGTTCTCATGTATACACAGTCATCTTTTTCAACAACTAAATCGCGCCCTTCTACCAGTTCGCAACCCATTTCTTGGGCAAGGTAACAATGCTCAAAATAAGCGGAGTTAAATACCCCAGGAGTAAGTACCACGACTTCTGGTTTATCTTGTGGACGAGGCGACATTGCCGCTAGCATATCAAATAATTGTGAAGGGTAATCATCAACAGGTAAAATCGATACTTGCTCAAATAATTCAGGGAATACACGCTTCATTACAGAGCGATTTTCAAGCATATAAGATACACCAGAAGGAACACGCAGGTTATCCTCAAGCACATACATTGTACCGCTACCATCGCGTACTAAATCTGAGCCACAAATATGCGCCCATATCTTATTTGGCGGGTTTATTCCCACACATTGCTGGCGAAAGTTAACTGATTTTTCTAGTAACCCTTTTGGAAAAACACCATCTTTTATTATTTTTTGGTCGTGGTATAAATCATCTATAAAAAGGTTTAGCGCTTCAACACGTTGCTTTAAACCAACCTCTACGCTTTGCCATTCTTTTTTACCAATAGTTCGAGGAATAATATCAAACGGCCAGGCTCTATCAATCATATTACCTTCGTTGTAAACCGTGAAAGTAATACCCATTTCTTTAATTGCTAAATCAGCAACCGCTCTGGCTTTTACTAATTCTTCTGCTGATAAATTAGCAAAAAATTGTGCTAATTGTGTTCCATGCGATCTAACGTTTCCTTGTGCATCAATTAATTCATCAAAGAAACCTTTTGTTTGGTACGCTTTCCAATCAATTTTCATACACTCTTTCACCTTATCCATCATCATATATGACGTAGTTAAACTGCTATTCCATTCGAATCATATCAACCGCTACATCAAGCAATTGACTACCGCCACCAAATACCACTCCTTTTAAAGGAGTTACGTCAGAAAAGTCTCGCCCTACCGCTAGAGTAATATGCTGATCGCGTGGTAAAACATTATTTGTTGGATCAAAATCAACCCAGCCAAAGTTTGGCACAAATACCGCAAACCATGCATGAGTTGCATCTGCACCTTCTAGCTTTTCTTCGCCTTCTGGCGGCATGGTTTCTATGTACCCACTTACGTATCGACCTGCTAACCCTACGCTACGTAAGCATGCAAGCGCAAAGTGTGCAAAGTCTTGGCAAACGCCCCTTTTTTGTGCAAAAACAGTGCTCAAAGGCGTACTAATTGTTGTAAAACCAGGATCATAATGAAATTCATGAAAAATCCGTGCCATTAAATCTTTGCATGCAGAAATTATATTTTTGTGTGCATCAAACGAAATTAATGCGTATTCCTTAATTCCTTTATCTATTGGAATAAGTTGTGAAGGTAGTACAAATTCAGACGTTTTTAATAATTCTGCCGTATTTGGTTTAACCAATAAATCACGTACTTTTCGCCAAGTAATATCAACACTCTCTAAATTGCTATTAGCGCCGACTAACAGTTCTACCTCGCTGATCATCGTTACTTTAAGTTTTTTATGCTGTATTGCTATTTCAAACGCTGTTACCTGATTATTAAAATAATCAGTAAATGTTTGTAAGTAAGTCGGAGTAGGTTCAATTTCTATACGACTACTGTGGCATATTTGCCCGCGATTCGTTTTTGGCGTTAATCGCGCTTGGTTTTGACACAAACTAACAAAGTCTGAATAGTTGTATGTAGTCGAGTGCTTTATTTTATATTTCACGATTGAGCTTGCTCAATATTAGTCCAGTTCAATTTATTTGCCGTTTGGGTATGAGAAAAATACTGTAGTAATAATACATCACAAAATGTATCTAAGTTCATACGCGTATTATGGTTAAATTCGATTAACTGGTTACGTTGTCTATTTTCACTTTTTTGTAGGTAATCTTTCTCAGTTACATAACAACTTGTTTTAGATAGTAAAATTGCTTTTTCGTGTGCCGCAATTACACCTTGTCTGCGTTTTGTGGGTAAATGCTTACACAACTTATTAATTTCCTCTAACTGAAATAATAAAGAACGTGGGTATTCAGCATCTAAAAGTAATAGCTCAAGTCCTGTACCAATGGTTTGATACATTCTGTATCGGCGCTTATGCGTAACTAAACTAACTTGGCAACTTAGTACTGCTTCAAGTAAGCCAAGCTCTTCGGGCTCGTCTAACTCTTTGGTTAATAAAGCCGCACTTAATGATGTTATTTGTAAGCTACGCTCTACTCTTCTGCCCATTTCGAGTAAAAACCAGCCATTACTATTTGGCATACAATCTGTAATCGAGCCATTAAAAGCCATAATTGAGCCTATAACTCTATCTAGGCTGCTTTGCATTGCACGCGTTGGGATATTAATATTTACATTTTTAAATACTTTAATTTGCTCATTAATATCATCAATTATTCGGCGGCTATCATGAGATAGTAATTCTTGAATTTGCACCGACGCATTAGCAATGTACTTTAATGTATTAATAATACTGCCAGCGCATTGCTCGTCTGCAAGGAGTTGAAAGGCGGTTTCTTTAGACAGATTTACATCAATTCCATCTAGTTTTAAATCAGGTTCTATATAGGGATAAACAATATATTGCGACCTAATGGCATTAGAAAGCCGTGCAACTATACTTTTTCGTATTGAATCTGGGTAAACAGAAAATTCGGTGTACTTGTCTATAAAAATACGCAATATACGTATGGTGTTTTCGCAGCGTTCTAAGTATCGGCCCAACCAAAAAAGGTGCTCAGCCGTACGGCTCGAAATAACCCCTTCGAGTAGCGTTACATCCATTCTTTTTCTAATTGGCACCGGTGGATTATGCTCGCCTAAATCAACTCTATCGGCTGTATTTATCCATGTATCTTTGATCCAACCAGATACTCTTGGGTTGTTACTTTTTTCGTTCGAAAAACACAGTGCTGAAGGAAGTACTTCTACGCCATTTTCAGTGGTTAATGCATAACACCTAAACACCACTGGCTTGGAGATTAATTGCCCGTCATGCCAAAATGGTGCACTGCTAAAAGAAGGTTTTTCTTGGAAAAAGTAATTATCGGGTTCTTTGCTAATAAGTAGCTTTATTTCTTGCTCGTCTAACACTCCATCTAACTTGAGTGTAGGGTCTATAGCAGATAGTAGTTCGAGGTTATTCCAATCAACGGCTTGCGCTTCTTTTACACTTAAATAATTTGGCTCACCTAACAACAGGGGTTGTTTTAAAATTTGCTGCGATAACTTTTCTAAGTTGCACTTTATTGAAGGTGACGAGAGCACACCGCTACCAAACGGGTTTAAAACCTTAACCGACCCTTGTCGTACCGATTGTAATAAGCCCGGAATACCATGAAGTGAATATTCAGTTTGCTCTAAAGAGTCAATACAACGATCAGAAACCCAGCGTAAAATGACATTAATTTTACCCAAGCCTTGTAACGATTTTAAACAAACGTCACCACCACGTACGGTTAAGTCGGCGCTTTGTACTAATGTGTAGCCAAAGTAGGTAGATAGGAATGCATGCTCGTTGTAGTTAGGGTCATCAATTCCTTGGGTGAGAATTACAATGCGTGGGTCATCCATATAGTGGGTATATTCATTAATACCCTCTTGGAATAAATTTAAAAATTCTTTAATTTGCTGAACATTACATTCGGCAAATTCTTCAGCCATTACACGCCTTGCAATAATACGGCTTTTAATTAATAGCCCTAAGCCTAACGGGCACTGACAATGATCGCTTAATACTTTAAATTCGCCTGTTGGCGTGCGGTAAACATCTAATGCAGTAAAAAAAAGTGTTAATTCGTTGCTAGGTAAGCTAAAACCTTCGCGTAAGTAATTCGGGTCTTGAAAAAGCTGCTTTGCAGGAATATGACCATCAACTAATAATGTTTGGTCACCGTAAATATCTTGCTGAATTTTATTTAATAAAAGGGTTCTTTGTTTTATTCCCTCTTCGAGCAATGCCCAATCGGCTTTAGATAACATAAATGGCAATGGGTCGAAGTGCCACTGCTTATTGCTTTCATTTTTAATATTGCCATTTTGTAGCAATTGGCTAATTTCTGTAGCGCGGCTACTAACATCATCTGCTGTTAGACTAGCTAAACGCTTAAATAAAGTATCCCAATGGTCTGGGTTTAAACCACTGTGGTTTGCTAGTTCATCATGTCCATGTGATTTATCAAGGTATAAAGACAACCACTCAGGCAATTCCGGCATCGCGTTATTGTTAATATACAAGCTGAAAGCGCTCCAATTTATAGTAAATAGCCGTGTTCATAATGATGCTTTAAAAATATTTAGTCATTCCACTTTAAATAATTTCAAAGTGGAATGACACAACTATCAATTATTATTTAAAGTTAGGCTGCCTGCGTAAATCCAAGGTATTTGGATAATCAGGATTACTACTTTCTTCATCAGGCACTACGTATTCACTTGCGCTTTGCGCCGACTGAAAACTATGCGTAACCGCCGATGGGCTCCAGCTTGGTTCTGCTGATGCAAGTAACGATGGTGTATGCCCATGCTCCCAAAATCTTGCGACTCTGCGCCCTTCGGCTTCAAATGCATTAACCGGTAGCGTTTCAGGATTACGCCCACCAGCATGGCTCACATGATATACAAAGCCTCCAACTGAACGTCCTTCCCACGTATCGATTAAATCAAAAACTAATGGTGCATGTACGCCAATAGTTGGGTGAAGCGCTGTAGGTGGTTGCCAAGCTCTGTATCGTATACCCGCGACCATTTCATCTTTTGCTTTACCTTTAACCGGTTTAAGCGGCACTCTTCGACCATTACACGTTACAACATAGCGGTCGCTCATTGTTCCTTGTACTTTTATCTGTACTCTTTCTAATGACGAATCCACATAGCGCGCCGTACCCGACGCACTCGCCTCTTCGCCCAGTACATGCCAAGGCTCGATTGCGGTTCTAAGCTCAAGTGTAACGTTATCAAGTTCTCGCGTACCACATACCGGAAACCTAAATTCAAAAAATGGATTTAACCAACTTAACTGAAATTGAAAACCTGCCTGTTGTAAATCGCGGCTTACTTCAGCTAAATCGTTTTCTACATATTGTGGTAATAAAAACTTATCGTGTAACTCTGTACCCCAACGTATTAATGGCTTGTGGTAAGGTTTTTTCCAAAACCAAGCAAGTAAAGTACGTAACAGTAGCATTTGCACTAAACTCATTTGTGAATGTGGAGGCATTTCAAAGCCTCTAAATTCTACAATCCCTAAACGACCTGTGGCTGAGTCGGGTGAATAGAGCTTATCAATACAAAATTCTGCTCTGTGTGTATTACCCGTTAAATCCACCAATAAATTACGCAGTAACCTATCAACTAACCAAGGCTCAGGCACCTCACCTTCGGGCATATGCGAAAAGGCAATTTCTAGCTCGTATAAAACTTCATCACGGGCTTCATCCACTCGCGGTGCTTGGCTTGTAGGACCAATAAAAAGCCCCGAAAACAAATACGACAAACCAGGATGATGCTGCCAATAGGTAATAAAGCTTCTTAAAATATCGGGTCTGCGTAAAAATGGGCTTTGCTCAGGTGTTTCGCCACCCAGCGTTACGTGGTTACCACCACCAGTACCAGTATGACGACCATCTGCCATAAACTTATCGGTACCTAATCGGCATTCTTTTGCTAAACCGTATAACGTTGTGGTTCGACTGACTAATTGATCCCACGATGTTGAAGGATGAATATTTACTTCAATAACACCTGGATCTGGCGTTACAGCGTATTTTTCTACGCGGCTATCTTTAGGTGGGCTATAGCCTTCAATAACAAGCGGCATTTTAAGTTCTTTAGCCACACTCTCTATACTACTTATTAAACCCATGTAATGTTCAAAATGACTTGTTGGTGGCATAAATATATATAAACGCCCCTCTCTCACTTCCATTACAAGCGCAGTTTTAACCATTTCTTTACCAATAAAGCCCTTTTTAAGCTTTTTAGCTTTGGTAAAATTTTCTGGAATATCAAACGGGTCGCGGTCAATAATATTGCCGCTCCACTCAAGGCTGTCTAAAGGTAGACGATAACCAAGTGGTGATTCACCCGGTAATAAAAAACAATGACCCCGTTTAAACTCCCACGTACACGACTGCCAACAGTTTTTACTATCGTTCCATTTTAAAGGTAGAACATAGCCAACAGGCTTTTCTATGCCTTTATCCATTTTAGCTAAAAAGCCTTTTCGGCTCATTGCATGGAGAAGTTCTGGTTGATCTGGCTTTATTTCGGTAGGTAATGAGGCTTCTTGCCACATGTGATATAAAATATCTTCATAAGCCGTAGTAAGTGCCTTGGTTTCAAGACCAAGTGAGTCACACAGTTTATCAGCAAACTTTTTAGTATTGGTATGATCAAATTTATAATCTTTATTAGGATCGGCTAATAGTGCGGCATCTTGCCATAAAGGCTCACCATCTTTGCGCCAATAACATGCGTATTGCCAACGTGGTAATGGCTCACCCGGATACCATTTACCTTGTCCGTAATGAGTAAAGCCACCTTTTGTGTATACTTTATTCATTTCTACAAATAAATTTTGAGCTAATATTCTTTTTTCTTTACCATCGGCATCAGTATTCCACTGAGGATGTTCCATATCGTCAATAGAAATAAACGTAGGTTCGCCGCCCATGGTTAAATGTATGTTTTCTTCATTGTAAACATTGTCAACGTGCTGACCTAAACGGTTAATTGCCGCCCACTGCGCCTCAGAATACGGCTTAGTAACACGTGGGTCTTCGTGTACACGCGTTACTTTATTATAAAAGCTAAACTCAGATTTACAGTCATCTATACCGCCGGTTACCGGCGCTGCCGAGCTTGGCTCTGGCGTACACGCCAATGGAATATGACCTTCACCAGCAAATAAACCCGAGGTAGGATCAAGCCCTATCCAACCTGCACCCGGAATATACACCTCGGTCCATGCATGCAAATCGGTAAAATCTTCTTCTGGACCGCTTGGACCATCTAATGATTTTTGATCTGATGTTAGCTGTACTAAGTAGCCCGATACAAATCGAGATGCCAACCCTAAATGACGAAACAGTTGTACTAACAACCAAGCAGAATCACGACACGAACCTGTTTTTTTACTTATTGTTTCGTTCGGTGTTTGTACGCCAGGTTCTAAACGAATGCCATAACCAACTAACTCATAAATAGCTTGATTAACAGCGACTAAAAAATCAACGCTTCTAAGCGGCTCTTTAGGGTTTAAAGATTTAATTAACTCTTTAAATTTTGGACTGGCTTTGCGTTTTTTTAAATAAGGAGAGAGTTCTGACTTTGAAATAGCATCGTAAACAAATGGGAAGTTTTCGGCATAATCTTCTAAAAAGAAATCAAAAGGATTAATAACCGTTAATTCGGCGACCAAATCAACTGTAAAACTAAATTCGGTGGTTGGTTTGTTAAAAACCACCCTTGCTTGGTAATTACCAAAAGGGTCTTGTTGCCAATTTATATAATGATCTTCTGGTACTATTTTTAAAGAATAGCTTTTAATTTTAGTACGGCTATGTGGCGCGGGACGTAAGCGGAATATATGCGGTCCCATATTAACTGACCGGTCGTATTTATACTGAGTATGGTGCGAAATCCCAACTGTAATTGTCATCTATTAATTCCCCTTTAATAATATATGGCCACAATATAACGCTAAAAATATTGCTTGACCTAACTCGCTTGTGCAATTTTTATACCAAAAGACTTACTAAAGTAGTACTGTTCATCCACTCGCGGCTATTGCACAAAGCAACGTTATGCATAAAGGTTTTGACCTAATTAATAGGAAAAACACACCAATTCAATAAATAGTAAACTTAGTGTAATTTAAACCATCGATTTTAGATTATTAATGGTGCAGAAAACGCACCAAAATAGTGCTTGAAAATAACTTACAATTAAATCCTGTTAATTTAAAATATTGAAATAAAACAAATATATTTAGATTTTTTAAAATACTCACTGCGTTATTTATACCGCTAAACTGATATAATTAAAAGGATTTATTTAGAGTTTAAAAATCATTCAAAGTAATTATTAAATAGTAAGAAATAGTTCACGATAAAGCTGCTGTTAAAGTAAGTAACGGTGCTATACTAGATCGATTTTTAACCGCTTACGTTACAGCAAAACTAACAATCTCTATGAGATAAAACAAGCAACTTTTAATACATAGATGCTTACTTTAAAGATTAGCTTTGCAGTGGTGTGTTTTAATTTCAAACAAAACAGAACACGTCCAATTTGAAAAACCAGCACATCTCACTAACCTGTTAATTTTTCATTATCATCAAAGCTAAAGGTAATGCAGCACTAGGGCGTGTTGTTCTTTGGTGGTTGAATTTGCAGCAGTGTGTTTGGTATTTAAGCAAGGCAGAGTCTATGATGTGTGGTTGTTCCCCATACATAGGCGATAACGCAGCATAAATGCCAAACATGCGCTGCCCCTGGGTTCTTTCTAGGGACGATTGACCCTTTGTTGCTCGGTTTTTACTTAGCCCACTAGGTTACAAACCTCGCGCCACGATTAAATCGCCCCTAGATTGAACAAATTTCAATCCCAAAAAACAACACGCCCTAGCGTATTTAAGATTTTTTAAATCAACCCAATCTACCTAATAGGATATTCTCTTATGCAAAAGCTAACAGATGTCGGTGAAAACTTAGTTAATGGTATAGCATCTCGTTATAACCTCAGTCACGATGCAGTAATACACATGTTAGTTAGCGTTAATAACGGCGGTTGCTCAATGGCACAGTTTAATTGCCCAGAGCTTGGTGGTTCTGGTCAATGGATGCGCGGCGGAATGACAATGGTTGGCGACATGTTTAACAACGGCTTAAAATCAACCGTTGATAACTTGTGCAACGAACTTGCTAATATATTGAGCAATAACCAAATATTTCCGGTTATTCCTGCAGGAGCGCCTGGTAGCAATCAGTGGTGGCCAGGTAATCTAGGCAGCCCGTTTAGCAGTGGTGCACAAAATAATATTCGTTACGCTATATTCCCTAATCGCTTAGCCGTTGAATTAAATGGGCAAGTGAGCGTATACGACACGTTAGATCACAATATTGGTGGTGTAAGCCAACAGCAAGGCAATAATACCTCTCTTACATTTAACAGCCAGTGGGGGACGATTAATGTAAATACCCTGCCATTAATTTCAGGGCAAGCGCCAACGACTCCAGAACCACAAAAAGACTTTACACAGCAAGTAACGCAGCCCAATTTTGCATCATTAACGCCTAGCCAAATTGAAGCACCTGTTAATAATACAATAGCGCAATACTCGGTAGACGAAACACTTCAAATTATTGAAAAGTTAGCACAACTACGCGATTCAAATGCGTTGAGTGATGATGAATTTAATATTAAAAAGTCTGAACTTTTAAAAAGGATTTAACCACTATCCTCCAATAGCATAACGCTCAATAAAAGTGGTTTATACGGTCTCTTTTTTATTCGGTAACATATGAAAACATTTAAATGTAATTGCACAGAACAACTTATTTTATTTTTTGAAAGCAGCCATTGTTTGGCTTGTGGCAGAACCGTGGGTATTGATGATGAGTTCGACCAAGTTGAACCCTATGAAATTGATGAGCAATCGGGGTTATTTTACAAAGCAGAAGCGCCTGAAGTTTTTTATAAAAAATGTGATAACAACGCTCAGTATCACGTATGCAATGGTATGGTTAATTTAGACACATTTATACCTGTTGCCGATAAAGACGAAGTGCTGTGTTTTTCGTGCCGCTTTAATGAAACGGTGCCCGATTTAAGTATTGTTGAACATATTCCATTATGGAAAAAAATGGAGACAGCAAAACGTCGCGCTTTGTATACATTAAAATCATTATCACTCCCTTTAAATACCACGATTCAAGAACCTGAGAGCGGATTAAGCTTCGATTTTATAGCAGACCGTAACGTAAGCGATCACTTTGTAAGCCCTATTATAGGTCAAGACGTTGTATTTACAGGACACGATTGCGGGCATATCACTATAAACCTAGCTGAAGCAGACGACGTAGCACGCTCTCAAGCTAAAATAGCAATGGGCGAGCGTTACCGTACTTTACTTGGCCATTTTCGCCATGAACTCGGTCATTATTATTTTGATCAACTAATCGCAAATTCACCAAAAAAACATGCTTTATGTAAGCAATATTTTGGTGATGACGAATTAGATTACCAGCAAGCGCTCGATACTCATTACAAGCAAGGCGCGCCAGCTAACTGGCATGAAACCTTTATCAGTGAATACGCTACTATGCACCCTTATGAAGACTGGGCGGAAACATGGGCGCATTACATGCATATTATCGATACTTTAGAAACAGCCAAAAACTTTTCAATTACAGGCTCAACAACGGGTAATGAGTTTGAATTAGATGAAGCAGACGAGCTTCGATTGCCACAAAGTGCTTATTACTTTAATTCACAAACACCGATTGATGCTATTTTAGATACTTGGATGGAATTTTCGATCATTCTAAATTCACTAAATCGCAGCATGGGACTTGCCGATGCCTACCCATTTGTACTAACTCAAGCGGTGCGAACTAAGTTATCTTTCATCCATCATGCTATCCATAACAGGCTCAATTTAATGCCTGATTTGAGCATTGGAAAAGTGTAATAAAATAAGTTCAGTCCAAAAAACATTTTAATAAAGAGCCATTTATTCTTGCTATGACTTTTCATGCATCGGTAGGTGGCTTTTTTATGATGAGCAAAAAGCCGTAAAAATAGTATATCCTCCTACTTTCTCGCTAAATCTCTATTAGCTTGTCATCGCGAGGTTATTCTTGAGTCGACTTATGATTTTTTCTTGGTAAGTACTAACTGTAGAAAACTTTTGTATTGATACAAATAAGCCAGTTAGTTTTTCGTTTGATATATCAGAGATATTAACCCCTTTATATAAAATAGGCGCATTATTTTGTCTGGTTAAATTATTCGACAGTAAAATGTTCAATTTTACTGTACGTGCTAACTCTTCTTGATACAGAAAAAATTCTCTTAAATGTGTGCTAACAATATTGGCTGGTTTTGATCTGTCTATCATTAAAATTTCGTCAATTAGTCGGTTTAACCTGCTGCGAGACTCTATTGCTTCGTCGAGAATATCTAACCAATTAAGTTCGCTATTTGATAGTAAAGCTAAAAAATATACCGTACGTGCTTTATTGTAATTAATAAAACCAGGCCACATAACATCTTCGCTAGATACTTTAAGTGCTTTATCAAACTGCTCAGCGGCAGATTTAAGATACATACTTACTTCTTCAAGTATTGATGGTTCTATAGTGTTAATATTTTTTTGAGCCAATTCTAAACCATCAATAGACAAAATATCTACAGAGTTCATATTTAGCGACTCTCGCAGCAAATGCATGCCTTTTTTGTTGTAATACAAACCTAGGTAATTATGGTAAATGGTTTTTGTTACTGGATTACGAAGAATTGGACCTCTGACATGAAGTAAGTCTGCATGAATATTAAAATTATCATCAGCCACAAAACTTTGGTAAGACACAACAGCTTTAAATAGCTTTATTGTTTCCGTTATTTGGATTGAATTACCTTTACTTACCGAGTGCAATATTTCACAGCGCCTATCAACTTCTGACAAAATTGTATCCATACGCTTTTTATAAAGTACTTTGTTAGTTTCTGATGCATTAAAAACAGCTGGAAATAAAACAATTAGGTCAATTATATACTGAAGGGTATCGGCAAAGAGAACGGCGGTTTCTGACTCTTTTTTTAGTTTATGCTCAATAGAGTCAAAAATCTCTTTCTCTAGTGTATTTTCATCTTGGGACTTAAACTGATTAATTAACTCTGGAAGTGAGGTTACGTAATTTTCATTATCTAAAATGTTACCTTCCATTTTACTAATGTTATTTACACTATCAATTGACGTATATGTTCTAACAGTAATAAATAAAGCTAATACGGCTATACAAAAGCTTACTGTTGATATGGTGAAGCTTAGTAAATCTTTACCTTCTTTTAAATCATATACCCATACAGCAAGAAAGGCTGAAAGTAGAACAAGTAATAATATTGTAAAATATAACATTTTTGATGTGCGCATATGTCTTCCAGACTTGGGTCGAGCTAACAATCTAATATTGCTGATTTATAACACGAAGAACGCAGACTTCACACGCAAACTAAGAGTTACATAAGTTATTTATTATCGAGCTGTAAAGCCTTTATTGAACATAAATAATTAAATATCTGTATCACTCTTCCCACTTGCCCAGCGCTTGTTTGTCACTTTGTTTAAACTCAACCCAGTTTGATGAGTCTTTAAAGTGCTCTTTTTTCCAAAACGTGGCGTGGTTTTTTAAATAATCCATTATAAATTGTGCGCCTTCGAACGCGGCTTGGCGATGGCGGGAAGTGACGCCAACAAACACAATTTGCTCGCCAAGGGCTAAGTAACCAACGCGGTGAATAATACATATTCGCGCTAGTTGCCAGCGCGTTTGTGCTTGCTCTGCAATAGATTGAAGCAGTTGCTCGGTCATACCAGGGTAGTGTTCAAGCTCAAGTGCAATAACGTTGTCACCACTGCTGAACTCTCTTACCAAACCTGTAAAGGTGACAACAGCGCCATCGCTTTTATTATTACTACAAAGCGTATTGTGCTCGTCACCTACATTAAAATCATCGGTTTGTACTTGAATATGTATGCTCATTAGCCACCTGTAACCGGCGGAAAAAAGGCAAGCTCATCCCCAGCTTTCACTATTTCGTCGCTTGATGACATAGTTTGGTTAAGCGCTGCAAGTAGCTCACGCTCTTCCAGCCACGGTTGCCAATGCGGATATTGGCTCACTAATCTTAATTTAAGTTCTGAAATAGTAAGCGGCCGCGTAATCTCAAGGCTTAATTTACTGCACTTCAAGCGCTCTTTTAGTTGCCCAAAAAACAATATCTCTACATTTTGGGCACTAAATATAGCATCGTTTGGATTAATCTCGCTGCCAACTGCCATTTTTGCCCCCTGCTTTTTGAGTAACGCGCATGCCGCTAATTTCCATTAGTGGATCGGCTGCTTTACACATATCAAACAAAGTAAGGCTAGCAACAGATACCGCTGTTAACGCTTCCATTTCTACGCCAGTTTTACCGGCAAGCTTGCAGTAGCTGGTTATTTTAATTTGGCTGTTTGCTTCATCAAGTTCAAAATCAACTGCTACTTTACTAAGTGCAAGCGGATGACAAAGCGGAATTAAATCAGCGCATTTTTTAGCGCCTTGAATACCTGCAATGCGTGCCACGCCTAACACATCACCCTTTTTGTTTTGATTAAGCATTACTTGTTCAAAGGCAAGCTTGCTCATGCTAATAAATGCTTCAGCTGAGGCATCGCGCAAGGTTACGTCTTTGAGCGATACATCAACCATATTCGCTTGGCCGTTTTCGTCAACGTGACTCAACATACTATTGCTCACGCGATTCACACTTTTTACCAATGGTAATGTGCGGTACAAAGTTACACGGTTTATGCATTGAGTTAAGTTGATCTTTTATTATGCCTGTCCACGCAGTTTTACATGCGCCTGTAGAGCCTGGCATACAAAAAATAACGGTGTTATTAGCAAGTCCTGCCAATGCACGAGATTGAATAGTAGAGTTACCAATTTCGCCGTACGATATGTGCCTAAATAGCTCACCAAAACCGTCTACGCTTTTATCAAACAGCGGCGCAAATGCCTCTGGTGTTGAATCGCGCTCAGTAAAACCTGTACCGCCAGTCACTAAAATAGCATGAATGGTGTCATCGGCTATCCACTGCGATGCCACTGCACGCATTTGGTAAACGTCATCTTTAACTATGTCTTTATCAGCTAAGTGATGACCAGCTTCAGTTAGCGCTTTAATTAAGTAATGACCAGAAGTATCGGTAATCGCATCGCGTGTATCGCTTACCGTCATTACGGCAATGTTTAATGCTATTTGTGACTCAGTTGTGTGACTCATAATGTTCTTCTTAATTGATTAATGCTTTGGTCAAAATGCTCATTTACAGCTTTAAATTGCGCCGGCGTATTGGTGTTTATTAATGCATGCGTTTTATTACATAAAAGCGTTTGCACACCAATACTTTGGGTAAACTGTTTTATTGACTTATGACTGTTTGCGTTTGTGAGTATGTGTTTTAAATGATTTTTTACACTGCTTGTATTACGAATATACAGCGGTAGTGGTTCATTTTCAAAGTGCCAAGCATGTATTTGTGACTGATTTAATTGATTGCTCACACTTTGTACTTTATTTGACTGAGAAGCCAGCACAATTGTGCTTAACAAACTACTCGTTAGTAGAGGCATATCTACCGCAGTAATAAGTAAGTCATACTCGGTGGCTATTAATGTTGAGTAAATACCGCCAAGGGGTCCACTATTTGGGTATATATCTTTAACGTACTTTTCTGAAGGATAATCGCTCGAAGAATAATGGTTCAATGACTTGACTGGATTTGTAACGTTGCGGCTTATTAGTATGTTTTTAGCGCCTACGTCTTTTAATAAATCACACGCATTGTGCAATAGCGTTTTATTTTTTAAAACTAAATCGGCTTTGTCTGTGCCCATTCTTGATGACTTACCACCAGCAAGCACAACACCTGTAAAATCTCGCTTAACTTTTACTTCCATATTAACCACCTAACATGGCTAAGTGAGTTGTCGCACCTGTTAAGCGTTTATCTAGCTCATGGCTTATTTCTTTATTGCCCATAGCGGCTTGAATTGCCTTTACGGTCGCTGCAGTATCGTCCTCGTTGAGTAGTTCGCGTAAATCTATACCTTGCTCGGCAAACAAGCATAAGTGTAATTTACCCAGTGCTGACACCCTTAAGCGATTACAACTTTTACAAAAGTCTTTACCGTACGGCATTATTAAACCAATACGACCATCGTAATCAGGATGACAAAATTCCTCAGCGGGTCCGTTTAATTTTCCCCTAACTACTTGTAACCAGCCTTTAGCTAAAAGCTGGGCTTTAACCGTTTGCCCACTTAAGTGGTTTTCTTCAAAAAAGGTGGCGCCGTCACCGGTTTCCATTAATTCTATAAAGCGTACTGTAACTTTGTGGTGTTTTACCCACGCTAAAAAATCCTTCAATTGGTTTTTATTAAACTGCTTGGCAAGCACTGCATTTATTTTTATATCTTTTATGCCCAGCTCTACCGCACGTTCAATTCCTTTTAAAATAAGGTTAAGTTTGTCGTGCCCTGTTATGAGTTTAAACATACTCGAATTTAAACTATCAATACTGACATTAAGCGCATCAAGCCCAGCTTCTGCAAATTCATCAATTTTCTTTAATAAATTAAACCCGTTGGTAGTAATGGCTACTTTTTCTATGCCGCGCGTGTTTTTACAGAGTTTTATAATATCGGTGACGTCGTTTCGCAAGCACGGTTCGCCACCTGTAATACGCACTTTTTTAGTACCTAGCTCTGCAAACGCATTTACTAGCGTGCTAATTTCGTTTTTATTTAAAAAATTACGCGGCGTATCGCACTGATACCCGTTTGGTAAACAATAACTACAACTAAAATTACATACATCGGTTATTGAGAGGCGCAAATAGTTAAACTGCCGACCAAATTGATCATTAAGCATATGCTTCCTTGTTTGTTTACATTACAACCGCAACATCAATGCTGCTAGAACCTGCTTTGTAATGTTGTTTTATTAATTGGCTTAATTGTGTTTTACACGAACCGCAGTTCGTCCCACATTTAAGTTCAGACCCCAATTGCTCGACTGTGTTTGCACCGTTTTTAATGGCGTTTATAATTGGCTGCTCTCTTACTTTAAAGCAGCTACACACTTGCACGCCTTGGGTAAATTCTTCATCGGGGGTTGCATAAAGCAAAGACTGTAACTGTGTAAAGGTCAGTAATGGCTCTGCAAATAAATGGTTTATCCACTCAAGTGATATTTCTTTTTGCTCGTTAGAAATAACACCAACAAACGCTAATTGATCGTTTTGAATACACTGCACATGCATGGCTTTTGCCGTGTTCATAGCCGACCACTGCCCTTGTAAACCGGTTAAGGTTTGGCAGAAATACAGTAAATCACTTTGTGGTTCATTAAGCGCCAATTGGTAATTAAAGCAATTGCTTGCATTAACTTTGAGCCAAAAATCACTGTTTATAACAAGTTCGTTTTTAGCAAACAGCTGCATATATTGCACAAAGGGTGCTTTAACTATATTAACAGCACCGTGTTTGCACTCAGCCTGACCAGATAGAGGGTCAACTACCGATTGATACAACCCACTTACTGTTGCGGATGATGCAAATTGCTTATTCCAATGAATAGGCATAAAGCATTCACCTTTTCGCACCGAATCGGTTACTTTGGCATGCGCGGTAACCTGCCCTGTTTGGGCAATCGCGCTTATTAAATCGTTTTGTTTAATTGCTAATTTACTGGCATCAAGCGGATTAATTTCAATGTACGGGCGTGTAATATGCGATGAAAGCGCAGTGCTTTTACCCGTGCGGCTCATCGTATGCCATTGGTCACGTATACGTCCTGAGTTCATTACAAACGGATAATCACTTGATGTTTGTTGCACAGGTAATTGCGGCGTTATAGGTATAAAACGCGCCTTTTTATCAGCGGTGCTAAATTGGTTATCTGTAAAAACCTGACCGTTTTTATAAGGCTGATTTTTAACAACAGGCCACATAATGGGTTTTAAGTTATCGTACTGGCTTTTTGTAAGCCCAACTAAACCAGAGAGGTTTAATAATCGGCTGCCATTATTTTCAAAGTCGGTCAATTGTGCCCATTCTTCAAAAATGCCACTTGGGTCTGTAAAATCAAAACCTTCAAAGCCCATTTTTTTAGCGACTTCGCACATAATTTGCCAATCGTTTTTAGCTCCTGAATAAGGCGCTACTAACGGGCGCTGCCTTGATATTCTGCGCTCTGAGTTGGTTACTGTGCCGTTTTTTTCGCCCCATCCGGTTGATGGAAAAGCAACATCGGCAAATTTTAACGTATCACTTTTTGCAATACAGTCAGATACAACCACCAGCTCGCAGGTCTCTAATGCCTTTTTAATAGCTGCGTTATTAGGCAAACTTACCATTGGGTTTGTTGCCATTATCCACACTGCTTTTATTTTACCTGCGGCTATTTCATCAAACATATCGATGGCATTGCTGCCTGTTTTTTTAGCAATAGTTGGCGCAAGCCAAAAACGTTGCACAAGTGATTGATGTGCTTCGTTTTCAATATCTAAATGCGCCGCTAACTGATTAGCCAAACCACCTACTTCGCGCCCGCCCATCGCATTGGGTTGCCCAGTAATTGAAAACGGACCACTGCCTGGCTTAAGTAATTTACCTGAGGCTAAATGCGCATTAATAATGGCGTTGCATTTATCTACACCCGAACTTGACTGATTTATACCCATTGAATAAAAGCTAATCGCACTTGGGCTGTTAGCAAATAGCGCGTAAAACTCAGTGACTTGCTCAATTGCTATATCGCAAAAGTCGCTAACTGCCTCACAGCTCCACTTTTGTGCCTCCTGCAGTGCGCTTTCAAAGCCGTTTGTGTGCTGATCAATAAATTGCGTATCGAGGTGGTTATGCTCATTTAAATAATTAAGTAAACCGTTATAAAGCGCAGCGTCACTGCCTGGTTTTATATTTAAAAATGTGTCGGCAAGCTCAGCGGTGTCGGTTTTGCGCGGATCAATAACCACCACTTTCATATTTGGGTTAAGCTGCTTTGCACGCTCCATTCGCTGATACAAAACCGGATGCGTCCATGCGGCATTAGAGCCAATTAAAATAAGCAGCTCAGTTTGCTCTAAATCCTCGTAGGTACACGGCACTACGTCTTCACCAAAAGCGCGTTTGTAACCTGCCACAGCAGATGACATACACAGGCGCGAATTTGTATCAATATTGCCTGAGCCTATGTAGCCTTTCATTAATTTATTCGCGATGTAGTAATCCTCAGTAAGTAACTGCCCCGATACATAAAAAGCCACAGCATCGGGTCCGTGCTTTTGTATTATGTCGTTAAATTTATTGGCAACATGGTCGGTGGCTTCATCCCACGTAACGGCTTGGTTATTAATAAGGGGCGACGTTAAGCGATTATCACTGCCTGTTGTGTCGAGCAAATGGGTGCCTTTTACACATAAACGACCAAAGTTTGCGGGATGCTCTCGCATGCCTTCAAGCTTGGTTGGCACATTATTAAAAAGTGAAATATCAACACCGCACCCTACACCACAGTAAGCACATGTTGTTTGTTTTAAACTGGTTTTATTTATAGTTGGTGACGTGTTTGCGGTTGTCATACTGCTCTCTTTTAGTGTGCTTTAATTTATGCAGGCTGTTTTACAGGCTCATTAAGGGTAACTACGTTAATAGTGTTACTTGCCTTAGCGAGCGCGCTGTTTATTACATTTTGAACGAGCTTTTCACACCCTCCACAGCCTGTACTGGCTTTGGTGCTTTGCTGCACACTTGCCAAATCTATGCAGCCTTTAGCGACTGTTTGTTCAATGGTGTGTTTAGTTACTTTATGACACGCGCAAATAATGGCGTCATCAGGCAAGTCATCGGCGCTTAGCTCTGCTATGTCGCCGGCAAGGGGCATAATGAGCGCTTCGGGAGCGGTGGTAAGTTGAATGTCGTTTAAATGATATTGCAGCAAATTGTCGTAATCGCTGGTATCGCCAACAAGTACCGCGCCAATCAGCTTATTACTTTGTGAGTTAGTGACTATTTTTTTATAAATACCATTGGCTTGGTCTTCAAAGTAATAGCTTATTGTGCCTTCGCTGCGTGCATGTGCATCGCCAATAGAGCCTACTTCAACACCCATTAATTTAAGCTTGGTGCTCATATCGGCACCATTAAATTCATCGGCTTTATTGTCTAAGCCAGTACTTTGCAAAGTACCTTGCTGCGTATCTTGTAAAATATGCCCAACTGCTATTTTAGCCATGGCGTAACCGGGTGCCACTAAGCCAAAAATAAAATTATTCCACAGTGCACATTCACCAATAGCGTATATGTTTTTATCACTCGTTTGGCAGTGGTTATTAATTACAATACCGCCGCGCTCGCCTAACTCTAAATTAAACTCGCGGGCTAAATTATCATAAGGGCGAATACCCGCCGAAAATACAATCATGTCTGTTTCAAGGGTTTTGCCACCTTTAAAACACATTTTATAACGGCAACTTTCGCCTTCTACTATTTCCTCAGTTGCTACCGCTGTATGTACAGTAACGCCCAAATCCGTAATTTTGTTTTTTAGTAACCGACCGCCACCAGCATCAACTTGTACACCCATAAGTTGCGGTGCAAATTCTATTACGTGAGTCTGTAAACCCAATTGCTTTAATGCGTTTGCAGCTTCAAGCCCCAGTAAACCGCCACCAATTACCACGCCTACTTTGCTGCCGTGGGCTGAATTTTTTATTGCGTGTAAATCGTTAATGGTGCGATAAACAAGGCAATGCTCGCGATCTTTACCCGGTATAGGCGGTACAAATGGGAATGAACCTGTAGCAAGCACAAGTTTGTCGTATTCAAACAATTCCCCTTTAGCGGTCGTTACAGTTTGCGTATCACGATTTATATCAACCACTTTAGAATGAGTATGAAAGCGTACTTGCCAATCGTCATAGGTTTTATTACATGTAAGTGCGAGGTCGTCTGCGGTTTTGCCTTTAAAAAAAGAGGATAGTTGTACACGGTCATACGCTAAACGGTCTTCACCGCTAAGTACCGTAATTTCAAATTGCTCATCAGCTTGATTTTGAGAAACTAGCTGCTGCACAAAATGGTGCCCGACCATTCCGTTTCCTACCACTACAACACGCTGCTTGCTTAACATTCACCCACCTTAAAGTGATACCTATTTTAGTAATTGACTAAAATTGAAATCGAATAATTTGTTATAGGTTTGTTATAGCAATATGTAAGCCAAATATATAAGCATTTAAAATCAGCAAGTTGCCTACATTGGTGCAGAGGTAAAAAGCATAAAGTCCCACAAGATGGTGCAATTGCACCATCGTGTGTCGCTATAAATTACAAGTGAATATTAGAAGATAGAGAGGGTTAAAATTTAGCGCTCATCCATACCCACAATTTTTGAGTATCGACTTTATTAGCAGCAGTATCGCCCGCTGAGTAATCAGCATACTTAACACCTACTGCGTATTGTTTATTAATAGGTTTAACGTATTGTACGTTTAGTTCACTGCCTAAATCGTCAACCCCATTTGATTGCTCATTAGCATCAAAACTGTGATAAGCCACCAGCCATTTTCCGTCAAACGCTTTACCGTTTAAGCTTATGTAAGTGTCGTCCAAACCTTGTGTGGGTGTATTTAAAAACGTATCTGTCCAACCATTAAATTTATGTAACGTGGCAAGCGGTGTTGCAAACCCGTAATCGCCATTATCAGAGCCAAGTGACTCTATGCCAACTTTTAATGTTACTGTTTTTATGCCCAACCCATTTAAATCGACAGCGCCTTCAAGTGCATAGTAATCGGCATCAAAATCACTCACGCTTGTTGAAGCAGACTGCGTTGCATACTCCGCTTTGTAATAAAATTTTATGTCGTTTAGGGTTTTATTACCGTTAAAAGAAACGCCATAAGTATCTAAACTGTCGTCTTGTAGTGCATCGTCACTTAATAAGTAACTGTATAAAACCACTTTACCGTAGTCTGTTTTAAAGCTTGCATTAATTAAATGATCGGACGATTTAATGTCTTTATCGTCAGCAAATATGCGGTTACGCTTATTTAAATAACTGTACTGTAAATCTATGTTATTAAATGCGTAATTAATGGTCGCGGCATCAAAGGTTTGTCTGTCTTGGCGCCAACCTACGTGCCCAACAAAACGCTGCCCATCAAGAGCTATTATTTGGCGCCCTACTTTTAGCGATAGACCATCGCGGGCATATTTAACAAAACCTTGGTCTATCTCGGTGTTTTCTGGGTCTGCAATAACAGAATAATTAGTGTTTTTCCCCACTGTATTGTTGTAATCATCTACGCCCAATAGGCTGCGAGTGTCTTCTACTTCAATAAGTGCTGAAAAACCATTCACCTCGTCTGTTTGATGCGTTAAGCGGGTTCTAAGTGTTAAGCCGCTTGCATCTTTTAGAGCATTTTCTTGATCAACGCTTTCAAAACGCAGTCTAAAATCAAGATCAGTTTGCGCAGCTTGGCTTATTAAAGGCGCAGTGAAGCAACCCAGTATAAAAATAATAGGTAAGTTGTTCTTGTAATTAAGCATTTTGGTTCTCTAAGTTTTAATTATTAATACACATACCAAAGCAATAAATAAACACAGCGAAATACATTTCCACACCATAACTGGATCGCGTTTCATTATTGAACTTTTATTAGCGGTACTTTCTAAATAAGGATTAGGTTTGTTGATATCGTTTATAAACTCAGAAAAAGCTTGGTATCTGAGCTCAGGTTTAGGGACAAGCGCCTTCATAAGGGCTTGATCTAACCAAAACGGAATATCGGCTCTGTATTTACGAATACTTGTGTAATGCCAATGGCTGTAATCTTTTGGCGCTACGTGGTTAAGTGGCAGTGGTTTATAAGGCAATTTTGAGCACAATAACTCATATGCAATCACGCCAAGTGAAAACAAATCACTTTTAAAATCGGCGTGCATAGTAATAAGTGTTTCGGGTGCGGTGTAGTCGGCAGTGCCTTGCGGGCAATCATCCGCAATTTGTTTAACCGACTCGTCCATAGCCGCAACACTTACTGTGCCGTAATCTATTAGCGTTACTTTACCGTGCGCATCTATCATTACATTATCGAGTTTTAAATCACGATGTACCATATCGAGTCGCTGAAACGCCCTTAGTGCATGTACTATTTGTTCAATAATACTGCGTACTTGGGTTATTTCTGGGTGCGGCACGTCGTGCTTCCAATCACTGAGTGTTTGCCCGTCCATGTACTCACAAATATGATACAAAAAACGACTCTGCGATTGCGTACTTAGCACTTTCATCACGTTTAAATGGTTTATGCGTTGCCCTACCCAGCCTTCTCTTATAAAGCCTTGAAGGTAGTGCACATCGTCTTCAAAATTAACCGAAGGTGCTTTTAAAACCACTGGCGGTATATCGGGCGCTTGTTGCACTAAATAAATATGCGAGCGACTACTGGCATGCAATTTACGAATAACCGTGTAGTCATCAATTTTTTGCCCAACATTAAGCGCAGGTGGAATTTTGCGACGAGTTAGCGAATGATAAAGCTCATCTAGTTTTTGCTCAGCAATATTTTCTACTTTTACCAGTAAACAACTTACGTTGTCGTCACTGTCTCGTGCTAATGCAAGTTCGGTAATTGCTTTAGCTGCATTTTCTAAATTAGTGCACTCGTTAATTAATTTAGCTATATCACTACTTGGGAGCACATCGTGTACGCCATCGCAGGTTAATATATAAATATCGTCTGCTTTTAGGTCAACCTCGTATACATCTATTTCTTGATGAAGTTGCGCGCCAAGAGCACGCGTTAGCGTATCGTTTACTTTGTGATCCCGTGTTATTGCCTCTATTTTATTTCCTCGCAAGCGAGTAATACGCGTATCACCTAAGTGGAATATATAACCCGTTGCCGACTTTAAAATAAGTGCTGTAAAAGTCGTCATCCAATCGGCTTGACGCTGACCTAAGTGATTGTAATTAACCGATTGCGAATAAAGCCACTGATTTAAACTTGCTAACACCTTCGACACTGACTTTTTAACCGCCCAACTTTCGGGGGTATTTAAATACTCATTTATAAAATGAGTAACCGAAAGTTGAGACGCTTGTTTAGCATTTTTTGCTGATGAACACCCATCGGCTAAGCAGGCAATAACGCCTTTAGACTCTTTTTCTTGCGCTTTGGTATTGAGAGCTGCAAACGCATCTTGGTTTTCTGCTTTTAACCCTTTAGCACTGTGCCCGCCAAATGAAACGTTGAGTTCATTTTTTAGCGATTTAGCGTGGAGTGTTTCATCAAACATAGTCAATAATGCCTTAAGTCACTGAAATAAGTTCAACGGTGCCGTCTTCATTTACTTCGGTAATATGGCCATCTGGTTCTCTCATAAAAAACAGTGCAGCTAGACCAAGTAATGCACTACCCGCAATAATGAAAAAGAAAGTTTGATAATCAACAAGTGACAATGCCGTTAAGTACACTACTGCACCTACATTACCGTAAGCACCTGTCATTCCAGCTATTTGCCCAGTTAAACGACGCTTAATTAGCGGTACTGCGGCAAATACAGCGCCTTCACCAGCTTGCACAAAGAACGAACACGCCATAGCCGCAACAACTGCAAGCCATAAAGGCCAAGATGCATCAACCAAGCCCATTACAAAATAACCAACAGCAAGACCTGTCGTAAGTACAATAAGTGTTATACGACGACCTAATTTATCTGAAATCCAACCGCCACCTGGCCGAGATGCTAAATTCATAAATGCATAAGCTGAGGCTAAAATACCCGCGTACACCATATCAAGCGCAAACACATCCATAAAAAATAGCGGTAACATAGATACAACCGCAAGCTCAGAACCAAAAGTTGTAAAATATAAAATATTTAAAACAGCCACTTGCTTAAACTCATAACGATGCGACTCAGGTACAGGCTCTTTAAAAATATGACCATTTACGTCAAAGGTTTTATACACTTCGTAAATATAAAGCAGAACTAAAAAAGCATACACGGCAAGTACAAAGTTAGCCGAAATTAGGTTAGCACCGGTTGGTGAAAGCTTCCAAGTAAGTAATGCTAGTGCACCATACATAGGGATTTTCATAATAAGAAGTAATACAAAGTCGCCTTTACTGGTTACTTCCATTGCGCCTACTTTTTTAGGCTTAAAGTATGTACCGCCTTTTGGTGTATCGGTTACATTTAAGTACCAAATAATACCAAATATAACGCTTAATACACCCGTTAAACCTACAGCGTAACGCCAACCATCTTCGCCACCAAACATAAGTGCAATAATTGGCAATAACATAGCCGCTGCTGCTGAACCAAAGTTACCCCAGCCGCCATAAATACCTTCTGCAATGCCCAGCTCGTTAGCAGGAAACCATTCACTCACCATACGAATGCCCACAACAAAGCCAGCACCAATAAAGCCTAGCGCAAAACGCGCTATAGCGGCTTGTTCAAATGTGGTTGCCATAGCAAACATAAAACACGGAATACTACAGGTAATAAGTAGCGCGGCATAAACAATCCGGGGACCAAATTTATCGGTCAGCATACCCACCACAACACGGGCAGGAATAGTTAACGCTACATTTAAAATTAGTAATGTTTTAACTTGTGCCATGGTAATACCAAGCGAGCCCGCAATTGCACCTAATAAAGGAGCATGGTTAAACCATACAAAAAATGACACAAAAAAGACCATCCAACTCAGATGTAATACTTTCATTTTTCCTTTAAAGGATATTAAGTTAAATCCAGAACTCGGTTGCATGTTTATTTCCTCGTAAACGTATTATTGTTTTATAAATGCCCCACTCTTTTATATGAGTAGTAGCTCAAACTTTGTTAAATTTTAGTTAACCAAACACAGCAATTACTGAGCCACTAATTAAAAACCATATATTTCAGCTAGTTATATGTATTTATTATTTTAATGCGTTATAGTTGCACTATATGAGTGAGGGGGTAAGGGCTGTTACAGTGCAAATAAAAAGCGTTACTACTTGCTCTAGGATTTAACAAATTGGTATTGTTCAAAAAAAGTATGAGATATTTAAAAATGCAAAAAGCACCGTTAACGTACCAACAGCAACTACGCTATTCTCGGCATATTATGCTGCCGCAGCTTGATATAGACGGACAAGAGAAACTATGGCAATCGCATGCTTTAATTATTGGTGTGGGTGGGCTTGGATGTGCGGTAAGTCAATACTTAGCGGCATCTGGCGTTGGCACGCTTACCTTAGTTGATAACGATGAAATAGACGTGACCAACCTGCAAAGGCAAATACTGTATAAAGAAAGCGACATTGGTAGCTCAAAATGCAGTGTTGCAAAAAAACAGCTTAACGCACTTAATAGTGAAATAGATATAAACACCATTGAGGCATTTTTTGATGTAAATACCTCTACAGAACAGCTATTTAATAACATTGATATAGTGATTGATTGCTCAGATAACCTAGCAACGCGTAATGCACTTAATAGCGCCTGTTTTAAAGCTAAAGTTCCGCTAGTGTCAGGCTCTGCAATACGTATGGAAGGACAAGTCGCGTGTTTTACTATGGATGAAAACAGCCATTGTTATGGTTGTTTATCGCAATTTTTTAGTGAACAAACACAAAGCTGCTCTGAATCCGGTGTGCTCTCTCCTATTGTGGGGCTAATAGGCAGTATTCAGGCAACTGAAGCGCTAAAAATGCTTGCTGGTTTGCCAAGTGGCTTAGACAAACACTTATTGCTGGTGGATGGTTTAAGTATGGAATTTAATCGTTTTAAAATAGCTAAAAATAGCCAATGTGCGATGTGCAGTATTTAGTTATTCTAGATTACTGATTGTTGTATAAAGCACATCGCCCACTTTAAAGTCGTTTTTGTCCCACACTCGTCTTGAAGCCAAGCAATACAAAGTTTGCCCGTCAACATTAAGCGTTAACTGCCACTTATTATTAATAAGCTCAGCTTGAGTTAATACCGACCTTAAAACATTACTGTGCGTTATTTGCTCAGGCTTTAACGCACTAAGCGACATTTGCTCACTTTCAATAATTAGCTTATTACTACTATCGACAAGTGCAGGAAGCACAAAAAGCGGTTGCTCACTTTGCTGTAATTGCAGTTGATATAGCCCGTAGTCTTTATCAAATTTAACCACATCGTAATTAATTAAGCTCAGCGGTGTTTGCCTGTCGTTTGCGTAAATAGCCTTTGCAACGTGCGCACTTGCACCTTGGTTTATCACCTTACCTTTATCAAGCTGAATAAGGGTATCGCAGCAAAATAGCAGCTCTTTTAATGAGTGACTTACTATTATAAATTTAATATTAAACTTAACGGCTAACTCATTGAGTTTAGTGAGCGTTTTAAAACGCAATGACCAATCAAGCGCACTAAAAGGCTCATCAAGCATTATAAATTTTTGACCGGCAAGCAAAGTGCGCGCAAATACTACACGCTGGCGCTCGCCACCCGATAAGCTTTGTACATCACGATTTAGTAAATCTTGTAATTCAAGTGTTTTAACAACGTATTGAAGCGTTAAGCTGGTTTGCTTATTTTCGCAGTGTTTTTGTGTAAACGCTAAATTACCTGCCACATCTAAATGAGGAAACAACGGGCACGATTGCAACTGAAGCGTTATACCGCGTTTATCACTTGGCAACTCATGCACTGGCTGATTATTAATATGAACACTTTTTGCAGGCTCTAAACCACTAATACAACGCAGTAATGTTGACTTACCGGAGCCTGAAGGACCGTAAACACCCAATACATTAAACGACTCAAGCTCAAGGTTTATATCTAAATCAAAATTATTGAGTGCTTTAAAAAGGCTTAACTTAATCATGTTATTGCTTAACCCCTACAATGCTTTTATTAAACTTAAATAACAGCACTAAACAGGCAAACGAAATAGCCAGTAAAATAAGTGAAAGCTGATGCGCCGCCGTATAATTTAACGATTCAACATGGTCATAAAGCGCAATAGACACCACCTGTGTTTGCCCCTGAATATTACCGCCAATCATTAATACCAAACCAAATTCACCCAATGTATGCGCAAAGCCTAAAGCAAATGCGCTACCAATACTGGGTTTTAAAAGCGGAATAATTAAATGCACAAAGCGTTTAAATGGGCTTAATCCAAGCGCAATGGCAGCTTCGTTATAGGTTTGATTAATATGCTTAAACCCAGCCACAAGCGGCTGCATTACAAAAGGCAGCGAATAAAAAAGCGAGCCAATAACCACGCCCTGAAAACTAAACGCAAGCTGCGTACCCGTTAGCCAAAACCAAAACTGCCCAAAAGCGTGATCAGGCGAAAACAAAACAAGTAAATAAAACCCTAACAACGTAGGCGGTAGCACTAAAGGCATTGCAATTAATGCCTCTAAAAATGGTTTAAATTTACCGTTATAGCCAGCGAGCTTGTATGCCAGCGGAATACAAAAGATAAGAAGGAGTACTGCGGTTATAAAGGCAAGTTTTATAGTTAACCACAGCGCGGTTAAATCACTTTGAAGCATTGTTATCCTTTATTCTGTAACCTAATTCAATTAACTGCTGCTGCGTAGCCTGCGTCATTAAAAATTGCATAAGTTGCTTAGCGCTAGCATGCTTTTTAGTCGAGCTAATAATAACGCCTTGTTGAATTATATCGGGATATTGATTGGTAGGCAGCACGGTGTAATCTAAATATTTTTGATCTTGCGTGTTACTGTAAGCCGCCTTTAGGGATGAAACAGCCACCAGCCCTACTCCTACATTACCACTTTGCACAAACTGAAACGCATGCGTAATATTATTCCCGTACACATAATTTATTGGTTTTTTAAAATGGTTATTCGCGTAGTGCTCTGAGGCACGTCCGTATGGTGAAAAACGCGGATTAGCAATGGCTACTTTATCATTTACTTTTTCAGCTTTGGGTTGCCACAAAGCAAGTTCGCCTAACGCGTAAGTGATCAAACTACTTTGCTCGGCATAACCTTCTTTAATAAGCGATTGCGGGCGAAAATCGTCGGCCGATAAAAACACATCAAATGGCGCGCCATGCACTATTTGCGAATATAAAACACCGCTAGAAGCGGCTGATATTTTCACGTCAACATTAGGTAATGGGGATTTTTTTAGTAGGGTTTCCAATACAGTTTTAAAATTACTCGCTACGGCTACATGCAGCGTTTCTTTTGCGTTTACGCTGCACGAAAGCATGCATATCACACACAAAAAATAACCCAACCATGTATTGTAAAGCTTTGACATTATAAGTATTGTTTCAAAATAAAATGATTTAAGTAAGCAATATATATGAACGATGTTTGCAATGCACCCGGTTTATTACCAATTGAAACTGCAATACAAAATATACTTGGCACAATAACGCCTGTTAAAGACGTTGAAACCATTTCTATAATGCAAAGTGTTGATCGCGTTTTAGCAAGCGATGTTAAGTCAACTATAAACGTACCCGCTCATAACAACTCAGCAATGGATGGCTATGCGCTGTGTATTTCAGATAAAAGCTTAACCTACACACAAGTAGGCAGCGTGTTTGCAGGTCAAGTTTTTGAAGGAACACTTACCCCAGGGCAATGCGTAAGAATAATGACCGGCGCCGCCATTGCACCTGGCGCTAACGGCGTTGTAATGCAAGAAAACGCCTCGGTTGATGGCGATAAAATTACGTGTACTACGCAACCTGAGCTAAATGAAAACGTGCGTTTTGCTGGCGAAGATATTGCTATAGACGACGTTATTTTAAAAGCAGGCGATAAATTAAAAGCCGTTGATGTGGGATTACTTGCATCGTTAGGAATTGCGAATATAGATGTGGTAAGAACCCTAAAAATAGCCGTGCTTTCTACAGGCGATGAGCTAATAGAACCTGGTCAGCCTCTTAAGCAAGGCGCTATTTTTGAAAGCAACCGCGCTGTTATTATTAGTGCGCTGCAACAAAAAAATATAGACGTGCTTGATTTAGGAATAATCCCTGATGACAAAGAACTCATCACTAATGCATTTTTAAAAGCGAACGAACTTGCCGATGCCGTAATAAGCTCAGGCGGTGTATCGGTTGGTGAAGCCGACTTTACCAAAGAAGTGCTCAACGAAATTGGCAGTATCCACTTTTGGAAAATAGCCATGAAACCAGGCAAACCTTTTGCCTTTGGTAAATTAAGTAACAGTTACTTTTTTGGCTTGCCAGGTAACCCTGTGTCGGCTGCTGTTACGTTTAATCAGTTAGTAGAGCCTGCACTGCAAAAGCTGTCGGGTCTTGGTGACGTAAACCCTAAAATGCGCTTTAACGCTGTTACTACATCCGTCATTAAAAAGCGCCCTGGCAGAGCTGACTTTCAGCGCGGTACTGCAACAATTAACGAACAAGGTGACTTGGTAGTTGCCCCGTTTAATAAACAGGGCTCGGGTGTACTTTCGTCGCTTAGTAAAGCTAACTGTTTAATTGTAGTGCCAGCGCAAAGCGGCAATATCGAAAAAGGCGCAACAGTAAGTATTGAGTTGCTATAAAGCCTAAAATGCTACAGCTAACTGTATAATTTAGCTGTAGCGCTGCTGCAAACCTTAAAATATTTTTATATTTAATGTTTGAATTAAACAATTTAACTTTTCGCTACGCCCTACAAACTCTTCCTTACTTAATCTATTAACGCACTTCAGCGCGTTTTTAGTCGCAAAGTATCTATCATAACTTAGGCTTCTTTCGCATTTAACACTATACGTTGAGGGCCAAGAGCCACCGGCACCCGTTGCTATGCCAACAACGTTACATGTAGCATCTATATACTGCTCCCATGCTTTTATTTGCGCTTTAACTGCATCTACTTGGTAATCATCAGTTAGTTGCGGGTAGATCTCATCCATCATTTTACTGATTTTAGTTTTGTATCTATTGCCCTCTAAATTATAAGTATTGCCCGTGTGCATTGCACCGCCTTCTGGCCAATCATCAGTACTTTGTGCAAATGCGCCAAATGATGAAATAGCAAAAGCAAACCCAATAATAATTTTATTCATTTTAAATCCCTTTAATACCAATCTGCTTATATATGGGGTCTATTTAACGTTAAGAAAATTACGCTAGAACTAGGCAAAAATTTTTGTATCTAGTTGTTCTAAATAAAAAATTTTTAACGACGTTATAGTGCAATTTAATTCGTTAAATTGATCAAAGAT
>NZ_JACJEP010000024.1:0-56397 GCF_014164135.1 Pseudoalteromonas sp. SG45-1
ACACTACTCATCATTACCTCTTAAAATTAGTGGTGATAGATTTAATCATTAATTAAATATAACGGTAAATAAAGTGAATCAGTTTTACACTGCCAGCCATGCATATCTTTGCCCAATTTAGCCATACTAAGCGCATTTAATGACATGACCGCATTTCCATCTTCTTTGAAGTCACCGTATTTACATTCATCAGCGTGCCACGCAATTACTTTGTCAATGCTTGATTGCCATAACAAATCATCGCCAATAGTAAGACCTTTAATGGCCTCAATAAGAGGAACAATGCATTGTTGTACATCTTTATCTTTAGTTGATTTTGCCTCAGTAAGCGCATTTTCAATTTCTTCTTCAGGCAGTACTTTACCTGTGCCTATTTTAATTAGTAAGTGATCATACAAAAAAATAGCTTTCTTAGTCACGCTGCTGGTTGTAAAGTCATCTGCATGTTCACGTAACTTGCTTATTATTGATTTATCACCAAACAATAAAGTGATATTAAGCTTATTTTGAATAGTCCATTCGTTGTTGTGCCCTTTTAGTTCTGAGTCAAAACCTGTTAAGTATGCAAATGGCGCTGCTTTTTTCAAATAAAGCTTTGCTTCTGTGTAGTTTTCTAATACATAATGAGCATAAGCGAGTTCTTGAAGTTTTCTTGAGAGAATCCTTGTTGCATCCTCCCTTTCTTCAAGAGGAGTCTGCCTGTTGTCCATATCAGCTAATCTAATTTCAATAGTTATAGGTGCTTTTTTAAAAAGCTTTTCAAATTCAAAGTTATAATTATTAAGTTTTAGCATTCTTTTTTACCTTCTTTTTTTCTTTGGGAGAGGCTGAAGTTTACCGCCAGTAATCTCACCGTCAACCTCGACAGCTTCAATAACAAGCTTAGTTACTTTAGGTTTTTTATCCTCGATAGCATCTAAAATATCTTCTCCCAATTGATTTTTTTCTTCGTATTTTTTAGAATTTTTCATCGACATTAAGCTGCTTTCAATCCATTCATCTGTCATCTGGTCGCCTTTATTTGCACCAGTTAACAATTTAGCGCCTGGACCTTTAGCTTCAACAATAAAATACTCTATAATTTCGTTATTTTCGTCTCGTTTAACCCAAACCTGATCGACTCCTGGACCGGGTCCAAAGCTCAACTAAACTAGACAGCCACTCTAATTGTACAAGCCAAACTGTGGGCAGATTCAAGGTCGAAGTGCACCACCTTTACTAAACTATAAGTTCAGGAGGTGTGCCATGGGTACCCAATATTCACATTTATCTAACTTTGAACGTTGTCGTTTATTTGAGTGGTATCATTACCAAAAAAAATCAATACGTGAGGTGAGCCGATTACTAAATCGTTCACATAGCACTATTAGCCGAGAGTTAAAGCGTAATAAATATGATTATTACGTACCAACTTATTACCCTCATCCAGCTCAAATGTATTACGAAGTAAGGGTAAGGGAGAGAGCTAAGCGAGTTAAGCTTAAGTCTGTTGAAGCTCAACGATATGTGACTGATAAGCTCAAGCTTGGGTGGAGTCCTGAGATCATAGCTGGGCGAATAAAATTTGATAAAACCTTACCCAACGTATCTCACGAGGCCATTTATCAATATATATACAAGAATGAACCATCACTTATTGTATATTTAGCTAGGCAACATAAAAAACGTAAGAAAAAATATCCAACCCGTAAAACGAAAACAGTTTGGGGTCAAAGATGTAGTATTTTAGACAGGCCAGATGACATTAATCTCAGAAAAAACTTTGGGCATTGGGAAAGTGACTCTGTTGAATCTAGCGACAGAAAATGTGCGCTGAATGTGTTACTTGAACGAGTTTCTAGAGTGTGTCATATCACCAAATTACCATCTAAAAAAGCTCTAGCGACATCGAATGCAATATGTAAAAAACTATCTATTTACCCACCAAGTTCTTGTTTATCGATAACTTATGATAATGGCTCTGAAAATACAGAGTTTAAAAAAGTAGAAGCCATTTTGAAAAATAAATCTTATTTTTGTGAGCCTTATCACAGCTGGGAAAAAGGTGCTGTAGAGCAAGTAAATGGGTTAATTAGAAGGTATTACCCGAAGAAAACAAACTTTAGCAAAGTAAGCCATCAGCAATTAAAAAAAGTAGAGGAACAACTAAATAATCGCCCTAGAAAATGTTTAGGATTTAAAACACCAAATGAAGTCTATAATGAATTAGGTGGTGCACTTCCAATTAGAATCTAGGCGTTTGCTAAACTGCAAAATTAAGATGGGTGTCTTGTTTATTGCTTTTTTCAACCCAGCCTCGTCGATGTTCGTAAGACTTACCTGTAAAGTGATCTTCACCACATAAAAATGCACGACGAACACACCGTGAAATACAATGATAATATTTTGTATCAACCAAACTTACTTGACGCTTTCTTGCAATTGCCATAAGACACCCTGCTTGTTTTTTATACTGACAAAAGCCTAGTACTACGTTTGCTAAACTGCAAAATTAAGATGGGTGTCTTGTTTATTGCTTTTCTTAAATATACTCATACTATTTTAACTAAATAACCTAGGCAGCACTTATGCTACCTAGGTTTAAATTCCTTTTATGATTGTTAAAGAACTACGGTTAGTTAATCGATTTGAAATCCTGGTTCTTCATGGAAAATAGAAAGCTGTTTTTAATGTGTTTTCCACAGTTTACAAATCTATCATCAAAAATGATGTAAATTTTTGCCACAAGGTTTTCCCAAACTTAATTTCACTCTCAGGCTTGATGTTATCTGCGTATTTCCATGGAAATTTAAAAATATCTGGCGGTGTTAGCTTTTTGATAGGTTTTCCCATCAAAAGATTATCGAGCTGCTCTTCATCATTAAATTCTTTTCTAAGCTCATCATCAGCTTGATTCATTTCTTTTAAAAATGACTTATCAACGCGATACCAAAAGTACTTAGGGCGACCATTGGCTTTATCAAATTCAGCAGTGGTTTTATCAAACTCTCGGTAATATTCAAATTGTGGGATGTCTGCTAATGGCTGAGTAACATCCATAAAGTTTTGTAATAATTCCCAATGTTGAAAACTGCAAGCTATCTCATTGTTGTAAGCAACATCATAACGCTGATCTTCTTTATAATGAAGAAGCGTAAGCCCCCTATGTGGAAATCCACTTTTGGGATCATGTGTAGCTTTGTAATGAGCATTAAATTCTTCAAAGCTTAAATAAGCAAAGCTCTTTGCATCGATTTTGGGTACTTTAACTACACCTGTTTTACGATCGAAAATAACTGCTAATTTAAAATTAGATCTAAAATATGGCCATATTACCCAGTTTGAAATTTTTGAAAAACACCAAACAGAAAACAACACAGTATAACTATCAAATGCTTCTGCAATATCTCCAAGCAAAAAACTAGTAATAGGAAAAGCTAGCAAAAGAAACAGTATTGATATGTGGAATATCCCCCAAGCGAAAGTTAAAGTGTCTATGAAACTTACAGGATTAGAAGCCAAAGGTAATTCCAATCGGCTCTCATTTTGACTAAGTATACTTCGATGCTGGTTTGCTGCACCACTTATATTCAATTTATATTCTAATCTTTGAGAGTTATCAAAGCAGTGCCCAAACACATCACCTCTAGGAAATAACGCTTGCTTACTTTGGTAACGGCAATACATAGAGTCACGCTCATCAGTCGCTATTCCATCTCTATACTTTGTATCTTGCTTGCCTCTGTAAACAGTTTCAGTATACTCTTCAAGCATATTTTATTTCCTTTATTATCCATGCTTTGTCTGGTATCTCGCCGGTTTTCCAGTCACTGCGCTCGTCAATGTCCACATAAGGCAAGGTCACATTTTTATCTAACCGATACTGCACTTTTACCTGCCAATCAACGTCAAAGTTTAATGGCCACATTGATAAAATTGGGACAATGTATTGAAATCCACTTATAACGCCTGATTCAGTATTTTCTTTTTGGATTATTTGCCAATTTTTATGATCGTGACGAAATTCCTGCTCAAAGTGTAAAACTCCCTAATCCTCTATTTGGTCAACTTGAGCGAACACCTCTGACTGCCCTAACGCAAAGTTTGGCGTGTCCATATCAATGGTTAGTTGGCAAAAGTTTAGGATGGATGTCTAGTTTATTTCTGTTTCCATATCAATGGTTAGTTGGCAAAAGTTTAGGATGGATGTCTAGTTTATTTCTGTTTCAGGATACTTCTCTTGGTCTATATGGCTAATTTCTGGAAAGTAATTCATCACCCCCGGCGCACCCATTTTCGAGGTTAACCTGCAAACAACCCCTTCCCATTTAAAGCAACAGTTACCTAATTCATCTCGTTGTTCACAACCGGGTATATCAAAAGTGAACCCGACCGTTTGGTTTTTCCTGTCAAGGTACATCACCTTATCAGGTATATATCTAGCCATTATTGGTAATAGGTTTAAGAAAAATAAGTTCCAGAAAAAGGTAACAAGTGGTATCCACCACTGATATTCTTCACCTTCTTCATAAAATGGAAGTGATAAAATACTAATTAATGTAACAAAGCTTAATACAGCACCAATGGCCATTGGACCAAATAATATGGCTTTTATAGGGTTATTGCCACAAGGCGCTATTTTATATTGCTCTTTTTTATTCGCATAAATGCGCCTATCTTGATTTAGCCAACGTCGGAAAAAACACAACCCTCTAAATTCGCTTCCTTCATTTATTATTCGGTGCGCTTCAAAAAAACGATTAAACTTTATTTTCTTTGGCATTATTCCAACACCAAAGTAATTATTATTTTGCATCAGGTCCCTTTGCTTTAATAAACCTAGGCAGCATATACCGTCTAGATTTGAATGCCTTTTATTAAAAATTAACTTAGCCTAATACTATACATAAAATCATCTTTTAAGGTATTCCCATAAACAACTGCAATGCTAAACGCTTTGCTTTATATTTCAATGTCAGTTTTTCGATACGTTCTGGCTCACCTTTAAAATGCAGCCAAGGCTTAATTATTTCTTCGTTAGGTGTCGCTCTGAGCCAATTAAAATGAGCTGCTTCTTTATTAAATTTTTGCCAAATTTCGACTTGTTGAGCAAGTGAAAAGTCGCTCCAAAATTTATTAGGTCTGCCATTTTTTTTATCAAATTCAGCGGTGGGTTCATCAAGGTGTCGGTAGTTTTCATACTCAGGTACATCAGGAAGTGGTTGGCTGTTGTCCATAAAACGCACTACACGCTCCCAATATAAATAACAGTTCATTGGGTTGTTTGAGTTATCCGGCACTGGCACAACAATTTTAGTGTCAGGGTATTTATCTTCATTAACATGACTTATATAGGGTACAAACCCCATTACACCTGGGCGTGTTGCAACCATATCTAAATGGCATACAATATCAGCCCATTTAAAACAACAATTGCCCTGCTCATCACGCGCTTCGCAACCAGGGATAGTATAAGTAAAGCCTACTAGCTGCTTTTTTCTATCAAAGTATATTTGTTTTTTAGGGATGTAACTGTCTGTTAGCGGCAGTAAATTAAGAAAAAACAAATTCCAAGAAAAAGTAAGTATAGGTATCCACCAGTGGAATGGGTCCTTGGAATAGGTAGCTACTAAGCAACAGATCAACAAGATTATACTCAAAGTAAATCCGATTATTATTGGGCCAAATAAAATAACCCTGACGGAGTTATTTCCACACATTTCTACTTTATATCGTTCTGGGTGCTTTTGTATAACTTTCTGCTTTTTAGAGGGCAGGTCATACAAGTAACATAAGCCTTTAAACTTAGCCTTAAGACTATCTAATCTCTCAGGGTAAAAAAAACGATTGAACCGCGTTTTTTTAGGCATGATATCAACGGCTAGGTAATCATTATTTTGCATTACTTTCCTTATGCGATTGCTAAATCAGGTGAAGCATTTTTAATTGGCTTTTCAAACGCATCAAAATCTATTGGTAAGGTTAAATCTTCGTTGTATATAAGTATTGATTTTATTTCAACATCAAACACACTGATACTAGGTGATTCAATTTCAAACTCATAAACTGCAGCATTTAGGCTAAGGCTATTATCATCAAATTCACATAAATATTCTTTAGTACCTTCAACCCACCCTGCTTCTTTGTAAACATCCAATGTTGTTGGATGTCGCCAAGAGTATTTTACATCTAAATGCAACTCAGATTTACCGACTATAAACATTGGTAAATCTACTTTCACCGTATAATAACTGCGACTATCAAAAAAAGTAGGCGTATTAATAGTCACTTTGGGCGAAAATAAAACACTTTGAATATATTTAAAATATTGGTTTGGATCTGAGAAAGTATTGTAAATAGCCCCCTCTTCACCTGCAAATACACCCCGCTTATTCTTGGCAAATGGACCAAACTTAGCCCATATTTCTAGCTTGCTATCGGTTAACCACACAGCAAGTAAGCTAAATACGATTGAGCCTAATAATAATGCCCACCCCCAAGGTCCAAGACTTGCAAATAAAGCCGTGTGTATTCCTAGTCCAATACTGAAACCCGCCGCGGCAAACATAGCAATACCAGCATCAGTGTCACTTACACTGATTAACTGATACGCATCAACTGCTTGTACCGACCCCATGAGAACCCCCATAACACCCGAGAAACTTCTTAGAACATTAACACTCGCTGATGAGCCAAGTAGTTGAAATGAGAGCCTTGTTCGAGTCAACAAACGTTGCTCTACATTTTTTGTATACGCCTCCCAAACACTCCCCACAGCAGCCAAACTAGAACCAATTAACGCTACATTTTTTACACCTTCATAAGCGTCGCCTTTTTTAAACTCTTTTTCATAATTTAGGTAACAAACATATGTGCTATACCCCGTCAAAAATAATAGGGGTATAGAAACAAACCGCCCCGTAGCTACGCTGATACGTTTTAGCATCTTAGAGTCTAAGCCACGATGGTGGAACTCCTCCCCAAGACTTCGGACGGGGCTATCAAACAGCACCTTTGCAGGAATATCATTTTCAGGCAATGTCAAAACATAAAGTTGGCTACCAGCCATGAGTGCCGCAAAGTTCTTTTGCTCCAAAACCATTTTTGCCATTTGCGTAACTAAAGCGATGGTTTGCTTAAATAGCTTGCGATTACTTTCATTAATCCCATTTGAAAAAAGGGGTTGCTTTAATGCTTTAGCAACTGTTATTACTTGATTTGTATTAGTAGAGGTGATTTTTCCCTTTTCTTCAATAGCTTTGATAATATTTCTAAATGCGCTACGTTGTTTTCTAGTTTTCAAATCATTTAATAAAGGGTGGCTAACAATATCCATATTCAAAGCAAAGCGCCCTTCAGGCACTGCATTCGCGGGGTATATTTTTAAGTTTTTAAACTCTGCTATGTTACGTGATTTGCTAAAGCCGCCAATTAAGTGATGATACTTAATTCCCTTTTCTGTTAATTCTTTAGTAAAAGTAGCAAAGACTCGCTCTTGCATGCCTAGCCACTCATTAAGCCCTTTAGAGACAACATCAAGTACACTTTTACTTGATAAGTAGGCTGGGATGAATGGCAGTGATAATTCGTCTTTAATTTTATCATGATCAAACTTTTTAGGATTAAACCCTTCTACTGTGTCTGCTATTAATTCCTCATCATAATTAGTGTTTGCTAGGTTTTCTCCAAATGCCTCTGGGTGTACACAAAATTGCTTACTAAACCAATTATTGTTTGTTTGAGTTATTTCAAATACTAACGTTTTACTCTTTTCAAATTGCTCATCTAATCGATTAATTAACTTGTCTTTTTTTTCTTTATCGCATAGTCCTGGCAAATACGCAGACAGTGTGGTTTTAGGTAAGATTAGTGTTATTAATTGCTCACATATAAATTCGAACGCCAAACCGTAAGTAAGAACACCGCCCGTTGTTAAATCCTTGGCTAGGCACTCCCACTCTGCCGGTGGTTGAACATTAATTTGGTCGCTAATCTCACTTAAAGTTAGCTCTAAATCTTGGCAGTCTAAATAATATAAATCGTAGAGCTTTTCTCGAGCATCTAAATAACCTTCAACGGCATCAATTACTAAAGAGGGGTTGGTCCCTAGCAAATACTTTTCTAGTTCTTGCTCTGAAACTTCGCCTGCGGCTTTTCGTGTATTACTGCTTTGTGGGTCTTCTTTTACAAAAGCTTTATGCGACGTTTTAGGTGTGCTGAGCGCCTGTTTTTGCCACAAAGTTTCATTAAAATACAGCTGATGAGCCAGCATTGCCGACTTATAATAACCATTCGATTCAAGTTCTGATTGGTGGTTTTTCAGCATTTGAGAGTAATAGTCAGCTGTTAATTTTTGTACTTGTGCTATACCCAAAATATCATGGACGAGCACACTTACTTTACCAGCCAAAACGTCCATATTTTTAATCGAACCCCAATTAGGAGCATCATTAAAATCTAAAGATTGCATTCGTTCAGTACGGTAGCGACTAGCTGTTTGAGTATCATCACACTTGCTCAATAAAGGCTTTTTACTGAGACGTAAGTCGCTTTCATACATTCCTCCTAATGCAGTAATATATTCCCACGACCACTGTACTCGTGAAAAAGCAATTTGAATATTAGGCACTTGGGCTGTACTTGGCGAACCAAACAGTTCAATTATTTTACGCGGTAGTAAAATATCTTGATTAAAAACACTACTATGCGGTCTTAGGTCTTGGCTATGATGTAGGGATAAATCCACATCACTCAATTGCTTATCAGCTAACGCTGCAATCTCTCGCCATAAAAAACCATTAATATATATGTAATAATAACCATATGCAGCATCATCCTCAGGTGTTGGTCTAAATTTATCCATAGGGATGAATTCGGGTGCGCCCGCTTTAGTTTTATCAAGTGTATAGTCTTTAAATACTAGTGGCGTAACGGTTATAAATGTCGGCTTTTGATCTTCAGCTAAATCTTGCGACTTTAACTTTTTTGCTGCTTTACCAAATGGTATGCAAAGCTCCGGTCCAGAAAAACTATGTAAAATAAGATTTAAACTACAGTCTTTCGCTTCATCAACAATCCTAGGGGCGTATATATATTGTGTAGTCATTTAAACTCCCTCATCAAAAACTTGGTTATTCTTGAATGCACCTTGAGTGACGGTAAACTTCCCTTGACCAATTAAATTATTATTAGCGTCTGTCTCTACGATAAAAGCGGCCTCTGCTGGGTCTTCACTTTGTGTATCTGAATCTCTCATTTCGACACTCAACCCTCTTGGTGATGCGCCACCTGATTGCGCTAGCGGCATAGGCGGGGTGTTTTTTGAGTTTGAAATCATTAAATCGCCTTGACGCACTGCGGGTTTACCTTCAATGAGTACATTAAATGAGCCTATAATAAATTCTGCTTTTCCATCGTTTGTACCGCTTATTATGCCTTTTTTGTTACCCGGTTTGTCGCCCTTACTCTTTGAAAAGTTACTTTTGATATTAGCCGCGCCATTTCCGTTAATTTTTACTGACCCAGCAACACTTGCTACATCGCTGGCCGCAGCCATATTTGCGTATGGAATAGGGATTACACTTGGCCCTACTGTGGTTAAACATACATCTATGGTACTTAACTTACCGCCGCTTTTTTTGTGTACCGCGGTACGGCCATTTATGAGTACATTTTGCCCTGATACTGTGGCTACTTGCCCTGCTTGCGATTGCGCATCTTTGGTTAACTGCTCTTGACTGCCGGCTTGCCACCCTAAGTGACTCGACACTAAGTCTAAAAATGCTTGGGCATTGGTAATCGGTTTATTAACATCCATATCTGTTTGTGGTTCGTTCCACGGCAAGATGGCCTCGTTTTTTTCATCGTCCCATTGTGGTGGCGGAATTATATAGTCGGGTATGAAGGTATTAACCATTTCGCCTAGTGTTTTATCGCGGTATTTTGGGCGTGCTATTTCATCTAAAAAAGCAGCTTCACCGGCATCTCTGTCTTCAAATATAGCAACATTACTGGCTTTACCTAATGCGCCGTTACTTCGTGCACTATTATTGAGGGCTAATAAAGTTGGGTTATTGTGTCGCCATGTTAATGATCCTCCTGAGCGAACATCGGCGGTTAGCGCGTCTATGTCGTACTGAACACTGCCTGTTTGTTTACCTGCGGCTGCATTAATGTATGTCATGAATTTTCACTCCTTGAAATTTTTATTAATTGCTCATTGGGTGAATTAAATAATAAAAACACATGATTTAACCCTTCATTTAAAGGGTTATTTAAATAGCTATGTGTAAGTACTAACCCTGTTAGGTTATTAGCAACACCTTGATAACCTAGTGTGTTGTTTAAGTCTGCAAGCTCTATTAATTCATCTTCTGGGGTATATAGCATTTGTGTATTAGCAAACCATTTTTTTTGCCATGCTAACGACTGCTTACCTGCAAATAAGTAAGTATCATTAACACACGCTTGTGCTTGGTTAAGCTGCTCACTTAATTCGCCATTAAAAAGCTGTGCTTCTAGCCCACCTTGTCCATGTGTAAGTAATGCACATCCACCTTCTCCATTAATAATGCCTGGCGGGCCATTTAGCACTTGTACATCGTTATTTTTTGCTTGGTCACTTACATACTGATAACTAACACACGAATCTACTGCAATTATTAGTGTATCTGGGGCTATATTTTTAAAGTCGATAGTTGTTGTTTGTATAAAATCAGGTATTTGCTGAGAGATCACCTCAGCTAAAAGCTCATTGACGGTATCGTCACTTATTACTGGGTTTTTTAACTCATCCTGTGGTAATACAAACATTATTTGACTTATACGAGATGTTTTTCTAAGGGTTGCAATATCAAGGTTTTCGATAAGCTGGCTTAGTAGTAGTAAGCATTTAGTTTGCCTGTCTAGTTGGGCAAGCTCTTCTATTTCTACCATTATGTAGGGGGCATCTAAGCTTATATCGCAACGTATTAATGCTTTACTCGGTTTAGAAAATAACATTTGGTTTGCAACAGCGGTATATAGGCTGCTTGGTGTACACCCTGTGGCATTTATGTGGCAAAGTACATCAAACTTCATTGTTAGCTTCCTTTTTTGCCACGACTAACTGACTATTTGCGCCTACGTGCATAGCATCAATGCTCCCGCGCCATAATAAAGAAAAACTTTGCGCGTCAGAATCAATAATTAAGGTGTCGCAGCGCATATTAATTGTATGTCTGTTTAATGTGTTAACTAGCTGAACTATTGGCTCGTCAAATGGAAGCTCTACTCGCTGGTGCTGACCATAGTTTTGTAACGGGTACAGTCCAGAAAGCGAAAACGCCCACCCTGCTGTAAACTCATTTTTTATACGCTGATCTAAAGGTGCCACATTATTAAAATGTTCATCAAGCATTGTTTTAAATGGGTAATTACCTGCCATTAGTGCTTTTTTATCAATGTCGGGCATGAGCTCTATGCGTGGTGACCAATGTGATGGTATAGCTGAAAGACCAGCTACTGGCGTAGTATGACTCGGCTTTCGCAGAAGCTCGTTTGCATACTCAATAGAGGGTAGTTGCTGCCCTATTGCCTGTTTATTTTTAAGCTTAAAACCTTTTCCTATTGGGTTTTCTAGCAGGTAATCGGTTTCGTCATTCAGGTTTTTTCCACCAAAGGCATTGCTGTAATTGATAGGTGTAGGTTCAATAATATTAGGATCAGTTGCGACTGGCCCTAGCAAAGAGCGCTTCCAAAAACGTGCGCCGGTTACACGTAAACGCTTTTTAAATAGTGGCTGCGTTTTATCATGAAGGCCAAGCTCGACTTCAATCACTCGCGCTTGTTTGGCTTTAGGTGGGTAAGCTGTAAAGTCGCCATACACTTCAAATCCATGCTTAAAAGCAACTTGTTCGTTTACTTCACTCAGTGGAGAATGTGCGGGGTCACCAACGTAGTCATCCGCTACAACAATATCGGGTCCAGGCTCGTTTGGTGTTACATTGCCCTTTTCGTCAAACTCAAAGCTTTGTTTTACGACAACCACTTTAGCCAGCGTACGATCACTCAACCAACCATCAAAAAAACTGGCCTGCCAAGGAGAAAAATTATTCAGCACTTGGGCTCTCCGCTATCACACTTTGCCATTGCTTAGCGCTCACTAATAAATGGTATAACGCACAGGCTTTTTGCAGTGGATAATGCGGTGCTATTACACGTTGCACAACTTCTCCTGCAAGCATTTTTAGTTTTTGTTTTACATTACTGTGCACAAAGCTAACACCGTTTAATAATTGATCCCCGGGCGTTAATGCAAACGTTTGCCTTGCATGCTCTGCATCGTCAAGGTTTATGCCGCTATGTAGGTTTTTTTCGTTATTTGACTCTACTACAGTTACTTTTTCTGCTTGGGCAAGCGGCCTATCAGTTATTGTTAACCACGCTGCATATGCTGGTTTTTGCGTTACCCCATGTGCCATTAAATTAATAAATAAAGGCAGTGTGCGTTTGTATACAAAGTGGCTTAGTACATGCTGGCAAAGGCCGGGGTTAGCTTTACAAAATAGAAGGCAAGGTTCATCCCAACGCGGATCATTAGTAAGCCCAGCTAAAGCAAGCAATTTTGCTTTTTTATTGTCATCATTTGTTTTAGCAAATACTTTAAACAGCATGTCTGATACGTTTTCTGCGTTATTACAGTAGGCATTTACAAGTGCTGCGTAAGCAATATCAAAGTTAGCATGTAACATTGCATTGGTAAGCTCTGTTTCGCTTAAGTGCTGTGAAAAAAGTAAAGTAATTGCGTTACTATCAAGCTCTTCTTTTTCGTTGAGTACACTATTGCGCAGTGCTTTATTATCATCTAACTGCCAATAATCAAGTAAGTGCTGTAATACACTGTAATAACTTAAATGTTTGTCCGACTTTAAAGCTAAAAAAGTTTCGGCGCTGTTAAGCTCACTTTTTAAATTAAGACTTTGTAGCAATAGCGTGTAGATACTGTGGTGCTCAGGGTTTTCTGTCGCAAAGGTAATAAATTCATCAAGCGCTAAATGGCTTACTTGTGTTAAATTTTTACCTGCAAAGTAATCTGTGGGTGCATCACTTTTTAAATCGCTGAGTGTGTATAAATGATTTAGTAATTGGCTTTCAATTACATTGAGTCGCGCAAGCGGGTAAACGCCTTGCGCTTGCAACTTTTGTTTGTGTTTTAATAAAGTAGTTAAGCGCTGCTGATGCTGCTTAACCTTAGCGACTTGTGCAAACATAGAATTAATTAAGCCTAATTGGCCAGCCAGCCAAGGTAAGATCTTGCTCGCTATTGGCTGTTATGTCTCGCCCTTCGAGCACTATCGTCCCGTCGGCAAATACTTCTATCGTCCCTTTAGCCGTTTGAAGGCTAATACTTTGCTGTGCTTCAATAGTTATGTGGCCTTGGCTATTTTTAATAAGCGCAGCAGGTACTTGTCCTTCACTTGCAAGTAGCCCTGTTGCTATAAAGCCTTGTGCGGTATGAGTAAGCAGCACTGTGTCGCCCACTTGGCATGGTGTTATATGCGCCGCTTGCGCTACAACACTATGTTCGTCGTTATTTATTGTAACGCTTTTAACTCGGCCAAATTCATCAACTTTACTTACAGGTGCAAGTTGCTGATCGTGATTAAATATACTTTTAACTTTAGCGTTCATTAAATTACTCCTTTAACTTAGTTGTTACTAATTGCACTGCCTTTAATTGCTATATTAGTGGCACTTAACGTTATATTAGTGGCATCAATTGTAAGGTTACCCGCAGCATCAATTTCTATACTTGCACCACCTTGGCTTAACTGAATTGAGCCTTGCCCATTTGCTTTTATAGTAATATTTTTACCGCTATTTAGTTCTAAATCACCTTGTGGCGCTTGTAACTCAAGGTTGCCGTCTACCGAGTAAACGCTAATATCTTGTCGTGCTTGCATTTTAAGCTCATCAGTTGCTGTGAGCTCTAAATTACCATCTGTTGCTTGAATACGGCTATTTGCGGCTGAATTTAAGGTTAAATCCGCAGCCGAGGTAACTGTAATATCCCCCTCGCGGGTTTGAATTTGCAAGTTATTCTCTACTCGCGTTGTAAAATTATTAGCAACTGTAAAGTTTGCGTCGTTCTCAGCAACAAACTGTAGGTTTTCTTTCGCTGAAATTTTAACATCACCATCAACAGACTTTAACATTGCCTGGTGCGCACCATTTGTAGCATCGAGTATTAATTGGTTTTTATTGTTTTTATTGGCAAGGCTTATCTTCTCTTCGCCTTTTTTGTCATCCATTACAAAGCTGTGCCCAGCTTTAGTTACTAATTTATTTTCAGTTGGGTTTTCGCTTGTAACAGGACTTGGTGCATTTTCATTATAAAGCGCGCCTAAAATTATAGGCCTGTCTAAATCACCATTTTCACCACAAACGAGCACTTCTGTACCTTGAGTTAGTGGAAAATGCATACCGTGCCCGCTGCCACCGTAAGGTTGCATTAAACGTGTAGGACGGCTTTCTTGGCCTTCCCCATCTTGATTAAAAGGTAGTTTTACTACGTAGTTACCTTTGTCATCAATTTCTTGCTCAATTAATGCATTAAACGTTGCAAATACACGTCTCGCTGGACGTAATGCGGCTTTATAAGGCTGATTAACACTAATTAAATAAGCTTGGTTTTTATACGTTAAGCCCTTTACATTAGAGCCGTATTCAACCGAGGCACTTTGGCTACCTTTGTGCTCTACACGCGTCACTAAATACTGACCATCATGCTCTGGGTGGTCATAAATATTTAAACGCATACCAGGGCGAAGTGCTCTGCAGTCTGTATCTATTATTATTTGCTCACGTTGGCAATCAAACGCTTGCTGCCTGATAGTTGCTAGGTCTTGCCCTTCGTTTGACTGCCCGTAATTATCACCATAATGACTATCTTCACCAAAACCAATAACTGACGCACTGTTATTTTTTGAAACTTGCAAATTACCCGGAGCTTGGTAGTTGTAATCATCTAAGTGTGTACTTTGCGGAAATAATTGAGCCTGCCTGCTTATAGCAAAAATTGACTCACTCGTTCTTACTTGCCCAGATGGCGGTACGTAGCTTAGGTTTATTTCATTAAACTCTTGCGCTATACCATTTGAATCATTGCAAATATACAATGTACATTCACCACCCGTTTGCTCTACAAAGCTGTATACAAAACCGTGCTTACGCATTAAGCGTGTTACAAATTCGTAATCAGTTTCGTTATATTGCACGGTCATATCGAGCATGGTTGAGCTTGCTTGTACATTTAACTTTTGCGCAGGGAAACCTGCTTTTTCAAACACACTCGAAATAATTTTACCTGCATCCATAGCAGTAAATACACGGTTAGAGTGCTGATGCTTAAGTAATGTTAAATGAGAACTCATGATCAAAGTATAGTGATACCCCTGATGACTTTGACCATGCGCTATAAAACCACTAATTAACCCTGAAATAGTACGATCTAACATTGACCACACTAGTGATAACGAAACATCTTTGCCTATTAGCATTTCAGATGTTAAATGTTCAGGGCTCAATACTTGGATTTTAAATTCATAGTCTTCACATAAACGATCGTCCCTAGACTCAAAGTCAGTTACATATACCATCCCGTCAGGCATGCCCTGTATAGCAACACTAAAGTGACTTTTATTGGCCTTGAGCTCGTTAAATATGTCCATGAATCCCATTTTTACATCCTTTTATTTAAGCGTTATCTGCAAATGTCGCCGTAATTTCGTCTTGTTCGTCAACAGCCAGCGTTAAAATATCAGGCATGTCTTCTTCTGCCATAAACTCTAAAATTGATTTAGCGATACCAGGAAGTATTTGCTGCTCTATAACCGCATTTACCATACGTGCACCACTATCTGAAAGCGTACATTGAGTAGTCAGTTTTTCTAAAACACTAGCATCTACTCGTAGCTGCATTTTGTGGTTTTCGTGCAAACGTGTTGCAATGGCTTCAAGTTTCAAGCTGACAATAGACTGTAGAGCTTCTGAATCAAGCGCTAAGTAAGGTATAACTTGCATACGAGCAAGTAAAGCAGGTGCAAAAAAAGCAAGTAACTGCGGCTTAATTAAATCAGTAAGTGCACCGATTGACGGTACTTTCCAAGGCGTTCCGTCTTCATTAATAGGTGCTTGCGTTGGATTTAGCGCTTCGTTAATAGCTGCTTCTTGATCGCTTTGCTGTACTTGTTCTTCATCATCATCTTGAGGACTTAGGTCTATAACTGTAGGCGGTGTACATGCATCGATTAACTCTGCTGAGCCTAAATTAGATGTCATGATAATTACAGTATTTTTAAAGTCTATTTCACGTCCTTCACCGTCACGCATCGTGCCACGCTCAAACACTTGGTAAAACATGTTCATTACGTCTTTGTGCGCTTTTTCAACTTCATCAAGTAAAATTACTGAATATGGACGCTGTCTTACTGCTTCGGTTAAAACACCACCTTCACCATAACCAACATACCCTGGTGGTGAACCTTTAAGTTGCGATACGGTGTGCGACTCTTGATATTCACTCATATTAATAGTGGTTAAAAATTTATCACCACCAAATAATTGTTTTGCTAAACAACGCGCCGTTTCTGTTTTACCCACGCCCGATGGACCAGCTAGTAAAAATACGCCTAACGGGCCTTCATCGTTGCTTACGCCGGCTTTACTTACTCTTAGTGTTTGCGCTATTTTAGCGAGTCCTGCCTGCTGCCCTATAACTTCTTGGCCAATTGTGGCTTCAAGATTAATTAAATTACTAATCTGATCTTTTACCATTGCCCCTACAGGCACACCGGTCCACTGTGAAATAATTTGTGCAACAGCATCTGCATCTACTTCACTAAATAAGCCGTTGTCTTGTGTATTTTGCTCTTTTAGTGATTGGCGAAGTGTCAGTAATGATTCGCTATCAAGCTCTTGATCAGTTGCCTGCTTTATCTCGTTAATTTGACTCAAAGTCGAAATTTGAGATTCACGCGAGTGAGTAAGTTGCGCCAATTTATTTTGTGCAATAACCAGCTCTTCAACTAAATGGGTAAGCTTATCTTTATCAACGACTAAACCTTGTCCTAGCTCTACATTGAGACTATTGATTCTGGTTTCTAAGTAATTAATGTGCTCACGCTCAGACTCAATGGCAGCTGGGTCTGTAGCAAACGACATACGTACTCTTGCCGCTGCGGTGTCTAATACATCAATAGCTTTGTCTGGTAATTGGCGACCTGTTATATAGCGCGACGATAAAACGACAGCAGCTTCTATAGCGTCATCCGTAATTTGAATATTATGATGCTCTTGATATTTATCTTTTAAGCCTGCAAGCATTAATTGAGCCGCTTGCTCTGTTGGCTCATCCACTTTAATAAGCTGAAAACGGCGCTCTAGAGCAGCATCACGTTCAAAATACTTTTTATACTCGCTCCATGTTGTAGCAGCAACGGTTCTTAATTCTCCGCGTGCTAATGCTGGCTTTAATAAATTTGCTGCATCACTCATGCCCGCATCGCCACCGGCACCAATTAAAGTGTGCGCTTCATCAATAAACATAATTATTGGCGTAGTTGAATTTTTAACTTCGTCGATCACCGTTTTTAAGCGGCGCTCAAATTCACCTTTAACGCCGGCACCTGCTTGCAATAACCCCATATCAAGCACCAATAAGCGTACGCCTTGTAAATCACTTGGTACTTGACCATCAATTATGCGCTGGGCAAAACCTTCAACGACTGCTGTTTTACCTACACCTGGGTCACCCACTAGAATAGGGTTATTTTTTCTTCGACGGCATAACACATCGACCATCATTCTAATTTCGTCATTACGACCCAACACAGGATCAATTTTACCCTGTTTTGCTTTTTCAGTTAAATCTTCACAGTACTCATCAAGCGCAGCTGTACCGTGCGATGAATCTGTTTGATTTGCAGACTTTGATTTAGCTACTGGGTTTAAACGCTCTGAAGATTGCTGACAAATTTTATCTAAATTTTCAGCTAAAAAGCGTGAATCTATTTTATCTAGTAAAGCAGGTAATTGAAGTACAGGGCTGTAAGGTAATAACTCTGTTAATGAATCAATAAGCGCAGCACCTGTTATAAAATCACTTTTATGCTGAACATTAGCACTTAACCATGCACGCTCTAGCCATTCGTATAAACGACGAGAAAATGTAGGCTTACTTTGATTACCGGCAGGTTGTCTATTTAAAAAGTCTAATAGCTCATGCCATACTTTGTCTTGATTAATATTAAAGAAATGAAAAATGTGCTCAAGGTCACCATTACTTCCTTCTTCCATTAACTTAATAAGTAAATGCTCAGGAAGCACTTCAAAATGACTACGACTACTCGCAAACCCAGCTGCTGATTCAAGTGCTGTTGCGGTGTGGCCATTTAATTTATCTATGAGTTGTTTTATGCCTTTAGCATCCATTTTTTTATCCTTAATTCCTTAGTGTTTATACTGTTGATGGCTGTAGCTATGTGTTGTTGTATTTGCAGCTGCGGCCCCTAAATATGAATTATGTCCAAGTACTAGCGGTTGCTGACCTAAAGCTTGTTCGGCAACAGCCTCATTAGCTACTTTTATTTGGCAAACCCACTCTACATTACTTGGTAAATGCGCAGTCAGAAGTGCAGCCATTTTTATACCTTCTTCGCTTCTTGGCGTTAAACTCATGGCTGTATCACTATTAACTGGACCTATATCTATTGTTAAAATACTTCCGCTAACTAATACCTTCGTTCCAAGTACTGCAGAGCTGCCTAAAACCATTTGGTTTTCTTCGCCGATTGAACTTGGTGTATCTATTTTTTGCCAATTTGCTCGTGTGTCGTCAACTTTTAGCGTGTCTATATTTAAACTATGTTTAAGAAGCTGCGCTAAGCCAGCAGCGCTAGTTTGCTTTAAACTTGCAATACCACACTGAATTTTTTGATCAGTTTTTCCCAGTAAAATAGATTCAACTAACCCATCAAATTGGCTCGCGCCTCTACCTGCTATATTAATTTGCGACTTTTTCCAGGCCTGAAAAAGTTGGCAATAAAGTACATGATTAAATATATCTAAAAACTGACGAACGCGGTCACCGCTTTGCTCATCACTTGCTGCTTGCTCTAATACATAGTGTGGCATGGGTGCATCTACACCATACAAACCTAAAAAAGAAGTCGATAAGCTTAACCTTCCTCTGCCATCATTCTCTAATACACATTCGCGTACATCAGTAGCAGGAAAACCAAGCTCTTTAAAAGGTTTAAAAACAACTCTGTTACTAATCCCTTGCTCTAGCTCTTGAGGTGCGGCCCAATGTTTTTCTATTAAGCTCATCGCTTTAAATAAGTTAAACCGCCAAGGCTGCTCAATAAGTAGCTCTATTGGCGCGGGTAACTTAGACCAAATAGGGTGCGCATGATTTTTATCAGCATAACTCATAGCTGATAACTCTTACCCGGTTCAATATCCCAAATCCACGATTTATAACTAGGAATTGCATTAACACGCGTTTGTACGCTTTCATTTATAGGGGCATACATTAAAAAGAATTCATGTAATACATTACAAAAATGAAATAAATCAGCATCACCAACAAATTTACTTTCATCAATATCAATAAGTACATCAACACCTTTGATAAATATTCCACGTTTAATTTGGCTGATCGGCGTTGCTGTTATTTTTAAAATGCTTTCAATTCGTAATCGATTCTCGGCTTTATTAGACCAATCAAATAACACTAGTAATCTTTTTAGTTCTGTAACTTGCGTAATTTGTGAAAACTTTACATTTAATAAGCTAATAAGCTGCCAGTGTTTTGGCTGACTTGGACATGCTAAATAATTAGTTGGGCGTATAACATTTTTAACCTCAACGATGCTCGGCATATCTTTTCCGCCTTCGTTCAAGTCTCCCTCTTGCAAAAGTTGACGAGGCCAACCTGCATTAAAAGAGGTTAAATCAACTGATAGAGTTTCTTTTTCATCTTCTAAATTAAAAGGAAGTTGTAAATAATGAGTCGGGGCTGCTGCACCTACGTCTTTTGTGAGCACAGTAAATAGCTTTTTTTCATCTTCAAATACGCTTTGATAACGGGGAGTGTAATCATACGATTGTCCCGTTATAGAGTTTCGACCTGCAACTGCATCTACCGTATAACTAAAAACATGATCATAACGTGCCTGATCTGCACTTATCATATAGTCAGTTCTGTTTGGCTCTATTTTAATTGGCTCTGCTGCTTGGCTAAATAAATTAACTGCTGGCACGCAATTGATTAAAATGTTCTCTTTACTTAACTGATGACCTGGCGGTAATTTATTATCACCCCTAAATACGATTTCAAAACGGTCAATATGCTCAGGAAACTCTTCGTCTTTTAAACCATCAAATGTTAAAAAATAAAACCTATCTTTTGCATTAAAATAATCAAGTAATAATGCATATCCTGGATGGCTTTTAGCCGCACTAGGCAGTAAAGCGCCATCTATATCTAAATAAGTAGCGCTGCAACCTTTTGCTTTTAACTTTTTATTGAACTCAAAATGGTTAGCACCAAAATCAAGTTCTGCTTGTTTATTAGGTGTTTTCAATAATTGGAATAAAGCACTGCACAATGGTGTATCACCACGTAAATAAAAGTTTAGTTTAGATAAATCAAAATTACTGCGTTCACCTTGGCATATAAACTTAAGCCCTATTCGTAGCTCTGCACCTAAGTGCGACTCTTGATACCGAACATGCTCAACATCTAAAGGAACAACGTCTAAACCGTGTGTTGTGCTAAAAATTATTTTTTTATTATCGGCCTTTGCTTTAGGCGGATTAAGCTGTAGACCTTTTGAAATAGAATGTGTTTTTTGCATAGCCAATTTAGGCTTAAATTGAACCACAGTACTAGAAGGATAATAACTTAGGAGTATTGGACACAGTTGACGCAGCACTTGCTCTGAAACTTCAGGTACTGACTCATCTAAACGCTTTTGAGTATGGGCAGTTAAATACGCTACACCTTCTAATAAGCGCTCAATATGAGGGTCTCTATCTTTTAATGCATCAATGTTAAGCATTCCTGCATGCTCGGGATAAAACTGAGCAAACTGCTTACCAGCTTGGGTTAACAAGCGCATTTGAGCATCAAAATATTGCTGCATTCATCAATCCTTTAAATAAAATTAGTTAGTGTTTTTTGCATGTTGTATAACGTCTGCTTTACCACCAGATTCAAACCGAGTATTTAACTTGATACTTTGCCCGCTCGTTAAAAAAGCTTGAATATCTAGCCTTATTACACAATTATCTTCTTTAATTTCTACAGGTGTTACATTTGCATACCGTACGCGAGGTTCGTACTTTTCTATCAATTTTTTAACCTCAAGCGCTAACGTGTGTTGCGAGTATGGTAACCCCTCATAAATATCCTCTACATCGGGCAGACCATAGTCAGACAAGTGCTTCAGCACTCCTCTTCTTGCATTTAAAAGCTCATTTAAATGTTTGCAAACACTGACTTGCTCATCAGTTTGAAAACCATGATAACCATTACGTGTAACTGGTTGAGTTAAAAAATCGAATAACGCCATATTTAGATCTCAATAAAAGGATATGCTTGCGCATATCCTTCAAAATTACTGACTAATTAACGACCTTCAGTCCAAGAGTCAGAGAACTCGATGTTGCCATCTAAGTAAGTCCAAGTAATGCGTTTGTAACGTAGACAAACTGTTTCAAGGTGCGGGTAACGCTCCTTGTCTAAGTCTTTAACGTTATGCATTGTTGGTGAGATCGAAGTGATTTTTACATCTTCCAACTTGTGGCAGAAATATTCACGCTCAGTCCCTGTGTCATCAATACGGTACCATTTAAGCTCTAATTGCTTAAGTGTTTGACCGTTTGAACACGCTTTGTACAAGTACGGCGTAGCCGCATCAACTGCTTTTGTAATTACAAAAGGTTCATGCTTACGAGTACCTGTAAGTTCACCTGTATCGTTATCCGTAGGAATACGAAGTTCATGATCAAAGTGTAGGATCTCAATTGAACCTTCACGCTCTGCAACAGTTACAGAACCTTTGATGTCATTACCTTGGTCGTCCTTTAACCACATGTACGCTGGAATTGCCATTTCATTATTCTCCTTTTAGAATGAAGTGTTTCCTGTTAGTTGGCATTGGCATAAACAGTAATATTTATGCCCCCCAAAAAGCCCTTTGCTTCATGCCACTGGGGAATATGTCCCAAGTTGGATGCAACCAACTTGGGGCAATTTTTCAGACTAATAAGTCTTAATCCTTTATGTACACCAGCCAACTACTCACCAAATTGACGTATTTGATAGTACTTAAATCCGTTTCATTGGCGGCGTAGCAGTTCATTTTTCGCCAGGCATTTGCCCTACTAGCGCTAAACGAACATCAATCCCTTCAACTTGGAAATGAGGAACAATGTACGTACTTACTCTGTAGTAACCAGGGTTACCTGGAATCTCTGCTACAGTAACTTTTGCATCTTTTAGTGGATGCGTAGCTATAAGAGATTCATCAGGGTTGTTCATTTTAGTTACTAATGCGCCAAGCCAATCATTAAGCTGCTGCTCTAATTCATGGCGAGGTTTACTTGAACCAATATTTTCACGCTGTAAAACTTTTAAGTAATGCGCAATACGCGATACTAAGAAAATATATGGTAAGCGTGAGTTAATTCTTGCATTAGCTGTTGCTTCATTTGTTTCTAATACCTGTGGCTTCTGCGCACTATTAGCAGAGAAGAAACATGCAAAATCTGAATTTTTATAGTAACTAAGTGGAATAAACCCTTGGTTAGCAAACTCAAGTTCTTTAGTTTCAGAAATCAAAACCTCAGTCGGTATTTTAGTTTCTGATCCTTTACCCGCTTCGAATGAATGCAGTGGAAGATTTTCAACTTTACCACCTGACTGTGGCCCACGAATATTTACTGCCCAACCATTATCATGGAAACTACGGATGATATTTGCAGCAAATGCAAATGTTGCATTACCCCACAAATAACGTTCATGATGCTCAGCACTTACATCTTCTTGGTAATTAAAGTTACGAAGAGGATTTGTCTCACCATAAGGTAGACGTAGTAAAAAGCGCGGGAATGCTAAACCAATGTAGCGAGAGTCTTCTGATTCACGGAAATTTTTCCAACGAAGAAACTCAGCGCGCTCCATGTAAGAGCCCAAATCTTGGATTTTAGATACTTCTTCCAATGAATCTTTAAGAAAAAACTTAGGACCAACACTGCCCATAAACGGACAATGCGCTGCCGCAGATACACGTGATATCTCTTGCAGTAACGATACATCGGGTGCTGAACAATCAAACTCAAAATTAGAAACCATTGTTGAAACTGGCTCGCCACCTGGGGTATCGTAATCTGAAGTATATACATGTTTATATAATGCAGATTGAGTTGTATCTGGCGCCTCTTCAAAATCGTCTCTTAGAGTTTCTTTATCTACATCAAGCATTTCGATTTTAATGTTAGCATTGTTAGGCGTACGGTTAATTAGGTAACGTAACGAGCGCCATGCTGATTCCATTTTTTGGAAATTTGGGTGATGTAAAATTTGGTCTAACTGCTGAGAAATAATAATGTCTACTTTTGCGATGTAATCATCTAAAAGTAACTTATCAATTCGCGTTACTTCTTGACCACTACTGCTAGCCATATCTAAAAATACATTTATAGCTGCTGTTAAGCGCTCATTTGCACGAGTTTCAGCTAGGTTGCTTGCATCTCTAAATGAATCAAGTTTGATCTCATCTGCAACTGGAGAAATATCAACCATTCCACATATATTTTCATAAGTGGATAAAGGAGCTTGCTCCGTGGTATGCGCGGCAACATTTAATTGTTCTTGCATGGACATGATAATCTCCTTATTCAGTTATTGGTTGTTTTTCATCTTCAGACGCTAGCGGCGCAATTTCATCCAGTTTAGCTTTTAACTCGTCTAGCTCTGGCTGATTTTGTAAAACACGCTCTAATTCTTTACGAAGTGATGAGTTATCTAATAAATTAGATTTAAGGTCACGAAGTAAATTACGCATAGCCATCATTTTATTAAGCTCTGGCACTTGAGAAGCTACTGATTCTGGGTCAAACGACTTAAAAGAATCAAACTCAAGGTTTACATTAATTTCGCCGTCACCTTTAATTTTGTTCGCTACCTGAAAGTTAGCTTTAGGCGCCATATCTTTAAGCACTTGCTCAATGTTATTTTTATTAATTGTTATGCGCTCACGCTCAGATAGTTCTTGGCTATTTTGACCATTTGAGTAATCACCAATTACTAACATCTTTAATGGCAATTCACTTTTTTGTGAAGCACCATCTGTATCAAGCTCTAACGAAATATTGATCCGAGCTCTGGGGATCTCTTTTTGAAATGTATCACTCATGTTATTTCCTTTGCAGTTTGGTTATCTACCGACTCAATTCCAATTAAACCTCGACATATTAGTCAAGCCCTTGTAACTAAACCCACGCTAGCGCTTGTGCAGGGTTAGTTACCATCATTTGCTGACTAATATGTTTAGCAGCTAAACTCATTTCATCTTCTGGCGTTTGTGACAAACTTGCATAACACTGCTTGGAAAATCGCCATACTTCCATGCAAAAACATTGTTGCCATTGCGCTAAATCATGCGCTTTTATTTGTTTTAGTAACACGTTCAATAATGCTAAAGCATGTTCGTAATGCTCAGCTTTTATTAATAGTTTTGCCTTTAATAATTGCGCTTGGGCTTTATCAAAGTCGTTTAAAATATTTATGTGATCTACTTTAATTAGAGCTGAAGACAACTGCCCTTTTTCAACCCCTTGTATTAATTCGCTATACTGCTCATCAAACGCACTACTTTGAGAGCTAACAGACTCTGTTTTTGCAGAGTGAGATAGCTCTTTTAAAAACTCTTTATTTACAGATGAACACAGCGGACTTCCATCGTCATACTGTAGGGAAACTAAAGCAGGAAACTGCTCATTTAAATTAACTAATTGTTGCTCAAGCCAATGAACAAGCGGCAATTTATTTAATTTTTTTAATGCATTTAAACTAAGCACTTGAAGATTTAAATTAAATTGCATAGCCCCTTCCATAAACAACCCTTCGGCTAAATTTAAAGCTTGTTCAGGCTGCTCACTTGCCAATGCATTTTCAATTGGAGCAAATGCTGCAGCCCTTGGAGCGGGTAAACGCGTTTTTCCATTTTCGTTAGCGGGTAGTGCCAACCTTGTCCAACGCGCAGCTCGCGATAACTTTATTACTCTTTCAATATTATTTTGTTCTTTATCAAAGTTAAGTAGTTGCCTAACCGCACTTAAATACGCTGTATCTGAAGCAATATCAGCATTACCAATACTAAGCTGACTAGCAGCTGATGCAGGTGCAGGTGCAGTACTATTAGCTTCTGATTTTGGAGCTGTTACACCCGTATTTTCAGCTAATTTTTGCTCTGTACTAATTGCTTTTTCTTCTTGCACTGGTTCAGCTACAGGTACTGGGTTTCGCTTTTCTTGCTCTTTAGCCCACTCATTCAAAGTTGATAGAGGGCCAGATTCGTTGTCTAATAACGCAACACACTGCTCATTGTATTGAGTCAAAGCAGCTATAAGTTCAGGCCATTGTTCAGCGTTTGTATCATGCCCTTGGGCAACACCTTTTAAACGTTCTTGCTGTTGTAAAAACCATGTATTAACTGCAGCACGCATTCTGGCTCTTAGTGGGTGTACCTCATCCGTAAAAGTAGTCAACAAACGATTAAATAACAATAACGTATGCGTTAAACCTGTAACCCCAAACTCACTTGTTGCTGCTAGTGCTAAATAACTTACTATGCGTAAATCTTTACTTTGAGTGTTGAGTAAGTCTGATGCTTGTATAAACATCACTTTAAAGTCAACTTCCCCCACTCCTGATGAAGATGCTTTTAATGCTTTAAATGTTTCTTCATATTTTAAATCTTCTCCACACTTATTCCCGGCAAGAGGTGCACTTAATGCTTCAAGCCATTCAATCCAAGTGGTATGTGTATGCGGCGCTTTAATACTCATGATTTACACCAACGACGAAGTGCATCGTAAACACTCACGTTATCCATATCAGCAAAATTAAGTGTTTGTGAAGACGGCTGTTTTTCTACTTTTAAATTACATAGATCAACAATGTCATTCGTTTTTTTATCGTATTCCCACACACTATTAAAGTATGACGCTGGAATAGGTCTACAAAAAATAGTTAAACTAGGCGCTTGATTATCATCACCTAACTGATAAAAAAACCAAGGCTGCCAATTATGATCTGCCACCATAGACGCAACTAAGTGCAACCAAAACCCTGCAACTAAGGCACTTTCATGACTAAAACTAGGCATTGGTAGGCGAATACCAAACTGACTTCTTAAACACCCTCTATTAGCAATAGATTTAAGCACAGCCGATAGCTCTTCAATTAAAATTGCTCTTTTTGCAATATCGTTCAAGCCTAAATGTTGCCAAAAAACGCTCATTGGAATAGTTCTAAGTTTATCAAGCTCTAGAGTTAGATTTGGTTGCTGTTTAAGTGCATCAGCTACACGGTTATAATCTTGTGCTTTTTGCTCCATTTCATTAATACTGGCAGCTTGTTTAATATTTTCATTTACACCTAAAAGGTGCTCTATTACTTGGCTTGCAAATAAAAATAGAAAAGCAGGATGTCGCTTATATGTATCAAGCCCACTATGTACAAAAGAGCTAAATGGGTAAAAACGACCACTGCTATCTTTGCTTGGCTGCAAAACGCCAAGTAAACCACCATCATCCGCATTGCCAGATATAAAGAACAACGACTTAGTTCCATTCAAGTGGCTTGTATCAGTCGTTTTTCTACCACGGTTTAAATGGGCAAAGCCCTCTTGCAACCAATGATCAAATCCAACCGATTCTCTAGATGAAATATTGAGCTTCACAAAGTCTGGTCTTATCGGTGTTTTACCCATAAAACCAAAGCTATGTTGCTTAACCAGCGTCGGTGTTTTCTTTTTTGTAAATAAACTAAACATTGCTAGCGGCCTATTGCATTGTTCGCGACTGCGATTGAGCCAAGCTAGGGCTTTGTGAAAACAAAGAGCTTGGCAATGCAAACGATGTAAGCATGTATTTTGAAAATATACCGCTGTTGCGTCCTGATTTAAGAGAAAACTGGACTGTTAACACTTCATCAGATTTATCTTTTAATTCCCATGTTGCTAAAAACTCTGTGCCTTTAATCCACTTAACACTGGCTGAGTTAAGCACTTTTAGTAGTGCCCAAGGTCCGTCTTGCTCAATAGAAATACGACGCCCTTTATTATCTAAACCATACAGAACAGCTTTCTCTGCAGCTCCTCGACCAGGCCACGAAAAGTTACGCCATTCTTCAGGCTCATTGCGGTAGCGATAACCTTGCTCACTAAAGCCTAAGTATGTTTCACGAATGCCTCGGTGTGGAACAGGCATCATCTGAAAAGTAAAACCAGCACTATCGGCGCCATTAGAAAACAACGAACGAGTTACTTTATTTGCTTTAGTTAAACCATCAAGTAATTGCGGGCTAAAACCAATACCTACACCATTCCATTGTTTTTCTTCCCATACACCGCGGCGTACTTTCATAAATGGTTTGAGCTGGGTGTTAATAAAGCTCCATAAAATTCCTGATTCAGAATTTAAAAACTCAGAAACATCTGCTATCGCAGCATCAGGGCCAGTTAAGTTAAATGGATATTTACCAGCTAAACTGCTGTTATACATAGTATAAACTTGGTTTTCCCACTCTTGGTTAAGCTGAGTACGTGCTTTTGCCATAATAGTAGCGATACCACCATGAAGCGGGGCCTTAAATAGCTTATCTAGCGTTTCTTTGGTTTGAGGGTCTAGTGCTCGAGTTTGGCTCTCAATAATTATCCACGAAGACTGTAATGCATTACTTTGGCTATTACCTGAAAGTAAGTCCTGCGCAAATATCATTGCTTGAGCATCATCTTCATTACTCGCTGCCATTGCTTTAATGTCTGAATGGATGCTACTTAATGAACTGATGTATTGTCTTAAGTAATCAGAAGAATTCTTATCTTCATTAGGCTGTGCAAAGCGTCTTAAGTCTGCAAATCGACTTTCAAGCTCTGGCGCTCTAACCGTACTCATTTGGGTAATTGTTGGCGTGTTTAGAGCTAATTTATTTGCAACATCTGCAGCCGTCTTACCTATCGAAGCTTGGCTTTTTAAAGGGGCATCAGCGAGCGTAATATTGTCGTTAATCAGTTTCATTAAATCGTTAAAGGGGCCATCCATCGATGAAAGGCGTGCAAAATCAATACTTGCATCGTTTAGATCTCTAAATGCAGGCACTTTTATGCTATCTATAAAAGCAAACCAAGTATTGCCGTAGTCTTTAAAGTAATATGCTCGCATAGCCTTTGCCAAAGTTTCAGCTTGTGCTTCGTCAACAACATTTTGACCATTTTCATCGCTAGAACCCATAACCCAGTCACCTGAGAACACCAAACGTGAAATACGTTTAATCTCTGGGAATACATATTCCTGCCAACCTAAGTTTGTATAAACATATGGAATTTTATACTTACTCTTAAATACATCACGATTTTTAGAAATCATAAAGTCGTTTAATAACAATGGCTTTTTGCGATCAGCAAAACTTGTAATTACTTGTTGATATAACGGGAAAGCCTCTGGCTGGGTATTTAAATTGTCTCTCGCTAGCGCTATCGATGTTTCGTTAGCCTGCCAAAATGCAATTTTACCTGGCTGCTCTATGTCGTTACCCATATTTTGTAAGTACATATCAACTAAGCTACTTAGTTGTGTATAAATTGGTGCTTGCTCTTGTGCATTTATGTCTATATGAAAATGCTCAGCTATAAAATTAAGTAATTGCTCTTTAGCAAACTCCGTTGAAATATGCTCAGGGTTCGTACTCATCATTAAATGCATTTTTAGTGCATCGTAATACTGCTGACGAATCGTTGCTTTGGCTTCATCTTCATTGTCAAACCACTGAGTTTCGTACTGTTTTATTTGCGCAAGTAAATGCTCTTCACCTGGATAAGTAATAAGCTGATTCATCTGATTAAATAGCACATTTGCAACGCTATCTAAGGTTTCATCACCTTCGTAAATACCAAATATAAAGTACCACGGTAATGAATCTTCGTAAGTTTTAAGCTGACCGTAGTGCTCAAACAGCGCTAGTGTAGCAGCAAGTTTCTGCTCATCTTTAGCCTTACTTACATTAGCTTCAACAACAGCTTTTACACGTGACTCACCTTGATTAAGTAATAGTTGATTACTTGTGTACGACGTAATAAGAAGTGCTGTAATTGCGGCAATAGATGCCAAGCCCGAAGTAACGGTTAAACCTTTTAACCAGCGTCCTACTAACCGTTTTTTTCTGTTTCCTCGCGTTAAATCCTGTAGTTTAAAAATAACATCATTAAATACGCGATTAATAAAATAACTTTGAGTAATACTTTCTTGTTTTTGGTCAACTACAACCGCACCAAATTGATCTCGTACACCATTAGTAATACGTTCAATAGGCGTACCTTCTTGCGTACCCGATGTAAAATAAACACCAGCAAACCAAGGAACTTCTTGATATGGATTAGACTTAAACAGCAAGTTAACAAACTCAGTTAACTTAGTTGAAGCTGATTGAAATTGATTAGGAAAATCAAGTATTAGCTGTTTACGATGCTCGTTGCGCTCTCGTGCAACTTTGCTTAAACGTTGTTCGCACAGTCGCTCATATAGTTCCTGCATACGAACTTCAAACATTTCTGCAGGATCATTTTTTTGATCTTCACTAATGTCGAGTAAGTACGCACCAAACACTTGCTCACGCTCTTTTTCAGATAAATCACTAAAAAAAGGTTCAAAACCACTGATTAAGTCAGTTTTGGTAAAAGTAATATATACAGGAAAAATAACGCCAAGTTGAGTAATTAGCTCTTCTATACGCTCACGTACTAATTTTACATGTTGACGGATTTCTTCACTGTCGGAAGTTAATACATCTGCAACGCTAATGGCCACCATTACGCCATTTATAGGCAGTTTTGGTCTGTATTTTTTAAGGAGCGCTAAAAATGACAACCACTCTTTATTTTCTGACTGCTCAGTTGTGTAACGCCCTGCAGTATCAATTAAAATAGCTTGATCTGAGAACCACCAGTCACAATTGCGCGTTCCACCAAAACCTTGGATATGCAATTCACTCGAATTAGAGTAAGGGAAATGTAAGCCAGAATTTGCAAATAAAGTACTTTTCCCTGTAGCCGAAGGGCCAATAATCATATACCAAGGCAAAGCGTATAAAGCAGTATTACCACGATAACCCGCACCTAAATGAGATGCTTTTAGAGATCCCAATGCTTCTTGCATCTTTTCTTTAATTTCACTTAATTCAGCACTCGAACCGGCATTATGACTTGCTAATTCAGAAGCTAACTTATCGCCTGAGCGCTTAGTCCATAACCAACGAATAAAAATAAATAAAACAAAAACAGCGGTTACAGCACCCATCGCAATTAATTTTTTATCGGTAGTATCTAAACCCACCATGCGACCGGCAAACCACACAATACTCAAAACGGCTATAAAGCCAATAAGTTGACCCGTTGCACGCGATGATACTAAGCCCAATAAAAAATGAACTAAACCGCTTTTATTAACTCTTCCCTGCATTGTGTTACCTATCGTGTTTCGTTGGTTTTATTGAGCTGAGTCAGCACTTCAATTTGGTTGTCTATTACCTGAGTACTCTGCGTTGCTTGCTTATTAATTACATAATGAAATCCAGCAAATAATGAGGCAATAGAACCCAAGCAAATAGCTAATATCACCCAATAAGGAATATTACGCCCCACCTTCATAGCAAACCCTTCTGCAGGTATACCGTTATCAGATAATTGAGAACTCGGTGTTCCTTTTATATCTTCAATTTGAGCTCTTACATCAACAATTAACGCTTTTAATTGCTCAATACCTTTAACTTTGTAAATGCCTTCAAAGCCAAGCTGCAGACAAATATAGTAAACCTCTAATGCAGCTAGCTTTTGCTCTCCGCCGGTACGCAACTTACCTAAACGTTCAAAAAATTCTTCCCCTGCTCGGTTGTTACCAAAAAATTCAAGCTGTAGCGGTCGAGACATCCAATCCATTCTAAAATGAGCACCTGAGCTCATAACAAATTCATCACACATAGCCGTAAGAGCAAACTTAACTTCTTGCATTAAACTTGTTGTTACCTGTTGCGAGTAACAATTACGCTCATACTCATCAAAACTAGTAAGTAAATTTTCTCTAAACTCTCCAAGCTCTAAATTAGTAGATTGCTTTAGTTTTAATGGTGTTAGCGCGTTAATTACAGGCGAAATACACGCGACTAAATCTTGTTCTTTTTGTGCTTCTTGCATAATTTCAACTCTACGTTAATTACGTGCTACGGTAACAATTTCAATTTGTGCACTTTGCAATCCAAATGGTACAAATAAGCTTAATGATTGCTCTTCAATAATTTGCTGCCAAATGAAACCATGCGACTCAAGCCTGAAGTATTCGTAACCACTTTTTATGGCCAGCTTATTTGGAGGTCGCTGACAATGTGTTAGTTGCACACCCGCTAAAGCAGATGAAATCATGATATCGAGCTTTTCGCTTGCACCTACTTTTACTTGATCACTAAATGTTTCAATCCATTTGGTGTCTTCAGATTCAAAATACACAGCTAAATAAAAGTCGTTGTTAGTAAACGTTGCAGAGTCAATAGTGGCAACTTGATAAATAGCGTTAGAGGTTTTTTCAAGTTTTAAGCCCACCATTTTCTTAGGTACAACCCCTTCAAGTAAACGAGTTAATAGGCCATCAAGCTGACCAAATACATTGCTTAAATTTTTATGCTGGTATGGTGGTACTTGGTTAACTAAGTCACTGTGCTCAAACATTGAAACTGAACTAATTAAATCAACAAGCTCACAATACAAACGTTCAGGATGGACCAAAGACAAGTTTTTAAGATGATCTAAACGTTTAGCCGATGGAGCCATTGCATTAAGTAACAAAAATGTATTCATTTCATTCGGCCCAAAATCAGTAACTGAGCCATAATTTTTACGTCTGCTAAGCAGCACATTAACTTTTGCATTAACTAAATTAGCCGTTCTATTTAACAGCTCAGTTAAATAAGCAGATGCACTTATATTTAATAAAGGAGGCACAAACTGTTTATTTAAAACAAACGAGCCATCTTCCGCACGACTTATTTTTAAACAGGCAATAGTGTCAAAATAAGTTTTTACATCTGAGTCAGACAGTAATATAAATTTAGGCTTTGCAACTAATACCTCACGGCTACGTGACGCATCATGATTATCTTCTAAATCAATATAATCCGCTTCATATGCGCTTAACTGCCCGCTGGCCGCATAGCCTTCAATATTGCTAACTGTTTTATTTGCAGCAATAGCAATATAAATAACACTATCTTGATGGTTATTATCAAGCTCTAGTTTTAAATCATCTTGATGTTGACGATCAAAATCAAGCAAGCGACCATTTTCTAAAAGTAGCTTAAAACTAGTTACTTTTAATATACCGCGAGCAAGTGCTGATTCATCAATAGCAAAATGCTGTAAACCAAATGCCAATGGTGATATTAGCGCTTGACGTACAACCTGATTTTGATCGTGATAATCGTCAAATAGTTGAAAGTGTTGCTGAGCAAGCAAAACACCTTCAGCCCAAACGGGCTTTGCGGGAGCTTTTAAATTCATTACTCAGCCTTATCCACGCCAGGTAATTGAACTTCGTTGTTTGTAACCAAAACATCTAATGATGTAGACAACTTAACAGGGCCATCTGCAAGCGGGTAATACGCTTTCCAATTATCGCCACTGCGATCTCTAAATAAAGCAACAATCGCTACAAACTTTGCATTTTCAGCTTGTTCAAACTTAATTTTAGATTGCTCAGAAGGGTGAATTGTCCGCTCTTCTAATGTAATTAAACTATTAGCCAAAACTGATTTATCTGACTTCCATAATTCTTCAAACGTAGCTGTTTTAAATGTTTGTATATCCGACAATTGATACACCTTTAAAACGACTGGTAACGCTTCATCAAATTGGTTTAAATTTAAGTTATCTGTTGCCTTAACATCTAAACTTACGTTAGTACTCATACAACCAGTTAACATTATAGAAAGTGACAAACCTATAATCGCATTTAAAATAAAGCGCATTTTTTACCTCAATAAATATTTTTATTTAAAATTAAAATTAGTTTTGCAAAGAGTAGCTTCATAAACTGGGCAAATAACTTTATTGAATCTTACATTCGCACAATCAGACCATTTATTAGTTTTAAAAAAACCAAACAAGGTCTTCTTTCTGCTTTTTTCTTGAGAATCAACTAACAAAGACTGCGTAACAACATCATCTATAGACATAATCAACTTAGTATTTATTAACGAAAGCTCTTTTATATAAACAGAAACATCACCATTAATTAAAGTAACTTTTTCATTGCTTTTAGGAGGATTGTTTAAAAAAAAGAAAAAGTGTTCTATAGAATTTTCAGAAAATACGCGATGGGCAGGAATACCTACCTGGTCTAGTAACGAAGAAACGCTGGCTGTAAGTGACCAAGCTAAGGAGTACAAGCTATTTATTTGATTTATAAACTCTTTTTTATTCACAACATGCTCCTTGTCATCTGTTAAACTAAAAAACGCATAGTCTAAGGCTAGTAATAAATCCATTTATTTGGCGCATAATACAAACACCTAACCGCTATTGTCAACCTATATAAGGTTTAAAATATTAGAATATTAATGCGATTAATTAATTAGAATAAACACTCTAATTAATGTTTATAAATGAAAAATACGCAACAAAACACCACCATCCCCATTTATGAAACAATCGAGTGTAAATCTAATTTAATTTTTTATGGTTACAATTATCCAGTTGATCATTAACACACAAAAAGGTATGTTTACGCCACCAATTTTACCGAGCAGGGATTGCAACGTTTTGACTAAATCTAATTTTTTTTTGAAGGTTAATGACAAAGACCTTAATGTTACTTACCTACATGGCTACGAAAAAATTAATAAAGGCTTTAGTTATTCACTCACCGTTGAATCTTCAGTAAAAATTAATACAGATATCCTACTCGCTAATGCCAGCGTGATTTTTGTTAATAAAAACAAAAGATATCGAGAACAATGCGGTCTGATTACATCTGTAACCAATATGGGTGTATTCAACAATTTACACCGCTTTAAAATAAACATTCAAGATCGATTATCTACCTTAAAAAACACCTCAAACAGTAAAGTCTTTATTGCTGTAAACGTACAAGATGTATTAAATTACTTAGCACAAAAAGCAGGTTATTCATCAGGACAAATTGTTTTTAGGACAAGTTCCGCCTTACCGCATTTAAAGCAATGTGTGCAAGCAATGGAAAGTGACTGGGCCTTTTTTAATCGCTTGATGTCTCAGCATGGTCTTTTTTACTGGATTGAAAGTGAATCAAACACCGAAACACTTGTTATAAGTGACAGCAACCTCAACAGCCCCTATTTAAGTACGGGTGTATTAGAAGTTAAAGCAAACGCGGGGATGAACGCCCAGTACTGGGGTAACTTTGTCGGCTTTATGCACAGTGAAGTAACACAAACCATATATAATAATGCAGCGCAAAGTAATGCCCATGGACAATTCCAAAAAGTAGCCAGTAACAGTCAATCATTTTTCGAGCCTGCTGCAAACTCAGACGCAGAAGCATCAGCACAAACACAAAGCTTTAGTAATGCATTAGCCGCACACAATAAGCTGGTTACGCTTATGGGTAATGTATCTGATGTATTTGCAGGCTGCTCAATTTCGCTTGACGATAATATGGGGTTTGCCAGTGGTGATTTGCTATGCATTGCAATAGAGCACACCCTTAATCAAGCAAATGACGAAAGCAGCCATGAAGGTGAAACGCACTATCACTGCGTAGCGCAATTTATAGAGCGCGGTACACCTTACAAAGCAATGCCTGAGCCCCACACGCCTAAGCCCATGGTATTTCCAGCAACCGTAGAATCTCTCACAAGTAATGCATTTGTAGATGAACATGGCCAATACCGTATTCGTACCGAGTTTGATAAAACAGCTCGCCCAGTAATTCAATCAAGCCCTGCACTAAAAAAACTAGCGCTATATGCTTGTGAAAACCAACCTCAAGCCACTGGCTGGCACTTCCCACTCGTTGGTGGCTCTGAGGTACTTATTGGGTGTATTAATAACGACCCAAATAATACATTTATAATAGGTTTTGCACTAAACGCCGACCAGCCAAGCGTAGTTACATCCGCTAACCCAACACATAATCGCTTATTAAGCGCAGCGCAAAATGAACTCATGTTCGATGACGATAAAGATGTACCCAAAGTCATCTTACAAACACTCGCCAGTGAGCACTATATTGAATTAAATGCTATAAAATCAGGCCGCCAATTTATTCAATGGATAAGCCAACTCGGTACTATAAATTTACACGCAGGGCGCGACTTATGCCTTGAAACCGAACAAAACAATGTTCAGTTTGTTATTAAAAACAATCAATTTATTGATGTTAAAAATATCGTGTCGCAAACCACAAATAACAGCCATGTAAATTATCAAAGTGGTGGCAGCCAAGCCTTCAGTGGTAAAAATGTGACCCTTACGAGCGAGAATGAAATATCACTCCTCACCGGACGAGCAGTAAAAGTGCACGCACAAAGCGACATACTCCTTAAAACTAACAACAGCGACTTAAAGCTTAATGTGCCTAATGGCTCTACGTTTTTACAAACAAACAATAATATAAGCATTACGGGCTCAGGCAATGGCGATTTAATTATTCACAACGCGGGCGGCGAGATAAAACTCGACAGCCAAGGCAATGTTGATATTACCGCCACTAACGTACTCACACTCGATGGCACATTTATAACCTTTGATGGCCCGGTAGATTACGACATAACTAGCCCACAAACAGTGCGGGCACCAAGCAATGCAAGCCCTGCCAATATTAGCCGCATTAGTGATATAACCATTGATGACTCAGGCATTGCAGCAACAACGTCAAGCGTAGTGGATTTACTTTATGTTTATCAAGATGGCAGCCCTGTAAAAAACGCACCTTATACAATTAAATTTGATGATGGAACACAAAGCACAGGCCAGCTAGATGAAGACGGGATAGCGCAATTAACCGACGTACCAAATGGTCAATTTACTGTTCAATACGGCGAAGATACGCGCGAGTATGAACCACAAGATAACACCACACCAAATCCACTTTATAAAAGAATAACCCCCGCCTCTGCCATACAAATGAGCAGAGCTGGGCAAACAGCAACACTTGATGAAGCAAGCAACATAGCCAGCCAAGCAGGTAATTGGTTATGGGGGGCACTGCAAGGCGACTTTAATGAAGACCCCACCACTGCACAGATTGTAGTGGGCAGTATTATTTCAATGATACCGGTTATTGACCAAGTCATGGACGTGCGGGATATTTTAGCCAATGTAATACTACTGACTGATGACGATAAAGCCAACGACAATGATGGCTGGATAGCCTTTACGCTCACCGCGATAGGTTTAGTGCCTGTGCTCGGCTCCGCGGTAAAAGGCGTCGGTAAAGTGGTGATTAAAAACAGCGGCGACACAATAGAAGCCGCAATTGCAGTGTTACGCAAGCTAGGCAAAGGCGACCCCGTTCAGTATTTACGTAAAATAAATTGGCAAGACCTAGGTAAACAAGCAGCCAGCGAAGTAAAAGCCTTTATAAAAGGCCTGCGCGATACACTTCACGAAATATCAACAAGTTGGCAATACGACCTACTGCTGCCACAACTAGCCATAGACGGCATGCAATCCACCATTAAACAGCTTGATGAAATAGCGCCCAAAATAGACCAAGGCGTTAAAGGCGCAGCCAGTGAAATTGGCAATCGCGTAAACAAAGCCCTCGATGAATTTGAGCCCCCGAAAAGCACCGGTATTGTGGGTAAGCCTAAAAAGACTATTGCGAATGAATTAGATGCGCCTAAAGGGAATGATTTAAAAGGGGCTAAGGCAGCCAATAGATCCATTGATGAATTATTAGTAAATGGTAAAGTTCCTTCTATAAGAAATAATAAATTTAATGAATGGTATGATAATTTGTCTTTAGAGGAAATGCGGTTGCTTTGGGATGATAAAAATATTCGCGAGAGTATTGAATCTCGAATTAGAAAGCCAGGTGGCTACCACGAATGGTATATGGTCGCTAGAACACCAAAATTTAAAGAGTGGGGTCTCCCCATGGAAGAAATAAAGCGAGTTAGAACAAAAATATCTGAGTTGAAATGGAAAGTACCTGACAGTGACATTCTTGGCATGCATGGTAAAAAAGGGTCAGGGACCTTTCACAAAGAATTACTAGAAATAATTGATAATAGTAAATCTCTAGAACAATTTCATATACAGTTAGAGACTTTAATTACTAGATGGAAAATAGATCCTTCAGTATTACCTAAATAAAAAGTGAGAACTTATGGATAATTTAATTAAAGACTGGAAATGCTTTTGTCAAGGTACACAAGAATTTGATAAATCCCATTTCACTTATATATTTCATGCGGAAGGAATAATTAATAGCGTTAATCACATAACACAATTTCTTCCAGAAAAAGAGAGTCTAACTCAAGTAATAGAGAACGTTTTATCAATTAAAGAAGTCAAAAGAAGTGCGAGTATTAGCGATGAAGCAATCGTATCTCATGCCAAAAATTTTATATTAGAACAAGTTAATTTATTAGAAAACTTGGATGATGAACTACGAAGTGCAACAGATGATTTTGAAATTAAATTTGTAACGCCTACTGAGTTCGAGTCTCACATAGATGACGATATCCCCAATTATTGGCTTTTTGACGAGTTCGGAGATTTAATTAGAGACTCAAAAAGAAATGATGATGAAGTAACATTTGCGTTTTTTGAAGCCTTATATGGGATCGATAATGACTATTATTTAAGTTGGTACATTGCTGCACCATTACTTGAAATTAATATAGATTTAAGTAGCTATTATGAACTGTGGAAAAACAATTGCCAGGTTTTATTGTTAAAAAATAAACTGTTAATATTAAAGAATACATAAGCTAATTAAATGCTAAGGACAGCAAATGCAACCCGATATTAAAAGCATCCCGCAACACCTAGGTCAGTACCTTTATCAACAAATAGATAATCCGTGGCTTGAAGCTCAGCTTATTTTAGATTACGAAAATAACAGCATATCTGAATGCAAAGCTCACTTTATTAAAGCAGATGACGAAACACAGCATGCAATTGCTGTATCTGAAAATATAACTGAGTTATTTAAAACGTTATTTGACCACGCTATTAAAAACGAAGCGGAAGATTGGCAACGCGCTATTTTTACTATCACTAGTCAAGGTCAGTTTAACTTAAACTTTGAGCGCGATAATAACGATGATGAAGAAGTAATAAACGCTGCAAAACACGTTAAGTATTAATTTAACCCGCTCTTTAACAACATGGATGTTGTAAAGCTAGGCGCTACAGCCTTTTAATATTAGCACCTTAGCCTGTATTTCAAATTGAGCCCCCTCATTTACTTCTCATTCTTTTCTCTTTGTGCAATATGTTTTTTAAATGAATTATTCTCAATGAGGTTGAGTGGCGCTGCGCTTAATGGAATTGAAACAAAGATATTTATCAAGCCTGGTTTAATCACTGGTGATAAAATACAACCAAAACTAACAAATTGGCCGGATGCAATATAATGAATAAAAATGCAAAAAAAACACTCCTCGAGAGGAAGTTTACTTCAATAGACTACATCAAACTTTACGTGGATAGTTATCAGGAAATTGTTGAAACGCTTGAAGCCGGAATGAATGAGTTTGAACTCCAGTTGCAAAAAAATCCGACTTTAAACATGGACAACTTTAAGTCATGGCAACTCCGAGGCGCTCCCAATATAAAACGCGGCGCTCAGAATGCGCTTGAACACTTTGAAAAAGCTAAAAAAGGCCACCTTACAGGAATTGCAAGCTCTGCTGGTAATTTAAGAGGCCTATCACGCGATGTTGATAACATAGGTGGTTTTGGTGAGTGGTGGCATGAAATAGATAATAAATACTGGGATACTTTTTATTCAAAATATATGAAAACGAAAAAAATAGGCTCGAATATCGATTATACCATTTCAGGTTATTGGGAGAATGATGAAATTCTTGATGAAGAAATTACAGGGCCTATGGATAAAAACGAGCTGCTGAATTATTTAAAGCTAGGCGAATCGGTTGATGATTTATCTAAATAACTGAAAGGAAAGCCCATGCAACCCGACATTAAAAACATCCCGCAACACCTAGGTCAGTACCTTTATCAACAAATTAAAGAGCCATGGCATGAAGCACAGCTTATTTTAGATTGCGATAATAATGTGATTGAGTGCAAAGCTCACTTTATTAAAGCAGATGACGAAACACAGCATGCAATTGCTGTATCTGAAAATATAACTGAGTTGTTTAAAACGTTATTTGACCATGCGATTAAAAACGAAGTTGAGGATTGGCAGCGAGCTATTTTTACTATCACTCGACAAGGCCAGTTTAACTTAAACTTTGAGCGCGATAATAATGATGAAGAAGTAATAGCCACTGTTCCAACACATTAAGTATTAATGTAATCCGCTCTTTAACAACATGGATGTTGTGAAGTTAGACGCTAAAAATGAGCGCCCTAACCTTTCACATAATGACTGCTTTTTATGTTTAACGCCCTCATTTACTACCATTCTTTTCTCTTTATGCAATATGTTTTTTGAGTAAATTATTCACAAAGAGAGCTAGAGGCGCTGCGATTAAAGAGTAAAGGTATCATTAGGTGTCTAGCAAACTATTGGAAGTCCACTCAAAGTATTAGAGCAATGGGCAACAATATCGAAAGGTAGAACAATATGAATCTTGAACAAGAAAAAAATCAACTTATCGAAGACCTAAGTGATATTTATAAAGCGCTCTTGAAAAAATTAATTACTGAAAAAAAGAACTTTAATACAATAGCCGTTCATTGTGGCTCTGGTTTTAGTGCGTTTGGTTTTTCTTGGAATTCTGAGCATCATTTAGAAAAGAAAAAAGAAAAAAGAAAAGTTTCCTGAAAATGATTGGCCTACACTCAAATATTCAGTATCTGAGTGGGAAAATATTTTTTATGAATATAAGAGCTTTAACGAACTCAATGAAAGAATAGAAGAAATATTTGATGACCTATATAGTGAAGATCTAACTGATGCACAAATAACACAATTTTTTAGCGAGATAGTACTTGAGGTGATCTTAGATATTAAAAAAGCAGTTTCTGGTCACGCCAATACATTTATCTCATTACAGTTTAGCGACCCTAGTGATAAAGAAATCGATTTAATGCAAAAAATCACCCAACTAACAACTGATGGATATAGAAGTCCTGAATTTTAAAATTACTTAGAAAAAATAAAATAATTTGTAATAAATTCATATAATAGTTAGTACAGCCTAACCTAATTAAAATAATTTCTAAAGCCAAGGATAGCCAATGCAACCAGACATTAAAAACATTCCACAATACCTAGGTCAGTACCTTTACCAGCAAATAAAAGAGCCGTGGCTTGAAGCACTCGTCATTTTAGATTGCGAGAATAACAATGTACTTGAATGCAAAGCTCACTTTATTAAAGCAGATGACGAAACACAGCATGCAATTGCAGTATCTGAAAATATCACTGCGTTGTTTAAAACGTTATTTGACCACGCCATTAAAAACGAAGTTGAGGATTGGCAACGCGCTATTTTTACTATCACTCGTCAAGGCCAGTTTAATTTAAGCTTTGAGCGCGATAATAACGATGAAGCCACTTTATTACTTTAAATGAGCAGCATAAGCATAGCGTTAAATTTATTTAAAACTTTATAAATTAATAACAATAATTGAACCTGAGCTGGATACATATTAAACTGTACGCCAATTTGTTTTTTAAACAAACGAAAGTCAAGGAAGACGAGTTAGGTACCCCAACTTATTAATACTCCTCCATGATATTTCGTGACATATAACATTTATTATTTAAAATAATTTTACGGAGTACCTATGAAAAAATTAAGCGCACTTTTGGGTTTACTGTTATTAAGCGGTTGTTCTACACCTCCTCCTGCTCAAGAAACTGAGCAAGTAGTTGTAGAACCTATTGCAGAGATTAACGAAGTAGCCGCACCAATTTCATTAACAGTTATTACTAACCCAGCTGATGCTCGCGTTCGTATTATGAATATCAACCCTGTTTACAAAGCTGGTATAGAGCTTAAAGAAGGTAAATACGATATTGAAGTAAGCAAAGCAGGATACCTTACTTACAGAAAATGGGTTTCAGTTGATAAAAAAACAATCCTAACTGTTGAACTCGATACAATGGAAGCAAGCCAGTCGGCTCAGTAAACTTCTCAGTACGTTTTAGTATATGCCTTAGTCTGATTAATTTAATAACTGGCCTAAGGCATATTAAATCCTTCATAAAGCCACAAATATCCTACTGCGAAATAACTACCAACATTTATTAAAATATATAACCACAACACCACTATAAAACGCCGCTTTTGCGATTTATGACGAAGTAATTGTTGAGCAAGTAATGCCCCCGGCCATCCTCCAAATAATGCAAGTAGTTGCAGTGTGCGCTCTGGCGTGCGGTTTACTTTTTTATGTGAAGAGCGCTTAGCTTGTCGCTTATCCCACGCGTACATTAAAAAAGTGATAGCACTTAATACACTTATATAACCAGGTACATATATAGGTATATAAACAGGTAAGTATTGCAGTAGGTAAGCCTGCCAAATGGCGGCTAAATAAAGTAATGAGAATGTGATTAATATTTTCTTTATCAATTAATTATCGCCTATACTTGGCATTGGTATTACAAAAACAAGAGCCAAATTATGACATATTTTAAAGCGATATTCTTAGCCTTATGCTTATTAACATTTAATAGCTATGCATCCGATACATCCACCAACCTTGATAAAGAACTTGCCGTATTTAAGCCCTATTTAGGAACTTGGCAGGCTGACTTTAAAGTACCTGAAGGAGCTAAAAAAATACAAGATGTTGGCCGTTGGGAGCGTGCTTTAAACGGTAAAGCGATACATACCAAGCACTCTATTAATGAAGGTGAGTATGGCGGCGAGTCGATGATTTTTTACGACAGTAAAAAAGAGTCTTTGGTATTTTACTATTTCACAACAGCAGGGTTTTATACAAAAGGGACTATGAAAGTCCTCAGCCCCACTCAATTTGTAGCTTATGAAGATGTAACAGGTAGCCTAGATGGTATTACAAAGGTTAAATCGATGAGTGAACTAAAAGACGATAAATTTATTGTATCGACCTCTTATTTAAAAAAGGGTGAGTGGACAAAGCCCGAACAACGTATTTATACACGCAGTACAAAAACGGTTAAGTTTAAATAGCTGTGATTTAAAAGCATAAAAGGCAGCCTAGGCTGCCTTTTGTCATTTATAAAACCGTATTTATTTTACGTATTTTTTAAATGGCGCGTCTACTGGTGTATCAGCAAGGTGATTAGTGTAGTTGCTCATTACTTTTTGAGACAAGCCTACAATAATTTCAAGTAGCTGTTGCTTAGCGTAACCTGCGGCAAAGAATTTTTCGATTTGCTCATCGCTGATCACGCCACGTTCACGTGTCATTGCAAGTGTAGTTTCACGAAGAGTTTCTAGCTTAGGGTTTTCAAGTGGTGTTTTGTTAACAAGTGCGTCAACAATACCTTGATCAACCTTCATTGCCGCTGCAATACCACTGTGAGCAGGAACACAGTAATGACATTCATGCTCTACGTTAATTGATTGCCATACTACTGTTAGCTCTTCTGCGTTGAATGATGTTTTTTGAAACAACTCATGCAGTACTTGGTAACCTTTAAGTAATGTTGGTGCTTCAGCCATTACTGCATGTAAGTTAGGAAGCATACCAAATGCTGCTACTGAATCAGCTAGTAACGGTTTTGCTTCTTCTGGTGCGTTTTCTTGAGTGTATAAAGTAAATTCGGCCATGGTTAGCTCCTAATAATTAATAGTTTTAAGTAACTTCGAGACACATAGTATTTGATTTTGAGCGACTGTTCAAGTTAAAATTGAGCAAATGTTCAAATTGATTGAGAATGATATGGCTAATAAGGTTAAATTTGAACGCGAGAATGTAGTTCGCGTTGCTAGTCAGCTATTTTGGCAAAAAGGTTTTCATGCAACCTCAACGCGTGACTTACAAGAAGCAGTTAATATGCGCCCGGGTAGTATTTACTCTGCGTTTGGCTCTAAAGAAGGTCTATATTGCGAATCGCTGAAAGATTACACCGTACAAATGAAAACCCAAATAGAAGGGTTTTTATCAAGTGCCGATACAGTACTTGGTGGATTACGTGCGTTTGTTGAAAACGTGGTAATTAAAACAAAAGATTGCAGCCCAAGCGCTATTTGTATGCTAGTTAAAGCAAACAGCGAGTTTGCAGAAAAAGATTCAAACCTGTATGAGCTAAGCTTAGATTTAACGGCTCAATTTGAAGCTTATTTAACGCAATTATTTAACCAGGCAATAAACAAAGGTGAGTTAAGTAACACGTTGACCGCTGTTGAATATGCGCGCTTTTTTCAAGTGCAATTTACAGGTTTACGCGGTTATTTTAATCGTCCTAATGTAGAGCAATTTGCTGAGCCAATGATCAACCAAATGTTTATGTTGATTAAAAAGTTATAAATAGCAGTTATCGAGCATTCTCAAAAAGTTACATTTATTCTACTAAATAAAAATGGCCAGTATTAACTGGCCATTTTTTTGTGCTTAAAACTTAATTTGTAAGTTACGTTTTAAGCTTATTAAGTTCATTATCTTGCTGGGCAACGAGTGCATTAAGCGCTTCGCTGCTATCCCCTGCTTGTGTAGATAAGTCAGCAAGTTGCGATGCGGCATCAGAGATAAGCGTTAAATTACGGTTTATTTCTTCAGTTACTAAACTTTGCTCTTCAGCAGCGGTGGCAATATGTGTAATTTGATTGGTTATTTCATCAACTTTAACAACAACACTGTGCAGAGCATCAAAAGCTACTGATGTTTCATCAACGGCATTTTGTGCACGTACTACGCCTTTTTCAATAACGGTAGATGCGTTACCTACTTCAGATAATAAACTATCAATTAGTTGGCTTATGTCATCTGTTGATGAACGCGTTTTAGAAGCAAGTGCACGTACTTCATCGGCAACAACGGCAAAGCCGCGCCCATGTTCACCAGCGCGCGCAGCTTCAATAGCAGCGTTAAGTGCAAGTAAATTTGTTTGTTCTGAAATAGTACGAATTACATCTAATATTTGCGTAATGTCTTTACTACGCGAAGCAACTTTTTCAACGGCTTGGTTAGCTTCTTTAATTTCTTCAGACATCGTTTTAACTTGCGTCATCGCTGATGACAAGCTCGACTCACTGCTTACTACCAAGCTATTTATTTCATCGGCTTGTTGGGCTGATTGCTCTGATGCTCTGGCTACTTCGAGTGCTGTTGCGCTCATTTCGTTCATAGCCGTTACCACACTTTCAATTTCTTGAAATTGAGATTGCACATTATGCTTTGTATCAATAGCTATGTGTTGTGCTATTTCGCCTTGCTGCTTGGTTTGATCAGACACCGTTTTAAGCTCAGAAATTAAATCACGTAGCTTTGCTAAAAATCGATTAAACCCACCAGCTAATGCAATAAGCTCTGCGTGACTATCAACATGCAATGTATGTGTTAAATCACCTTCAGAACTTGCGAGGTTATCAACCCGCTGTTGAATTTGTTGTAGCGGCGCTATTACACCTGCTATTACTAATTTCATAATAACAAAAGCAACCACAGCAATTACTAAGCCTGTTATTAAAATAATAAATCTGAGTGATGTTGCTGTCTCTTGCATGTTTTTTTCTAGCGCTTCAGGCCCTGCAAGTGCTAGTTCTGTAGGTACTTCTATGATTAATGACCACTGAGTGTTAGCTAGTTTTATATTAATTGGGTAGTTAACTAAATACTCGCGAGGCGTTTTAAAGAGACCATGTTGGCCTTTAAATTTAACCAGCTCACTGTAAGTGTTGCTACTAACCGCTTCTTTAAATGGGCGGCCTAATTTAGATTTATAGTGACTGCTGCCTACAATTAAACCTATATCACTTAAAAGTGTTACTTTTGCTTGGCCGTTGTAAAGCTCGCTCGACAGCTTTTCGGTTAAGCCCTGAAAAGTTGGGAGCGTTAAATCAACGCCAGCTAAACCAATAAACTGACCTGACTTTAAAATAGGCACAGTTAACGAAGTTAGCATTACTGAGTCGCCCGATGGGATTTCGTATAAATACGGTTCCATAATACAAGGCTTAAGCGTGTCTTTTGCACACAAATACCAATGCGCTTCACGAATACCAAATTCATTTAAAGAGGTAATATATTTATCGGCAGCATTAGCTACTTTTTGCTGTTCAATTACGCCGTTTTGGTCGCGAGTAATATACACCTCTAAGGTGCCATTACCATTAACCGAATGTTTGTAACCTTGTTTAAAGCTCGAATCTTGCCCATCAAAAGCATTAGGCTCAAATTGCGAATATATAGAAGAAAGCAGAGTATTTTGCTCTAACATCGAGCGGTTAATACTTACTACTGTATCGCGGCTCAGGGTTTCGCTTTTGGCTGCGTCACCTAATAAAGCCGCTAATGAATAAGGAATGCGGTAAGCTTCATTAATAAAGCCTGCAATTTTTTCTCCGTATCCAGCTGCATGAGCATTAAGCTTTTCTTCTACTTCTACAGTAATGTACTCTTCAGATTTAGTCGCTAACTGCTTATTACTTGATGATAACTGCCACCACAAAACGCCTGATAACACTAGTACAGTTATAAATATACTACCGACACTAAGCCAGAGTAACTTTTTTGCTAACGATATTTCTCGCATTCATTACACCCTTTAAATTAAAACTACTGATACAGTTTAGTAGATCTAACCAACGAAGCTATGAATATCGTTAAACAAATTGAATTTAATACAATACGTTGGGTTTTTTAAAGTTTAGCTAACCGTGCTGTTGTAATTGCGGCTAAAACTAATAAACACACACTTACCCATAAACACGCACTAAGCCCATATACTTGAAAAACCCAACCAGAAAGCACCGTACCAAGCAAACGCCCTATCGCATTGGCCATATAATAAAAGCCAACGTCTAGTGACACCCCATCATTTTTAGCAAAACTTACTATTAAGTAACTATGCAGCGATGAATTTACAGCAAATACTCCACCAAAAATAAGTAAGCCTATTACAAGCGTAAAATGTACCGCTATATCCAATTGCATCAACAACGCCAAAATGCCAGTTACACCACTTAATAAAGCAACCCACCAGTATGCTTTTTTGACCGAATGTGAAGTTGAATCACCTTGCCCAGTTATTCGCGGTGCTTGCGATTGCACCAGCCCATAAGCAATTACCCACGAAGCCATAAAACCGCTGACCCACCAATGATCCCAGTTAAACTGAGCGGCTAAGTAAACAGGTAGTGCAACCACAAACCATACATCGCGCGCCGCAAACAAGCATAAACGCGCTGCGCTAAGTAAGTTAATTGCCCGTGATTTAGAAAATAATTCTTTAAACTTAGGTTTGTTTTTAGCTTTACCAATATCGCCTTTTAAAAAAATTAAACTAATAACCCACGCAACACTAAGTAAAATAATTAGACTTATTAATGCCCCCACAAAACCAAATACAGTTAGTAATAAGCCGCCTAAAAAAAAGCCCACCCCTTTTAAAGCATTTTTAGAGCCGGTAAGTATGGCAATCCATTTATATAATTGGCTTTGCCCTGCATCGTCTTGTGGTACTAAATACTTAATGGCGCTCTTTGCACTCATTTTATTTAAGTCTTTTGCTATGCCACTCAGTGCTTGCGCTGCCATAACATAGGCAACGGTTAGCCAATCCCCTGGCACGCAAAGCATGGCTAAAGCGACAAGTTGTAGCCCAAGCCCTACATTCATGGTTTTGTTCAACCCTAAATGCGCGCCAAGCCAACCACCTACTAAATTGGTGATCACCCCAAATATTTCATAAAACAAAAACAACATGGCTATCGCAAATGCACCATAACCTAACTGATGAAAATACAGCACCACCAACATGCGTAGCGCACCATCAGTTAAAGTAAATGCCCAATAGTTACTAGTAATTATTAAATATTGTTTTATAGAGCTCGGTAAGTTAGCCAACTGCGCAAACATAGCGTTAAACCTTTTTAAACGAGATTAAACCAAATCACTTTGTGCAACTTTAAGCATTAGCTCAGCAGTACGGTTTGCATAACCCCATTCGTTATCGTACCAAGCGTATAGTTTAAGTTGAGTGTTGTTAATTACCATGGTTGAAAGCGCATCAATAGTGCAGCTGCGCGGATCTGTTTTGTAATCTATAGATACAAGCGGCTTTTCTTCGTAGCCTAAAATACCTTGTAGCTCGTTATTTGCAGCGTCTTTAAACCACGTGTTTACTTCGTCTTGTGTAACACCTCGCTCGAGCTCAAAAACACAATCGGTAATTGATGCGTTAGTAAGAGGTACACGCACGGCATGGCCGTTTAATTTACCTTTAAGCTCAGGAAAAATATGCGTAATAGCAGTTGCACTACCGGTTGTAGTAGGTATTAAACTTGTACCGCACGAACGCGCACGGCGTAAATCTTTATGAGGGGCATCAATAATCGTTTGGGTATTAGTAATGTCGTGAATCGTTGTCATTGAGCCGTGCTTAATACCCACTTTTTCTTGCAGTACTTTTACTATTGGCGCTAAACAGTTAGTAGTACACGAGGCGGCTGTAACAATTTTATGCTCACTTGGGTTATAAGGATCATCGTTTACACCCATTACTACATTTAAAATACCGTCTTCTTTTACAGGTGCGGTTACCACAACACGCTTAACACCTTGCGCTAAATATTGATTTAACAGCTCAGTGGTTTTCATTTTACCGCTGGCTTCTATTACTACATCGCAATCTGACCAATCAGTTTCGTTTATGGTTTTGTTGTTAGTAACTGCAATCGTATGCTTACCCACACTAAAACTACTATCATCACTAGAAACCTGTTGTGCTAAGCGCCCGTGTACTGAGTCAAACTCAATTAAATGTGCGTGGGTTTTAGCATCGCCCGCTACATCATTTACTTTAATAAACTCTATTTCTGGCCAATCAACTGCTGCACGCAGAGTTAAACGTCCCATACGGCCAAAACCGTTAATACCTACTTTAATAGTCATAATTAAATACCTTTAATAAGTTAGTTACAGCAGCTAGTAATACGTTCAGGGCGATTACCCATAACATTTAAGCGCGTTAAATCGTTTTCATAAAATGAAGGGTTAGCAGTAAGCGTTTGCGTTAATACATTTTTAGCCCACTCTGGTAGGGCTTTATTAATACTGTAATAAACCCATTGATTTTGTTTACGGTCGCTCAACAATCCGCATTGTCTTAACTGCGCTAAATGGCGAGACACTTTAGGCTGGCTTAGCTCAAGTGCAGTAACCAGTTCGCATACACATAGCTCTTCTTGATGGCTAATGAGCAGCATTGCTTTTAAACGCGTATCGTCCGCTAGGCATTTATAAAATTGAAGTGGGTTGAATTGTTCCATATTGTCCTCGCAGTTTTATTGCACATACAATAAAACAAAAACAGAACATATGGAATAGTGAATATATGATTTTTTGCATGTTTATTTAACGACTCCTTTTTATTAAACTCCACGCACAAAAAAGCCCAGTAGCAAAACCACTGGGCTATTACAGTATTAGTTAACTTAGCAATTAATTAAATAACTGAAAGCTCTACTTCAATATTGCCACGTGTTGCGTTTGAATATGGACATACTTGGTGCGCTTTATCTACAAGCTCCTGCGCTGCAGCTTTATCCATATCACCTAGTGATACAGCAAGTTTTACTGCAATACCAAAACCGCCTTCAATCGCGCCAATAGATACTTGTGAGTCAATATGTGTGTCGCTTGGTAAATCTATTTTTTCGCTACCTGCTACAAATTTTAGTGCGCCAATAAAACACGCGGCATAACCTGCGGCAAATAATTGCTCAGGGTTAGTACCTTGACCGTCGTCTCCGCCTAAACCTTTAGGTGTTGATAAATTTACATCTAAACGACCATCATCAGATTTAGCTACGCCTTCGCGGCCGCCAGTTGCAGTTGCTTTTGCTGTATAAGCTACGTTTTGTAATACATTCATAATGAACTCCAAAGTTTAGTAATTAATTTAGTTTGTATGCAAAATAATAGAACAAGTAATTAGAGATTGCAAATACTTTGCATGCAAATTAAAATGCCATGTATCGAAATAAAGGATAACGTTATGCCGTTTGAGCAATTAAAGTTAAAAAATCAGTTATGTCATCGGTTATATATGGCATCTAACAGCATTGCGCGTGCGTATCGCGAGCCTTTAAACGAGCTAAATTTAACTTATCCGCAATACGTAGTAATGATGGCGCTGTGGGAGCAAGACGAAATAACAATTGCAGAGCTAATAGATAAAACCGCGATAGATGGCGGTGCAATGACCCAAATACTCAAAAAAATGAGCGACAAATCATTACTGGCTGTTATTAAAGATGAGCACGACAAACGCAAACGCCTAGTTCAGCTAACCAAGCATGGCCAATCACTTAAGTTAAAAGCAGCCGATATTCCTAAAAATATTTTATGTAAATTTGATAGTGTAGATGCAACACAAGCGAAACAGTTGATGCAGCTGCTCGATTTAGTAGTAAACGACTTAGCCGATTAGGCTCTTAATTTTTAAACAATAAACGTGTTTTAAAAGGTTTTAAAAATGACTCATATTAAAAAACTACTATTAGCAGCGGCGTGTAGCACGGCTCTTTTAGGTAGCAACGCCGTATCTGCTAATACCGATAATCAAAATGCTGATTTAAAAACAGTAGCCACATTTGATGCGCAGCACCCTCCGGGCAACATTGCTATTACCCCATCGGGCAGAAAGTTTTTATCTGTGCATGGCTTTTTTGGCCAAAAGCAAAAAATTATGGAGCTTTTAAGCGATGGTACAACTAAGCCCTATCCTAATGAAGAGTGGGCATACGCGTACAATAACGGTAAAGGTTTTTACGACGTGCTTGGCATAAACGTATCAAGCGATGGTGTATTATGGATGCTCGACACCTCAGGGCCCGATCACGCTGGGCGCTGAGTAGGTTGGGATACAAACAAAGAGCAACTACATAAAATCATTTATCTGGCTAAACCAACCATTACCGACACCTCGTTTTTAAACGATTTAGTCATCGATAATAAACATGGCGTTGTATACATTGCCGACACAGCCCAAGGCAGCCAAGCCGCTATTATTACGGTAAACCTTAAAACAGGTGTCGCACGCAGAGTGTTACAAAATAGCCATTACACCACCGCCGAAAATATCGATATGGTTATTGATGGGCGCATAATGAGCCTTGGCGGACAACCAGCCCGCTTAGGTGTTAACCCTATTACGCTTGACCCTAACGAAGACTGGCTTTACTTTGGCTCAATGTCGGGTACGTCGGTTTACCGCATTGCCACCAGCGATATAAATAACGAGAGCCTTTCGGGTAAAGCGCTTGAAGACAAAGTTACGCGTTACGGCACTAAGCCAATTTCAGATGGTATTATTGTTGATGGCGGCGGTAACGTATATGTAACCGACATAACCAATGGCGCAATTGGCGTAGTTAAACCCACTGGCGACTACGAAGTATTATTTAAAGACGAACGTTTGAGCTGGCCTGATGGCTTTAGCTACGGACCCGATCATAAAATATACTTTACCGTTGACGACTTACATAATTCGCCTGTACTTAATAATGGCAAAAATCAAAGCCACGGTAAGTTTAAAGTAATGTCGTTCGAGCCTTTAGTAAAAGGAAAAGTAGGCCGCTAATTTGCTTTTTGAGTGACTGTATTTTTTAAAAAGCCTTGCACATTTAAGTGACCTAATAGTTGCAGGGCTTTTTGTTAAAAACACACCACACTGGTGCATATTTTAAAAATACTTCACCGCTTTGGTGCTAATCCTTTAGTACGTATTTACACTTAAATACTAAATACCTGATTTATATTCATAAAATATTCAAGTTAATGTTGGCATACTTCTTCCAATAAACTGATGTGTTCAGTGAAAATACCAAGGAAAAACCATGTTCAACTTATACCATACCCTTTACCTTTTATGGCGTTTAGATATTAGCGTTTGGCAAGTTAATGATCCAACAAATACCCATACCACCGCTGATAAAGAGCGCGTCTATGTTAAGTAACATCGTATTGTGTAAAGGCTTGGCATAAAGCTTAAATGTATAAACCTACTTTAGGCTAAGCTTTTGCACACTATGAAATTTATGTGTACATTTTAATTAAACTTCAAATTAATCGTTCAATATAAAAACAACCTCCTTGTAATAAACTCCACATTTAAAAACGTCGAAAAAATTAGTAAAAACACTGCGTTTATAACTTTGCAAGCAGCCCTAATGCGTTGTATTGTTGCATCCTATTGAAAATTTTTAGTTGGAACGTGTATGCACGCTTTGGAAGTTAATTTTGATGGCTTAGTTGGCCCTACTCACAACTACGCTGGTTTATCGTATGGTAATGTTGCCTCGTTAAATAACGCAGCAAGCTTTTCAAATCCTCAAGAGGCAGTGCTTCAAGGCCTTGAAAAAATGAAAGCCATGCACGACAAAGGCCTAACTCAAGGTGTATTTGCCCCTCATGCGCGCCCCGACTTAAACGTACTGCGCCGCTTAGGCTTTACCGGTAATGATGCACAAGTAATTCACAAAGCATTTAAAGCTGATCCTATTTTATTACGCGCGTGTTATTCAGCGTCAGCAATGTGGACAGCAAATGCAGCTACGGTATCGCCATCTCCTGATACAACCGACGGCAAAGTACATTTTACTTCAGCTAATTTAAATAATAAGTTTCATCGTTCATTAGAGCCTGCAACCACTACGCGCTTATTAAAAGCGATGTTTAATAACGACAAATACTTTGCGCACCATACCCATTTGCCAGACCAAGGCTTTTTTGGCGACGAAGGTGCAGCAAACCATACTCGTTTTTGTGACAGCCACGGCGAACAAGGCCTTGAAATGTTTGTATTTGGTGCCAGCGCGTTTAACAGCCAATTACCAAAACCCGCTAAGTTTCCTGCAAGGCAAACACTCGAAGCCTCAGAAGCAATTTGTCGTTTACATAACTTAAAAGATTCAAGCCAAATTTTACTACAGCAAAACCCAGACGTAATAGACCAAGGTGTGTTTCATAATGATGTAATTGCAGTAGGTAACGCCAATGTATTACTGTGCCACCAGCAAGCATTTTTAAACCAAGCTCTGGCACTGCAAGATATTCGCGAAGCGTATGTAGGCAATAAAGAATTTTATATTATTGAAGTACCTACCGATAAAGTAAGTATTTCCGATGCTGTAAGTAGTTACTTATTTAATAGCCAGTTAGTGAGCCTTGAAGATGGTTCAATGCTGTTAGTGGCACCACAAGAGTGTAAACGCAACAGCGCGGTTAACGCCTACATTGAAGAAATGATTATGGCTGATAACCCAGTAAACCAAGTGCAGTTTTTTGATTTACGCCAAAGTATGCAAAATGGCGGCGGCCCAGCTTGCTTGCGTTTACGTGTAGCCCTTAACGAGCAAGAACTTGCAGCAGTAAACCCAGAGGTTATTTTAACTGATACTAAATACACACAACTGTGTGACTGGGCAAAACGTAACTACCGCGACAAATTAGGCGCAAGTGACTTTGCAGACTCAGCCCTACTCACCGAAAGCTACCAAGCACTTGATGAGCTAACGCAATTACTTAATTTAGGTTCAGTGTACGACTTTCAATTAGAAGGTTAATACCTCAGCCTACACAAAGACGAATATAAAAATAGCGAGCCAAGACTCGCTATTTTTATTTGTGTTTATGTTAATACATATTTAAGTATCTTTGTTAACAGTTATGGCCGATGCCATAGACTCAGATATATGCAGCGTACGCTGCGGAAACGGAATACTCAGTCCAGCGCCTTCAATTGCTTCTTTAACACGTTTATTTAAATCCCACACAGTTTGCCAATAATCACCATTAACAGCCCACGCACGTAATTGAATGTTTACTGCGCTTTCGCCTATTGAAGTCACCATTACTTTAGGTGCAGGCTCTGCGAGTAACCGGCTCTCTGATGCGGCTAATTCTTTGAGTACATTTAAGCCAACGTCAATAGAGTCGGCATACGAAATCCCCACCACTATATCCATTCGTCTTTTGCCATTACGGGTAAAGTTTTTAATATTGCCACCCCACACTTTGCCGTTAGGTGATGCTATATAAAGACCGTCGGTGGTTTTAAAAATAGTGGTAAACAAGTTTATTTCACTCACAGTACCAAGCGTGCCACTGGCATCAACAAAGTCGCCTATTTTAAAAGGTCTGAGTATTAGCAGCATAATACCCGCAGCAATATTGCTCAGCGTATTTTTAAGGGCTAAACCAATCGCCAAACCAGCAGCACCCATAAGCGCAATTAAACTGGCCGTATTAACGCCAAAAATATCTAAAATAAATAGCCCACCAATTATATAAACTAAATAACCAGCAATACTCGATAAAAGAGGAAGCAGCGTACTATCTACTCTTTTTAATGGAGATTTAGAGTTTTTAATCGCTTTTTTAACCGAGCGTGCAATTAAGGCACTCGCAACTAAAATCACCAACGCTAAAATCACTTTGTACCCCAAAGTGATGATTGTTTCTGAATGGCTTTGCCAAAACGCTAAAAGTTTATCTTTCATGTTTGTTCCGATAAATATTGCTGACACTCAGCAAAATAATGGTTAAATCTAATAAAACCGACTTCAAAAGAAGTGGCGCGAGTATATAGAATAAAAAATTTAAACCTATCTTTTTTAATCACTTATTTCAACTTTAAAAATACCGTTAAAACTATGGTTTTTGATACGTAGAGCCCACCTATTTACGGCTAATTTATAGCGCCTATTCAATATAGGTTAATCGTTTATTGGTATGGTTATTTTAAGCTTTCAAGGTTCACAAAAGAGGTTATCTATGGGAAAAGAGAAAATTGTACTCATAACCGGCGCTTCAAGTGGTATTGGCGAAGCAACCGCAAAAATGCTGGTTAACAATGGTCATAAAGTAATACTTACCGCTAGACGCGAAGATAAATTAACTGAATTAGTCGAGTCATTGGGCTCAGATAACGCCATTAGCGTAGCCGCAGATGCAACCGACTTTACCGCGCTTGAAAACGTAGTTGCTAAAGGCATTGAAAAATTTGGTCGTTTAGATGTTGCCTTTGCTAATGCAGGTAAAGGGCTAGACACTTTAGGGGTTGAAGAAGGCGACCCCAATGAGTGGTCAACCATGATCGACATAAACATTAAAGCCCTACTGTGGACTGCAAAACTAACAATGCCGCATTTACGCCAAAGCAAAGGACACTTTATTATTACTAGCTCAGCAACTGGTCGCAGAGCTGTTAAAGGCTCTATATACGGTGCAAGCAAATGGTTTACTTATGGTTTTTCTCAAAACCTAGCACAAGAAATTAGTGAATGGGATGGGCGTTGTACAACCATCACCCCTGGCGCTGTAAATACCCCTTTTACTGATGAAGCAAGACCTGACAAGTTATACCCGCAAGATGTTGCCGATGCTGTGCTATTTGCCATTGAGGCAAATCAGCGTAATAACATCAGAGAAATACATTTAAGACCCACTCATTAGTAAAACTATTCTCATAATTTTGAATATGTAAACATAGGAGAAATAATCATGGCGAAAGAAAAAATAGTCCTCATTACAGGTGCTTCAAGCGGTATTGGCGAAGCAACCGCAAAAACGCTGGTTAACAATGGCCACAAAGTCATTTTAACCGCCAGAAGCGAAGACAAATTAACTAAATTAGTTGAATCATTAGGCTCAAATAACGCACTTAGCGTAGCTGCAGATGCCACAGACTTTACCGCACTTGAAAACGTAGTAACAAAAGGCATTGAAAAGTTTGGCCGATTGGATGTAGCCTTTGCTAACGCAGGCATGGGTGTTTCAACCGCTGGCACCGAAAAAGGTGACCCAGATGAGTGGTCAACCATGATTGACATAAACATTAAAGCCCTACTGTGGACTGCAAAATTAACCCTGCCGCATATACGCCAAAACAAAGGTCACTTTATATTAACCAGCTCTGCCGCTGGCCGTAAGCCAATTGGTGGCTCTATTTACGGTGCCACTAAATGGTTTGCTTATGGCTTTGGACAAAACTTAGCTGAGGAAATGAGCGAATGGAATGGCCGCTGCACAACCATAGCACCAGGCATGGTAAACACCCCATTTTTTGATGAAGCTAAACCCGACAAACTCGACCCACAAGATGTAGCCGACGCCGTACTGTTTGCTATTGAAGCAAACCAGCGCAACAGCGTACGCGAGATTTATTTAATGCCAACTAATTAAATGTAGCTTGGTAGATTTTGGGCTGTCAGGTTTAATGCTAATGGCGTTAAACCTGATGGTTGTTAATTCTAAATACCGGCTAGATAGAATGAAGGGAAAATATTCGGCATTAATAAAAGCTTGCTATATATACAGTAACTCTAAACCTCCATCGCTAGGTTCAAATACTTCAAGCCAAATGGTAACACCATTTTCATCGCTACATTCAATATCAAAGGCTCCATCATAAACTTCAACTATTGTTCCAATATCACCGACCTGAGGAACTCTAGAGCCAAAGCTTTTTTCTGAATAGATAAATTTTTTATTAAGAGATATCACTTTTACGACAGAATATTGCTTCATTTGATTCTCAAGTACGTATAACTTTTTTACAAGCGGAAAATTATAGTTAAGTATAATGTTTGAGGAACGAAAAATAGCCAACTTTAATTTTCCGTTTAATATTCTTGTATGGATAATAAACCCATAAATTAATTAATACTTTAACCAAGTTCGGGTAATGTGAGGCCCAAGCTTTGGCTGCAACCAAAGCCTTTTATACAGTAGTTCGATTGATTGAAGGCTCCTC
>NZ_JACJEP010000025.1:0-56040 GCF_014164135.1 Pseudoalteromonas sp. SG45-1
CCTCTAAAAAGCAAATTCCCATAGCATAAACAACACCAACTCTGACACACCGAGCAGGTAGCGCCTCAGTCCAACAAGCGATTATGCAACACAAACTGCGTGTCGCATAAATACTAAAGTGTTATACGTCGAACAGGCATCAAGGATGATTTTTAATAAATTCATGAGAGTATTCAAAGAAACGAAAGGGATGCCAAAGTTATTCCGGTTTCAGCATATGCTCAACTCAATTACATATTCACTGATGCTGCTTTTTGCTTTCTGGCCTTGGCCAAACGGAGAGTATTCGTTGAATGGCCGCAGCCTTACTTACCAAGAATTTTGGTTAACAGGTATGGCCCCCGGCTTTCTGTTATTTAGCATACTAATCATTGCAATTTGCTTTGCTTCAGTGAATAAACACTGGGCTGGCCGCGTTGGTACTTTTTTATACTGGGCAGCTATTATTGCCTTCATGTCTTTTTATTCTTTTACTGGGGTTGTGATAGGTGGGGCAATAATAGCTGTTTGGGCGTACTATGTGTTCTATAGCACTGGCATGAGGCAGTTTTTTGTTCAATCAAACGTATAACAAAAAAATTAAGTTCGCCCGCTGCGCGGGCTGGGACACAAACATGTGGGCTGCTCACTTCGTTCGGATTTTAGCCCACATGCCTGCGCCCCTTATTTAAAAGTTATAAGCCAAAGGAAGTTCGGTGATGAAATCGATAATTGGAAAACTTGATGTGTTAAGCGTGTTTGCAGCGTGGACACTTTTAATAGTTTTCTTTGTATCTCTGGCTTATGGGAAAATGTTTTCTGAACCTAACGCTAGTGCTAGTCATTTAGTTTATTTGTTTGGGGCATTCTTTTGCACAGTTTTAATTCATATTGTTTTGGCATTTTTTAACCGTTGCCCACATTGCGATAAATGTTTAACTGTTCAAGGTTTTAAAAAGCCTCATCCAGCATCAAGTGGTAGCTGGGATAAAGTTGTTTGGCGCTGGTTTTCTGGTTCAATTGTTTGTATCCATTGCGGGCAAAGAGTGGCAACTAATGGCTTATAACAAGTTGCTCAAGTTCGTTCGTAAACTCACTGGGACAATTAACAGTTGGCTTGGCGCTTCGCGCAAGTTTAGCCAACAGTCAATTGCCCCTTAGCAAAGCGTTATGACAGAAAGGATTCCGCCAAATGGTTCGAAATTTAGTTTTAATCTTTCTTTTATTCTTTGCCAGTTCTTCACTGGCTTTGGACAGTGAGGATATAAAGCAAGATAAATCTATTAGTCTCGCAACGATTGCAGACAGCATCGCCATGCAATACCAGCAGATGGGCTGGTTTTCCGGCGCATTACTGATAACTAAAGATAATGAGGTGGAGTTTGCGTCATCTTATGGCTTTCAGAATGTCGAAGAAAAAATAAAGAACAGCATTCAAAGTCGCTTTAATCTTGGCTCCATCATGAAAGACTTTACCAAGGTCATGATCTTGCAACAGGTTGAGGCTGGCAAGTTAAAGTTAAGTGATAAACTAGTTAGCTTCGAGTTGGGGTTCAAACAACCCGATGCTGATAAAATCACGATTGAGCACCTACTAAATCATAGTGCAGGCTTTGCTGATATCTTTGTGGCTGAATATCGTCAGAATCAACTTGCATTTGATACTCTAAACAAGAAAATAAAGATATTGATAAAAAGCCCCCTTTTATATACACCTGGGACTGATCGAAAATATTCAAATTATGGGTATGTGGTATTAGGAGTGATTCTTGAGAAAGTAACTGGAAAGCCTTTCGAAGAACTACTCAAAAACAATATCTTCAATCGGGTTGAGATGTCTTCAACGACCTTCAGGCCGGTTAATTCTCATGAATATCAGTCAGTCCGATATACATTCCAGTACAATGGCAATTTGAGGAAGGTCGGTATTATTGAACACCCTAGTCCCGATGGCGGCATTGAATCGACTGTTGTGGATGTGCAACGATTTTATCGAGCGTTATTCTATAGCAATAAGTTATTAAAGAACTCAGACGCGATTAATCGCCATTTATTTGCAATGGACGGCTCCCATTGGGGCGCATATGGAGGTGGTCTGGGCGTCAGTGCAGCCGCGGAAGTAGATTTGGACACTAGCTATGAAATAGTTGTTCTGGCAAACACTGATCACTTAGTTGCCGAACGCATTTCTGGTCGAATACACTCTTACATCAAAAATGGTGAGTATCAACCAATTAGACAATTGGAAAAAAACTTTGCCTTTAAGTACTACCAATCAAATGGAAAACAACAATTCTATAAACACTTCAAACAGGTTTATAACAACAATGGTTACAGTCGATTCATCGGCAGAACAATTAATGAAGTAGGAATGGAACTACTTAATACAAAATCATGGACCGAGGCATTTGATATGTTCGAATATTTAGTTTCATTGTTTCCCAATGCACCGCAGGCCTACGACAGTTTGGCATTCGCCTATTTATCGAAAGGAGATAGCGAGGCTGCGAAAAGTACTTTTAGCAAATCTTTAACTATTGATGGTAGTTTTAAAAGTGATTACGTGAGTGATAATTACGGTCATAACAATACGCTCAAGTAAGGACAGGCTATTGCCAGCCTCTTAGCTTTGCGTTACCACTGTTTGCAATTGGCACTCTCCTACCACTCGACAACATAAATAATGATTATAACTGGCAAGGTATTTTACTGTGTCGGATGGCGCTTCGCTTATCCGACCTACACTGCCTAATAGCTATAACTTTTCCTCAAACCTCGGCACCTTTCGCTTATCAGCTTTAGTCATAGCAAGCTCTTGAATTTCTTCTTGCTTAAGCTCATCGGATTTATCTTCCAATGATTGCTGATTAGCGTTTTCGTAAGAAAGCTCAGTAAGGAGTGCAAAGTGATCAGAGCCATACTTAGCTAAGCGCTTAATACGCTTTACTTTAAAGCCTTCGCTGTGAAATAAGTGATCGAGCGGCCAACGCATAAAAAAGTAACTTGCATGAAAGGTGTTATAAAAACCACGGCCTTTTCGAGGGTCTAAAAAGCCACTTATTTGCATAAACAAACGGGTGCTACGCGACCATGCTACGTCGTTTAAATCACCGGCAACTATGGTAGGTCGTGTTGGGTTTTTAAGTGCTTTAGCCACCATTATTAGCTCTGAGTCGCGCGGACGTGATGAGTCTTCTTCGGTCGGGCTTGGTGGTGCGGGGTGAATAAAGTGCCCTTGCATTTGCAGGCCTTCATCGTTTTCAAACAAAATATGAATTGAGGGAATATCTTCTTCTATTAGCTCACATATTTGTGCATCGAGTATTTTAAACTTGCTGTATAAGTGCATGCCATAACGATTATCTTTAGGGCATTCTATGTAATATGGGTAATTTTTTTTAATGACTGATAATTTATTTTCCCACCAGCTATCGCTCTCAAGCGTAATAAGTAGGTCGGGTTGGTGCTCATCTACAAGGCTAATTAGCTGCTCGCTTTTATGGTTCGACATCAGTACATTTGCCGACATAATTCGTACGCTGTGGTCTATATGCTTTGGTGCGCTTTGCACTTCTTTTTTAGCAAGCCACGTATACGGGTAAATCCATTTACCTTGTAAAATCATTATAAGTAATGAGGTTAAGGCTATAAACACGTAGCCTATTGCGCTACTTTGCCATAATAAAAACAGCGATGTAACGGCTACAAAACTGGCAATATAAAATACTTGCAAGCGCACAAAGTCGCAGCTACGCACTAAGTAATGCTGGCTGTACGACATAGGCAACAAGGTAACCAGTAAAAAAAATCCAATAATTATAGCCAGCGCAATAAGCATTTTAATATCCTTATAAAGTTAATTTAGCGACTTAAAATTGAAAGTATTTCTCGGGTGTCGTGCACCATATGGATAACTGTACGGTCTATTTCTATACTCACTGTACCATTATCTCTAGAGCGTTCAATCACTCTACCTCGTTTATATAAATCACGATCTAAATAGTCGCCTCTGTGGTAGCTTTTACTTAGCCCTGGTGGCGTCCAACCTGCGCGAATTAACTGCTTAGCCTCTTGGTAGTCATTGTCGTTGTGTTTATGTGAATGATGCTTATTATGGCCGTGTTTATGACCATGCTTATCTTTATGCGGTTTTGCGTCTGCGCTTATTGAACATAAAGCCAATGCTATTAGTGCTCTCATAAATAATCTCTAGCGTAATTTATAGCTAAAGGTTAACAAACACGGCTGAACATCATATGAAACAACTTACACTTATTTAACGTTGTTTATATTGTGTTTTACAGTGGCTTCGCATAATAGCGGGATCGCGTAATTTTAAGTGTTTTGTTTTACGACCAGCATGGCGTTTACGCCACACTTTAAAACTGCCTTTTGAAATATGTTCGCGCATAAATACCACCAGCTGCGGGTATTTTAATCCGTATAACTGCTCTATTGCCTCAAAAGGGGTTCTATCTTCCCACGCCATTTCGATAATGCGTGACTGCTGCTCTGCGTTAAACATGGTATATCTCACAAAATTTAACTTATACGCTAGGTAAAAATACTTAGATCAATGCAATTAAGCTCAGTAACTGTATAATTGGCGTTCAATTTATGTATTTTAAAAGATATCGAATTTTTATTTATGCGCGCAATATTTCTGTTTTTAGCTTTAACTTTACCTTCATTATTGCTTGCAGCGCCAAGTAAGACTTTGCGCTGCGTAACAACTCACTACCCGCCTTTTACTATATTTGATGAGAAAAGCGATACGTTCACAGGTTTAGATATTGAATACTTAACCTTTATTGAGCGTAATTTGAATCTTAAGATTGACGTAATTCATCTTCCATGGGCGCGCGTTAAAAAAGAAATGGCGCTGGGCTACTACGACTGCTATTTCTCTTTGGCCAATACAGAGGAACGAGCAAAGTATTTAGATTTTACAAGCGTGCCCTTGCATACTACTAAGTATGGTTTATTTGCTTTAAACAAAGATAAACTGCTCACTGACGATTTATCAAATACCCCAATAGCAATGCTACGCGGTGTTGCTGTGCCTGAGGTTATTGCTAAAAAGTATAAACTTGATGAGAGTAATCTACTTCGCTCACTTTCAACTAAAGACACTTTTGAGCTGCTAGAAAAAAAACGCGTTGAATACGCAATAACTAACTATCAAGCAGGTTTGTGGTACTCAAAGGAATATCAAAACGTATACGCTAGGCAGTTCAATGAGTTTACGTTTCCTACTTACATTGCTTTTAAGCGTGGCGTAATAGATACAAAATTAGTTGATGAGCAAATAAAGCGCTTTAAAGCACAAACTCAATAATTAACACTGTACACGTTAAGAGATAACCAATGTTTACAAAACTACCAAAGTGGGTTGAATATGGCGCGTTTACGCTCGCATTTATAGCGGGCATAGTAAACGCTGTAGGCTTATTAGGATTTGAGCACCAGGCTATTTCGCATGTATCTGGCTCTGTTACTTTACTTGGTATTAAAGCAATAACTAATCCCAGTACTGCCTTATTGTTACTTTCAATAATTGTTAGCTTTATGTTGGGTTCGGCACTGTCGGGCTTTTTGCTCTCTGGTGGCTCATTAAAACTTGGTCGTCATTACGACACTTTGCTTTTTATTGAAGGATTGCTACTGCTTGCGAGTGCTTATTTACTCAAAAACACATTCGTTTACGGCATTGTTTTAACGTCTGCTGCGTGTGGGTTACAAAATGCGCTAGCAACTAATTACAGTGGTGCTGTTATACGTACGACACATTTAACCGGTATTTTTACTGACCTTGGTTTAATGCTAGGTAAAGCGCTTAAAGGTGAGCAATTTGATACCCGTAAAGGCGTTATGTTTTTACTCATTATTGCAGGCTTTTTACTAGGCGGTATAACCGGCTACGTTTTATTTAAGCATTACTTAGTGCTGGCTTTGGTATTTCCTGCTGTGGCTTGTTTTGTTTTATCAATTACGTATCGGGTTTATAGGTTACGTACGCTTTAACGCAACAAGTTTAAATGCATATTAAAACCGCATATTATAGAGGCAATGCAATATAGATTACTTTCAAGGAATGTATGAAACCTTATTTTTTGCCGCTGATATTACCCTTTAGCCACACTGCGTTTGCCAATAATCAAAACGACGATGCAATAGAAACCATAACAACTACGGCATCACGTATTGAAGCGCTATCGACCCCAATGCCTTTATCAATAAGTACACTCAGCGAAGCGCAGCTAAATAGCATAGCGCCTACCCATATTGAAGAAGCCCTGCAACGTGTAGCAGGAGCTAATATTCAACGCGGAAATGGCCAAGAATATTTACCCGCACTTCGCTCCCCCGTACTTTCGGGCGCTGGCGCTTGTGGTGGCATATTGACTTTGGAGGATGGCATACCACTGAGAGCCGCTGGGTTTTGTAACATAAACGAGCTATTTGAGGCGCACAGCGAAATGGCGCAGCGCATTGAAGTACTAAAAGGCCCTGGCTCTGCACTTTATGGCTCAAACGCTGTGCATGGTGTTATTAATGTAATAACGCCCGACACCACACAAGGCGGTGGCTTAGTTGGTTTAGATTATGGCTCGTACGGTTATACTCGCTACAAATTACGCGCAGGGCAAGATTACGGCAACAGCGGTATCGGCATTAACGCAAGTGTTACCGACGATAGCGGTTACCGCGACGACGAAAGCGTAGAGCAACAAAAAGTAAATATTCGCCATCGCTATTCAAATAATAATTTATTACTTTCCTCAGGCCTTACTTATACAAATCTTGATCAGCAAACGGCTGGATTTATTACAGGCTTTGAAAGCTATAAAAACGAAGACCTCGCGCAAAAAAACTTTGACCCAGACGCATTTAGAAAAGCACGCGCATTTAGAGCATGGAGCAATGCAACATGGCAATTAAATAACAATGATGTGCTCTCTACTACGTTATATTTTCGTGACCAAAGCATGGACTTTTTTAAGCACTTTTTACCCGGCACACCGCTTGAAAAAAACAGCCAAACAGGTTTTGGCGTACAATCGCTTTATCAATATAATTTACAACGTAATGTAAAAGTAAACCTAGGGCTTGATGGCGAATACACGCAAGCCGATTTTACTCAAAGCCAAAACGAGCCCACTCAAGGCTCTGCATTTTTAGTGGCTACAGTGCCACAAGGTAAGCATTACGATTACGATGTAAACGCCACACTTTATGCCCCTTTTGCATCGGTTGATTGGCAATTAAATAAGTGGTTACTTACTGCCGGTGTTCGCTACGAGCATATGCAGTACGACTACACCAATAATATGCTAGCAGGTAGAACAAAAGACGATGGTACAGAATGCGACTTTGGTGGCTGCCGATACAGCCGCCCAGCGAGTGCTAAAAATAGTTTTAGTAATCTATCGCCAAAGCTTGGGGTTAGTTATCAGTACAATAAAAATAACACGCTTTATGCAAACTTTTCTCGCGGTTACAGAGCGCCACAAGCGGCTGAGCTATACCAATTACAACGCGAGCAAACTACTGCAAATTTAAGCGCCGAAATAGCAAATAACGCAGAGCTTGGTATTAAAGGGATTTACGAAAAACTACGTTATGGCGTGTCACTTTACGCTATGAGTAAACACAATACGATTTACCGCGATAGTGACTTTTTTACGGTAAATAATGGCAGCTCTCGCCATCGTGGTATTGAGCTTGAGCTTGACTACCAGCTCACTAAGTCGCTTGCGCTTAACTTTGCTGGCACTCACGCAAAGCATACTTACACTAACAACCAAATACTTAACGGTTTAAATATAAACGGCAACGACATAGATACCGCGCCGCGTAATATTGCTAATCTCGATTTAACATGGCAGGCATTAAACAACGCGCAATTTGCTTTGCAGTGGCACCGCGTTGGTAACTACTACACCGACCCAGAAAACTTAAATAAATACCAAGGGCATGATGTTTTAAGCCTACGCGCACAGTGGCAAGTTACTAGTAATCTTGAGCTACTTGCTCGTATTATTAACTTAACTGATGAGGCCTATGCAGAGCGCGCCGATTACACCAGTTTTACCGGCGACAGATACTTCCCGGGTAGGCCTCGTAACGCGATGTTTTCGGCAACTTATACGTGGTAATGCTTATTTAAAGGCTAAGCTGATTTAAATCGCTCATGTATTTCATGGGCGACTTTTTCATTACCTTTTTAAACATAGTAATAAATGCACTCACCGACTCATACCCTAATAACTCCGACACCTGCTGCACACTTTGCTTATCAGAAAGCGCTTTTAAGGCTGTAATTATATGCAATTGCGTACGCCATTTTCCAAATGTCATACCGGTTTCTTTTTTAATTAACCGCGCTAATGTGCGCTCAGTTAATGCAAACTGCTTAGCCCATTGTGGTAGTGTTTTTCGGTTGTTTGGCTTGTTTATAAGCTGATCGCTCATGGTTTGAATTACCTCGTTTTTAGATAATACAAAATCCAGTGGTTGTACGGGCATATCAATAAGTTGATCAAATAACACCTGCGCTAAACGCGCTGTTTTACTATTTAAAGTATAGTGCTGATTATGCCCAGCCAACTCACACATTAGCTCTTTAACCAACGGCGTAATAGCTAACGTACAGGTATTTAGCGGCATACCGTTTTTACTACTATCAATAAATAAATGACAAAGCTGCGCGTTATCAGACGCCCTATTGCTATGCACCTTTTGTGCTGGGATCCAAATTGCACTGTGCGTGGGCACCATCCACATTTTGGCCGATACTTCACACGTTACATACCCATGCAGCGCTAAAATTAATTGCCCTTTTGGATGGGTATGTAGTGGTATTTCGTGACTTGCATGGGCATGCTCTATTTTGGCTATTATGGGCTGCGCCATAGTTTCAAAATTTTTAATGTCGTCCCAACCAATTGCATCAAACATAGTTTTGTCTGTTTTTAGTTATTTAATGTCATTATCTCTAAATTATAGTTTTTACTAAGCCTTTATACTAGCGCCCATTAAGTATTAGCTTTAATGGTCTTCCCTTTTGTTAAATAACACACCTAAATCACGCTTTGCTGGCATATTACTTGTGCTTGGCATATTACTTATTGCCGCAAATTTACGCGCCACATTTACAGGTATTGCACCTGTGCTTGAACAAATTATTAATCACTTTGGGCTTAGCGCATCGCAAGCTGGTTTTTTAACAACACTGCCACTCATAGCCTTTGCGGTTGCATCGCCAATGGCGGCAACTCTTGCTAAAAAGCAAGGGTTAGAGCGCACCTTGTTTGTGGCTTTGTTATTTATACTTGCAGGGGTTGCAGCGCGGGTAATAAATACCTCAGCCATGCTTTTTGTAGGCACCGCTATTATTGGTGTGGGCATTGCCATCGCAAACGTATTATTACCAAGTTTAATTAAGCGCGACTTCCCTGCAAAGGTTGCGTTAATGACCTCAGCCTACGTGCTTACTATGGGCGTGGTATCGGGTGGGTTTTCTACTTTGGTATTTCCGCTTAGTCAGTTAAACGGATTAGGATGGCAACTTGCGCTGGGCTCATCAGCTCTTATTACTTTGGCGAGTATTATTGTATGGATGTCGCAATTAAGTAAGCACACAAAACCCGCGAGTATTGCTCAACACACCGACACGTCAAAAAGTGTATGGCGTTATTTACTAGCATGGCAAATTACCCTACTGCTGGGCTTAAACTCGTTTTTAAATTATATAATTATTACGTGGTTACCAAGCATATTAACCGAAACTGGTCACTCAGCTACCCAAGCAGGTGCTTATCATGGTGCTTTTCAAATAGCGACTGCATTACCGGGTTTAATATTAATTCCGTTACTTGCCAAATTAAAAGATCAAAGCGCGCTTAGCTTTATTTTAGCCATGTTGAGTGCACTCAGTGCATTGGGGCTGCTTTACATGCCTAGCTTTGCTTTTGTTTGGACCCTAATGCTGGGCTTTTGCTCTGGGGCATGTTTTATATTGGGGCTGTCGTTTATTAGTTTACGAACTGACGATTCGCAACAAGCAGCGTCGCTTTCAGGTATGTCGCAAAGCGTAGGTTATTTGCTCGCGGCTATTGGTCCTATGCTAGCTGGTGCATTACACACTACAACAGACAGTTGGAGTGCGCCATTGTGGTTGTGCGCTATTGCCGGAGTACTGTGTGCTTTATGTGGTTTGGGCAGTGGTAAAAACACCACTTTAGCTAAATCAGCTAACTAGCTGCTGTAACCACGAAAATAAACCAGACGAAGGTTTACTACTCGCGTGCTTTTGCTCATAGCGTTTATTCGTTACTTCGCGCTGTTCACGGCGCTCTTGTGCTAAATTAGCTTTTGCAGTAAAACGCAAGCGCTGCTCTTGAGTAAGCTCATCATTAAAACTAATGGCTGTTTTTTTCACTGCTCGGCTGCTTTTAGGTGAACTACACATATTATTCTCCAAATGACTGACTTATAAGTAGACAGTCATTTGGTTAAATAAATTTCAAACCGCTTACTAAAAAAGTAATACTGATAACCCCAAATAACTAGTTTTGTGGGGTTGTATCAAACGCAGGTACTTCGTGTAAGCCGCTCAACCAGCTCAATGTTGATTTAGCCCAAATTTGTGCTGTTGGCGTAAACTGATCACGCTGATCAACCGCACCAATACGCAAGCCATATACACGGTCAGCTTTAGCTTCGTTAGTTGCATAAAGTGTTGTACCACATGTGCCACAAAAACCTTGCGCACGCTTGTTACCACTTTGCGCTGTTTTAACAAACTCTTTTGGCTCACCTTGGGTAAATACTACCGAATTTGGCTCTGCAATTATGACTGCTCTAAATGGGCCGCTCGACATACGTTGGCAATCGCTACAATGGCAAACAAGTGCGTTGTTATTTTGAGACTTTGCTTGGTATTTAATTTCACCACAGTAACAGCTTCCAGTAATTTCCATTATTTAAATCCTTAATGCTTATGAAGATTGAATCGAGATATAAGACCGGCAATATCGATTCATTATTTTTAAAATATAAAAAATTGCTCGCCGGTTCATTTGTATATTCGGTTAGGTTTTTAATTTTTGAGAGTGATTTTTTCAAAATTGAGCAAGTGCTACAAACATGATGCGATGTTTTAAATAAAACAGCAATACCACGTTAAGCTAATAGCGTAACGTGGTGTGTTTAAGCTATCTTTTATGTGCGTTTAAATAATCAACAGCTAACAGGCTAAGCGCCTTAGTGCCTACTTTAAACGATGATTCGTCGGCATAAAAATAAGGTGAGTGATTACTAGCCACTGTATTTAAATCTTGCTCACTTGGTGTGCCGCCTAAAAATACAAATACACTCGGCACTTCTAATGCGTAAAACGAAAAGTCTTCTGCGCCGGTTATTTTTCCCATTTCAACTACGTTTTCATTACCTGCTGCTTTTTTAAGGCTAGGTAACATTTGCGCAGTTAACTTTGGGTTATTAATCGTTACCGGATAACCTTCGTGAATGTGTACCTCTGCAGTAGCACCTGACGATTTAGCAATGTGCGTGGCTGTGGTTTTTATTTTTTCAAATATTTGTGCTCGGTTATCCATATCAAAGTTACGAATTGTGCCTACCATTTCGACTTCTTCAGGAATAATATTATTACGCACCCCACCCGCTATCTTACCAAACGAGACAATAGCAGGCTCTTTGGTAATGTTGATTTGGCGACTAACAATATGATTTACGCCTGTTACTATTTGCGCAGCTGCGGCAATGGGGTCAACCCCAGTCCACGGTGCAGAGCCGTGTGCCTGCTTGCCATGTACTGTTATTTCAAATCGGTCTGCACTGGCCATAGCTGGGCCACTTCGATAACCAATTTTACCGCTGTGCAAACTAGATGTTATGTGTAACCCAAAAGCAGCTTCTGGTTTGTATTGTTTAAATATGCCTTCTTTAAGCATTAACTCAGCGCCCCCCTCTTCCCCCTCTGGTGCGCCTTCTTCTGCAGGCTGAAATACAAACATAATATTACCGTGTAGCTCATCTTTCATGTTTGCAAGCACTTGTGCAGCGCCCATTAGCATGGCCACGTGCGTGTCGTGCCCACAAGCATGCATTATACCTACATCTACACCACGGTAATTAGTGGTTCTAGTTGATTTAAAATCAACATCTGCTTTTTCAGTAACTGGCAGCGCGTCCATATCTGCGCGTAGCATTACTGTCGGGCCTGGCTTTGCACCTTTTAATAGCCCCACAACACCTGTATAAGCAATCCCTGTTTGTACTTCCATACCCAGCGACTTTAAGTGCTTAGCGACAATACCTGCTGTGCGGGTTTCGCGATTTCCAAGCTCAGGGTTTTGATGAAAATCACGTCGCCAATCAATAACCTGTTGCTCTATCTTTTTAACTTGCTGATCAATGTTTGCATTGGCATTAAACGCACTAAGGGCAGCAAAGCCCAACGCTATTGAAATTAGTGATTTTTTCATCCTGTTTGTCCTTATTATATTTATTGGTTTTATAATATTGATGAGCACGAGCCCTTATGTATTATTGAGAACATAATTAGTTTGCTCTATAACCACTATTACTGAAGGCTCTACAATAATCAATCCCATTTAAGCTAGATGCTCAACTATGAAGGGCCACTTCACTTTTCACTGGTTTTATCTATTTTTAGTTTAAAGTTTTAGCGCTAATTAAGCCTACCACTTTTGCTTTTGTTGATTTAAAAATGGCACTAAATAGTCCACCAAAGCGCGGACAGTTGGGCTTAATAAACGTTGCGATGGATAGAGTAAATTCACGGGTAATGGGCTTGGTACATAATCGCTATTCAAACTATAAAATAAGAATAGCAATGTAGAACCTCCCCTTATGTTGGGGGTAATTATTTATATGCATTCGCATTTTTAATGCTGTCAAAATCATTAAAGCGCACGTTGTGCTGCGCCATTACTCTAAGTATTTTTTTACTTAGCATTTGGCGTAAATAAAACGGCTGATTTGGCACAAAATGATGAATGGTATGCGTTTTACCAAAGTTAAAACAAAACAAGTGAAACGGCATAAATAAACGACTCGTTAGGACATGAGTTTGTTCAAGCATATTATTAACGCCGCCATAGTAATGCATGCTTGAGGTAACAAAATTAAGCGAGCTTGAACGAATAATATTAGGCACAATGAGCACAACCATTAAAAATTCAAACACATCCATTGTACTTAACAACCAATTAGGTGAATTTAGCGAAAGTGGTATAAATAAATCAACGATATGAAATATAATAACGCTATATAAAACAGCAAAATACGCAGTCGCTATCGGAAATCCCGCATTAAAAACACTCGAAAAACTAAAGCCATTAATTTCTTTTCTAAAACGTTTAGTAGAAATAACTAACCCTAATAACCCATCTACAATAACTAGCGCACGTAAAAATGGATTTTTAATACCGTTTCCCACCAAGCGTTCTTCTAGGTCTTGTTGTGTGCCTGAGGTTTTGTGATGGTGTAAATGCATTTTACGTCGGTACCATGGGCTAATAGTATTTGGCCGCATTAACCATACTGCTAACATCATAAAGTTATGCATGAAAGGCTGGTTACTAAAGTATTGTTTATGTATAAGGTCGTGCTCTAACTCATGGGAAATAGACGCAGCAATAGCCGCAAGTACTATACATACCCAAGCAGGTATTAGGGCTAAATAATATAAAGCACCAACACCAATTAATGCGCTAAGCGATAGCAATAAAATAACTAACCCTAAGGTATTTTGATGTGCAAGTAATGGGTATTTTTGACGAAGTAATGCTTCCTCTGCCTTAATTGCTTTAACAATCGATTGAATGTTCTGTTTGGCAGTTAATTGGGTCATGATTATTATTTATTTTAGAGTAATCTATTAATTACTATCATACCTTAATCAAATGCATGTTAGAAATTGATAGTTAAATAGCTACCGTTGGCAGCTATTTAAAACTAAAAACTACTTAGTTTTCGTATTATCCACCTCATAGATTGGATTACCTTCAACTTCAAAGTAAGACTGTCCATAAATTAATGGGATATACCACTGCACAACTTTAACGGTAACATTTGAAAGACCCACCGCCGAAGGCGTTTGCTCGATAGCATTATCCATAGCCTCTTTCATGTTAGATATTCCTGTTGGGAAAATTAAAACAGTATGTTTAACATCCTTACCAACCACACGTGTGTCATAATCAACTTTGTGATTGCTATTTGTATGATTCATATTTTTTGTAGAGGCAATTGTAAAATCACCAATACGGTGAGTACAACCAGATAAAGCCATTGCACCAACCAACAAACCAATTACTTTTTTCATTACTCTTCCTTTGCTTCATATTTACTACCCAACTCTTGGGCGACTTCTAAATTTAGTAGCTTGATACCTAAAAATATAACTATGACCATTAATCTTAGGCATAAAAAAACCCCAACCAATTTGGTTGGGGTTATAAAAAGTGGTACCAGCGGGCGGACTCGAACCGCCACTCCTTTCGGAAGGGGATTTTGAATCCCCCATGTCTACCAATTTCATCACGCTGGCGTCATTTTTCTTTAACCTTCTAAACACGAGAAGATAAAGAAAAACCACTTTAGAGCTAAGGATTATTTATGTGCCTTCGTCTCTATGCCAAGCATTATACAAACAATAGGGTTAGCGGCAAGCGTTTTATGACATTAGCGTGATCAACCGCTTAACAATTAGGCAACCATTAACATTTGAAAGAATGTATAACTATTTAAAGCCCAGGACTAAATAAACCCTAAATACAATGTTAAAATATCTAGGTTTTTTAGATAAACGTTGTTACCTCCAATAACTATTCTTCACTCCCCCCTGTTTCATGACAAAAAATATGTAATGTAGCGGTGAGTGTGTCACCTTTAAAATGGACTTTATAAAATGAAAAACATAATAACTTACACTGAAAATTTAAAAGAAAATAATTGGGTTGATTTTAACTTTGATTTAATAAAAATAAATACACTGCCAGGGTTTGAAAATTTAGATGGCTTTGATGCTATGGATATTTTTAGCGAAGCTATTTTTAAAGAAATATATAATCTAACAGCAAAGAGTACGTTAAAGTTACTCATTATTACCCCAGATCCAACGTCAGAAAAAGCGTATGGTATTGCTTTTTTACAGGACAAAAAAATTTTAACCATGCAAGTAGAAGCAACGCCTCTATTTAATCAGTGGTTTAGCTCAATTAATGACGATGCCTCAACACCTAAAGTATATACGTTTACAAGTAATAGCAGCTCAAGTCGCTCCCTTTTTAACAACGAAAAAGAACTCACTCATAAAGGTATGGGAGAGTTTATTTGTAGCCAAGTTCCAAACAGCTTTATTGCTGAAAAGTTAACCAAAGAAAAAGCGGACTTTTTAACGCCATTTATTGAGCTTAATGCATCTGATAACTTTGAACTAATTGAACAATATTTTAAAGCGTTGGTAAAACAAAATAACCTCAATGTTATTGAGCCCAAAAACAACGACGCTATTTATGCTGAATTTGAAAACGAAGCCGGCTTTGCATTCCCAGCTATACTAAAATCGTTTTTGACACTACATAATGGTGTCGAAAATACAGCATTTATGGATGCTCAACGCATTTTAAAAGAGTGGCGCGACTGGCAGTCTATTTATAATGAATGGACTCAAGAAGAGTTATGCGACACCGATAGTGAAAACAATGTAAAAACCTTACCTATGTATTTTACCCCTTATTGGGTGCCATTTTTTAATCTGGGAGGAGGGAATTTTATAGCATTGGATTTTGCACCAAATACCAAAGGCACATCAGGTCAAGTAATATCATTTGGCGCAGATGAACAAAGTGCCATTTACGAGGCTGAAACGTTAAGTGAGTTTCTAAAAGGCTTTATTACTGCAGATAGCTCTGAATAACTTCATCTGAATAACTTCAATAGCTTAAGAACTTACTTTAATAGCACTTACCTGAAGTAAAAAAGCGCTCTTATGATTACTTTAAGAGCGTTTATTTAATTTACTAGACACTTAAATTACGTTCAAAGTTTACAATATCAACACCGGCTTTTACTTTATATAACTGCGCTAAGCGCCCGCCAGATTTAACTTTTTCACCCAGTGTTTCAAACATGTCAGCAGCTTCAATACGTCTAATTATACTTTTACGCTGAACAGGTTTACCTATAATGGTTTCAATGACTGACTTAAATTGCCCTACGGTAAAATGCTCTGGCAAACAATAAACCGGCGCCATTGAGTACAACGCTTTTTGTTTTAAACGCGCTTTAGCTTGTTCAATAATATACTTGTGATCAAAAGCCACTGGTAAATCATTAACTTGTTCAACATCAATCCACTTCGCATCATCAACTGTTTCTATGTGGGTTGATACTTGCGCCTCTGCAATTAATGCAAAGTACACCAAAGTGACACTAAACCCTCTCGGATCTCGATTAATGCCAGAATATGTTTGTAACTGCTCTAAATATTGAGGCGCTACACTGGTTTTTTCTTTAAGTTTTCTAAGCGCAGTCATACTCACGCTATCGTCAATATCTACGTCGACAAACCCACCTGGTAGTCCCCATCGACCAGAAAAAGGTTCGTTCGCTCGCTTAACCATCAGTACTTTTAGAGCGTCATTCTTAACAGTAAATAACACACTGTCGACTGTAAATAATGGGTTTTTGTATTCGGTAATATCGTAATGATTAGTCATTGCATACCCATGCAAGGTTAATGTCTTAGTGACACAATAGATTAAACACATCTCAATTTCAACCTACAGTAAAATTACAGACAATACACAAGTTCAGCTAGTTAGTTTAAAAAATAACTTGATTACTATAGGAACATTTGATAATTTAATTGTGTCGCTAGGACACAAACATTAAAAGGACAAAAAATGAAAGTATTTAGCTATGACTCAACAGGAAGTAAATCGTTAGTTGATTATGAAAATTTCACTTTTTCTGGTGGTGAAGAGCATATCAGATTTAACGCCGCTAATTTTTCAGGCTCTATAAAAATAGAGATTTTTGAACGACTAACCACCTCTTCAAAAATGGTTAGATTAATGATTGCTGTAGATGCGTTAAAAAGATTAACAAATGACAGCACGCCTATCGAACTTGTTATTCCCTACTTTCCTTATGCACGCCAAGACCGTGTTTGCGTTGAAGGAGAAGCTTTAGGCGCTGCTGTTATGGCTAACTTTATTAATAGCTTAAATTTTTCAAAGGTTACTATTTGGGATGCCCATAGCGATGTATCCCCAGCTTTAATTAATAAGGTAACCAATGTTGAACAAATTTCATTACTTGAGCGCTCTGAAGAGCTAAGCCAAAGACTCTTGCAAGGCGAATTAACACTCATCTCTCCAGATGCGGGAGCAAGTAAAAAAACCATTAAAATTTCAGAAAAGTTCAATGGCGTACCTGAGGTTATACAAGCTCAAAAAGTGAGAAACTTAAAAACAGGCGAAATAATTAAAACCGAAATTATTGGCGATGTTAAAGGTAAAAGCGTGCTTATTGCCGATGATATTTGTGACGGCGGAAGAACCTTTATCGAACTTGCCAAGGTACTAAAAAGTAATGGCGCGGTTGAAATTTCTCTTTTTATTACTCACGGTATTTTTTCAAAGGGGCTTGATGTTTTTGAGGGCCTGATAGACCGTATTTATACAACAGATTCGTTTAAACCGGCTAATGAGTTTAAAAATAGTAACACTATTAGTTTACAAATAATTGAGATGTAAGGAAAACACCATGACTATTACAGCTGCAAGTATGCAAAAAGATGTTTATAAAGAATTCCATAGCCGCGCTTATCATCCTGACGTAAGTGAGGTTTATGCAAACTTCACATCAAGAAGCGGAAAACTTAGCAATATAGAAAATAACGATAAAGTTGCGTTTGTTGGCCTTCAATACTTTATTAAAAGTTATCTTTTAGAAGAATGGAGTGAGTTTTTTAAAGCTGATAAAGAAACCGCAGTTGCTAATCACAAACGTATTATGAGCTCAATGCTTGGCTATACAGTTGATGTAAAGTATTTAGAAGACTTACACGATTTAGGTTACTTGCCATTAAAAATTAAAGCATTACCGGAAGGAACGCTAGTCCCTTATTTAGTACCTCCTATGACGATAGTAAATACTAAAGCTGGCTTTCAATGGTTAACAAATATGATTGAAACAGTATTGAGCTGTGAAAACTGGCCAATACAAACCAGTACTACAACTTCTGTTGCATATTTAAAAGTATTCAAAGAATTTGCACAAAAAACAGGAATGCCTATGGAATTTGTGCCGTTTCAAGGGCATGACTTTAGCTTTAGAGGTATGTTTGGCAAACACGCTGCGGCAATGAGTGGCTTTGGCCATCTAGCATCAGGGCTGGTAGGCACAGATACCATTCCCGCTGTTTTATTTGCAGAAAAATATTACGGAGCAAATGTAGATAAAGAGCTAGTTGGCTGCTCTGTTGATGCAACTGAACACTCGGTTACCTGCTCATGGATTATGGAAGGTGAAATAGAGTTTTTTAAGTACTTAATGAAAGAGCAATCACCAAAAGGGATTTTAAGTGTTGTATCTGACACATGGGATTTTTGGACACTTGTTACTGACTACTTGCCTCAGTTAAAAAGCGAAATAATGGCGCGCGATGGCACCCTAGTTATACGCCCTGACTCAGGCGACCCTGTTAAAGTATTAACGGGCTACAAAGTTTCACCGGTATCTGATTACAAAGAGTTATTTGAAACACAAAAAGAGGCTGAAAAAGAGGCTATTCTAAATGGCTTTGAGGCATATCGCTTTAACGGTCAATATTATGGACTTGAAGATAACAACACCATTGAACTGATGGAATGTGAAGTTAAAGGACTTATAGAATGCCTATGGGATATATTTGGCGGTACAACAACATCAAAAGGTTATAAACTGCTTGATGATCATATTGGCGCTATTTACGGCGACGCAATAACACTAATCCGTCAGCGCCAAATTTTACAACGCCTCATGGATAAAGGGTTTGCATCAAAAGTAGTGCTTGGTATTGGCTCTTACAGCTACCAATACGTAACACGTGATACGCATGGCTCTGCTGTAAAAGCAACTAGCGTAGTTAAAGCTGGTGAACGTTTGGCTATTTTTAAAGACCCAAAAACTGACTCAAAGAAAAAGTCGGCAAAAGGGCTCTTAAAAATAGACAGAGTAAATAACGAGCTCACCTTATTTGATGATGTAACTGAACAAGAAGAGGCAAAAGGGTTATTAGAAGTCGTATTTGAAGACGGTAAAATAGTTAAAGAAACCACCCTTAGTGAAATAAGAAACTTAATAGATAAACAAATTTAGGGCTTATTCGTATTAAGTTGATGCCTTGAAAATTTATTACGGACCCACTAATTTAAAAGCCGCTGTAGTAATACTACGGCTTTTTAATTTGTAATAGATACAAGATCATCAGACCGTGCTGGCCTTTGAAGATTGAAAATCATTCAATCTAACGACAATTTAATTGCCCTTTAGCAGAGTCTTTCGGGCACTGCACGTTTGAAATTTATAAGTTGCTATCGCAAGTTTGTAAAAAGTAACTAAACAACTAACTCCAGTATGACCTACTACTATTTACCTTTGTTAACACCAACACGCTGCCGTAAATTTAACCTCGAAAGGTTAACACGCGCTAATTATGCGTCTTGCTCTTGATTTGTTATATTCCCAATTCGATTATTTAACTCTTCGTCACTAACATCTTCTTTATGTGTACCAATGATCCATATATGACCAAATGGGTCTTGTAGTGTGCCGGTCCTATCACCATAAAACTGATCATGTACGGGTCTTATTTCTGTTGCACCAAGCTCAATTGCTTTTTTAAACACGATATCAACATCTTCAACATAAAGCATAAGGCTTAGCGCTGTACCACCGAGTTCTTTTGGGTTTTTTAAATGCTCTTCAGAACCATTATCTGAAAGCATAATATGCGAATCACCAATTATTATTTCTGCATGGGCTATTCCACCATCAGGTAAAGGCATCTGCATTACATGTTCAGCACTAAATGCATCACAATAAAAATCTATCGCTTTTTGTGCGTCATTCATAATTAAATAAGGTGTAACTGAATGAAACCCTTTTGGTATTGCTGAGACTGCCATAATATTCTCCTTTACTTACGCTGTGATTTTTAATATTTAATTAACTAAATATGCGTTTAATTGCCCCTAAATTTAAGCTTAGCTCATACAAAAAATTGCGTTACTTTTCGAGGTTTAAACGCTTATGCCAAGCAGCTATACTTTCATCAGGGTATTCTTCAAACTGCTTGTCACCTTCATTAATGGGCGCATTTACCCAATTTGCTTTACTACCAAGCATTAAATGAGTGCGCTCTGGCGGTATGGGTAACTCACTATCTATTGCACCAGCAAAGGGATGAACTTGCTCAGGCCAACGTGCATCGTATAACCACAAGTTAGCACTACAATGCTTACAAAAATGACGCTCTGCAGGGCTGATTTTATCGCCTGTTTTTGCATGATAAATAGTTATGTGTTCACGCCCTGTAACCTCAAGCGTGCTGTATTGCGCGTTTAAATTAATAACAAACCCGCCGCTCCCTGCGGTTTTACGGCATATAGAGCAGTAACATAAATTGTAAGGATAAGGGTGTTTTGAGTTGACCGTAAATACCACTTTGCCACAGTGACAAGCGCCATTAAGCTTCATAATATATCCAATTTTTTATTGTTGGCTTGAACTAATACCTTAACTAGTTGAGCTAAAAAAAACCACAACAATTACATGCTGTGGTTTTTTAATTATTGAGCTTACTAACGCTCCCAATATCTTAAATTACGCAATGTATTTATAAATTTATCGGCTGAATGTGCCTCTAAATCTATCCAACCATCATCTGCTTTTCCATCAAGGCCTGCCGCTTTAAATAAAGGCTTAGCCTCATTTATAAAGCCTATAAATTTCATATGTGCATACGCATCACTTACAAAGTCTTTAGCTTCTGCTATGGCAGCTAGTTTTTTAGCTCCATCTTCGGTGGTGAGTACAAGTACCGCATCGTATAAAACCGATGGACCACCATTAATAACCTGATCAGCTTTAAAGTGCTTACCTTTACTGCATTTAGCACCGCCAACTTGCGGGGCAATAATTTCAAAGTTTGCACCTTCACTTTTAAGTGCATTGGTAACCGAATTGAAAATTTCTGCATTAAAGCCATCACTTACTAAAATACCTAATTTACGGCCTTTGAAGGTGTTGGGCGCATTTTTCAAAATACTTAACGCATCAGATACAGGTAAGTCTTTACGTGTTGGCATAGCAGCTTCTGCCGGATCTGGCATTTCTTGCAAGCCAAGACCTTCGGCAACTTTATTTGCGAGGGTTTCGTCAATATTTACCAAGTGCGATACCAAACGTTCTCGTATTGGAAAATGCTCAACTTTAGACAGCTCAAACACGTACGCAGATTGAATATGCGCCTGCTCTACCTCTGTTTGACTTAAATAAAATTGACGAGCTTGACTGTAATGATCGCTGAATGTTTCTGAGCGATAACGCAGTTTATCACCGCCACTTACTTCAGGTTCCTTTGAGCTTTTAAAGCCATGTACTGGGCATTCGCGCGGGTTGTTTTCGTCGCCGCTCCATGAGTTTGGCTCATAATTAACACGCCCTTTTGGATTGTGCATTGCCATGTGGCCATCTTGCTGAAAATGACGCATTGGGCATTTAGGCGCATTGACCGGAATATGCGTAAAGTTAGGACCACCTAAACGCTTGGTTTGAGTATCTAAGTATGAAAAGTTACGACCTTGCAGTAGCGGGTCAGGTGTAAAGTCGAGCCCCGGTACAATGTTTTGAGTACAAAATGCTACTTGCTCTGTTTCTGCAAAAAAGTTGTCTACAACACGGTCAAGCACCATACGACCAACAATTTGCACTGGTACTTGCTCTTCAGGTATAAGCTTGGTGGCATCAAAAACATCAAATTCAAATTCATCAGCAAATTGCTGATCAAACACCTGTACACCTAGTTCCCACTCAGGGAAGTCGCCGTTGCCAATAGATTCCCACATGTCTCTGCGATGAAAATCAGGGTCCGCGCCGTTTAGCTTAAGTGCTTCGTTCCATACTACAGATTGCATTCCGCCTTTTGGTTTCCAATGAAATTTAACAAATTTCTCATCACCTTTGGCATTAATAAATTTAAAGGTATGAACACCAAAACCTTCCATAAAGCGTAAAGAGCGTGGAATAGCTCTATCAGACATTGCCCACATAACCATGTGCATTGACTCAGGTGACAAACTCACAAAGTCCCAAAAGTTATCATGTGCTGTTTGCGCCTGCGGAAAACCACGATCAGGCTCGGCTTTAGCGCTATGAATTAAATCAGGAAACTTCATTGCATCCTGAATAAAGAATACCGGTATATTGTTACCCACTAAATCCCAGTTTCCTTCTTGGGTATAAAATTTTACCGCAAAACCGCGTACATCACGTGCTAAATCTGGTGATCCTTTATTACCTGCAACCGTAGAGAAGCGAGTAAACACAGGCGTTTTTTCACCTTTTCGCTGAAAAATATCTGCACAGGTTAAATCTTCAAGCGTGTCGTAAGTTTCAAAATATCCGTGTGCACCATAGCCTCTAGCGTGCACTACACGCTCAGGAATGCGTTCATGATCAAAGTGAAAGATCTTCTCGCGCATTATGTGATCTTCTAATAATCCGGGGCCACGTTTGCCCGCACGTAATGAGTTTTGATCGTCACTTACAGGGCAGCCCTGCGCGGTGGTCATGGTAGGGTGTTCATCCGACGCTTTTTGATGCAATTCGCCGCCATGCCCTTTATTACCTGAGTATTTAAATGATTCAGCCATGTTTAGTCCTTCATACAGTTTGATTTAATGGGTCAATAGTTTTTATGAGCTTTAAAGCTAAAAGCGACTATGCAAATGCAAAATAAAGACCAGCCATCCAACCTAGTAAAAAAGGGCTGTACAGATAACAATGTAGTATTTGAGATGATTTATAAAAGAAAAAGTTACACAGGTATGTAACTTTTTCACACAAAAAAGAGCACTTAAAAGTGCTCTTAGGTTTATGCATTTTTAAATTTAGTTAATCTTTATTCTCGTTAACTAAAATAACTTTACGATGCGGGAATGGAATTTCTATATTGTTTTCATCAAGGGCTTTTTTAATAAGCTCCGGCACTGTGTATAAAATTTCAAAGTAATGCTCGCCCTTACAAAATGGCCTTACTAAAAAGTCTACTGAGCTGTTGTTAAGTGTTTCTACTTCAACAAAAGGCGCTGGATCTTTTAGTATATGTGGGTGCGCTGCAAGTACCCCATCTATAACTTTACGTACAGCCGTTGTATCTTCACCGTAAGCAACACCAAAATGCATATCCACACCACGAATTGGATGATGTGAATGGTTTATAATTTGCGCGCCCCAAATTTGACTATTTGGTATAATAACCTGTTGGTTATCGAACGTTTGTAAAATAGTAGTAAACATATCTACTTCTGTTACTTTACCAAAACGCCCTGCAGCCTCAATAAAGTCATTCACTTTATAAGGTCTAAATATTAGCAACATAACGCCTGCGGCAAGGTTCGACATTGCACCTTGTAACGCCAAGCCTATAGCAAGTCCCGCAGCACCGAGTAAAGCAATAATAGAGGCTGTTTGTACACCAAAGCGATTTAACACAGCAATAATAACGAACGCTAATATGATGTAGCGAGCCATGCTGCCTAAAAAGCGAAAAAGCGTATCGTCAAGATGAGTGTATTTATGACACAAGCCAATAATTAAATTGCGTACTTTGCCCGCTAACCATAAGCCTGCAAGTAAAATTGCAATTGCTAGTAATATGTTGGTTGCCCACGTAATTGCAGCGGGTAAATATTGATTAATATCAATGTTGTTTATTATGTCTTCCATTATTTTTCCTGTTTTAAAAACTTTTAACTAATTTTAGCTAGTTTTGCTATACCAATCGCAATGCTTTAACAAAAAATTAACTAAAGTACGAATATAGGTTCAGTTTTACATGTATAAACACTTTGAAGGAGGGATTTCTTAACTACTGCTTTTAAAACTATGGATTAATAAAATATAATTTTAAGCCCTATTTAGCACCAATATTTAATTAAAGATTATACCCAGTAATATCTTGCTATAACGCAGTTTGGCTCATATAGTCAGCAAATTATCACACCTTATTTTGAACATCTTTGTTTATGAAATCTTCTGCTAGTGATTTTGGTACTTTATTAGGTTATGCACCTGGTAATGTTGCTGTTTACTCATCTGATTATGATACGGCTGATGAAAGCATTTATCCTAATCGTAGCGCCTATCGTAGTTACCTAGACGGTATTTACATGGGCTATAAATGGCAATGCGTTGAATTTGCCCGTAGATGGATGTACCTCAATCATGGTTATATTTTTGATGACATAGCCATGGCTTACGATATTTTTGAGCTGCGTTCAGTGCGCGATGTAAATAGCCAAAACAGATTGCCACTAAACGCGTTTAAAAATGGTGCTAAACATCCCCCTCAAGTAGGTAGTTTACTTATATGGGAAGAAGGCGGCGAGTTTGAAGAAACAGGTCATGTTGCTGTCATTGTTGAAGTGCATGAAGATAAAATACGTCTTGCTGAGCAAAATGTAGGGCATCAAATATGGCCAACAAATCAAAACTGGTGCCGTGAACTAAAAGCAAAAGTAACTAAAGATGGCGACTATTGGATTGAGTGCTCTTACAGCGACGCCACTATTTTAGGTTGGATGACACAAACTGATGAAACAGAATATGCTGAGCCAACGTTTGAGCTAAACACTGACTTATTTACTATAGAAGCCCATAAAGCAGTAGATACAGGCCAAGCAAACAAGTCATGGTTAAATATTGCGAATGACGATGAAGCTGCCTACGTAGAAATGATGCAAGGCCATAAACTTACATCAGTAGATGAGGATCAACATAATTACTTTGCAATATCTCAAACGGCGCAGCAAAGCATTGAGCATGCAACAAATGAGCTGCATGGCTTATTTATGCATGCAACCGACTATGTATTGCAGCACCCTGAGTTATTAAAAAAGTTTAATTTACCCGATGTTGTGCTTAATAAAATTCGCCAATCGTGGGATAACCGCTTAAACCAATTAATTACCAGCCGGTTTGACTTTGCCTTAACAGCAGCAGGTTTAAAAGTTTACGAATACAATTGCGATTCGGCATCGTGTTACATGGAAAGCGGCAAAGTTCAGGGAAAGTGGGCAAAACACTTTAGTGTTAAAACAGGTGTAGATGCAGGCCAAAATTTATTTAAAGATCTCGTAAAAGCATGGCGAAAAAGTGAGGTAAAAGGTCTTGTTCATATTCTGCAAGATGATGAACCAGAAGAACATTACCACGCATTATTTATGAAAGAAGCTATTGAAGCCGCAGGCTTTGAATGTAAGCTAGTAATTGGCTTAAGCACACTTCGCTGGAATGAGTCAGGCAACATAGTAGATACTGATGGCGCACAACTGAGTTACGTATGGAAAACCTGGTCGTGGGAAACCGCACTTGATCAAATTCGTGAAGAATGCGAAGCCGACCAATCATTAGGTGATAACTTTGAACCACAATTCAAAGCTGGTGAAACGCCACGCTTAGTCGATGTATTACTGCGTAAAAATGTCATGGTGTTTGAACCGCTGTGGACATTAATTCCAAGTAACAAGGCTATTTTGCCAATACTGTGGAGCTTATTCCCTAATCATAAATATTTACTTAATACCGCGTTTGAGCTTAACGACGAGTTATTACAATCCGGTTATGTAGTTAAACCAATAGTAGGACGCTGTGGCGCTAATATTCAACTTATTGATGAGCAGCAGCAAGTTATAGAAAAAACAATGGGGCACTTTGCAGAGCAAGACCAAATATACCAACAACTATTTGCACTGCCTAAAGTAGACGACTACTTTGTACAAATATGTAGTTTTACAGCCGCCGGTAAATACTCTGGTGGTGGCGTGCGTGTTGATAAAAGCATGATCATAAACGGTCATAGCGATTGTATGGCGCTGCGTATTAAATAATAAACAATACTAAGCCCGCAATTTGCTGCGGGCTTAAGTTTGTGTAGCCCTTCCCTCTTTTAAGTTTTATAGCTATCTCAAGCGAGTTACTCCTGTTAGAGTAAATTTATTAAACACCACAAATTAAGGTATTTCATGGCGAATCAATTTAATGTACTCGGCACACGCTTAAAACTATGTTGCGGTAATGGTGGCTACACACGTGAAGGGTTTTGTTATGTACCAGAATCAGATCTTGGCAATCACAGTGTGTGTGCAATTATGACTGATGAATTTTTACAATTTTCAAAATCACAAGGTAACGATTTAATAAGCCCGAACCCTCTTTACGATTTCGAAGGTTTAAAAGCCGGTGATAAATGGTGCTTGTGTGCAGTAAGATGGCTTCATGCTATTTCAGCAAACGTTGCGCCACCAGTGGTGCTTGAGGCTACAAATAAAAAATCATTAGAAATAGTGCCGCTCGATGTTTTAAAAGCGCACGAATACATAGCCAACGTTTAAATACACCTAAGAGTAACTAAATCGAAGTCTGCATATTTTACAAATATATGCAGGCTTTTCAAAAACCCAATCTCCTCTGCAGCCTTAGAAACCTTAATTTAAAATATAACCAATTGTTTTTGAATTACTTTTCAAATAAAGCAACTTACGGCATAACAGTTGCTTCATTAAGTTTAAGTCATGCTCATAACGCAACATATTATATGAGCAACACATTACTTAATGTAGGAGAAATTATGAGTAACAATAACGAATCAAACAAAACAACTAAATTTACCGCGCCAGGTATGAGTGACGAATCAGCCCAAAAAACAATAGCTACCCTCGATAACCGCATGGTTGCATTGATAGACTTACAACTAACTTTAAAGCATATTCACTGGAACGTAGTGGGACCTAATTTTATTGGCGTACATGAAATGATAGACCCACAAGTAGACATTGTGCGCGAAATGACAGATACAATTGCAGAGCGAATTGCGACTCTTGGTGCAGTACCTGTTGGCACACCAAAATCAATTGTAGATCGCCGTACTTGGGACGAATACTCAGTAGGCAAAGGCCTAGTAACCGAACATTTGGCTGCGCTTGATAAAGTATATAATGGCGTTAATGCCGATCACCGCAAAGCGATTGAGACTCTTTCTGAGCTAGATCCGGTCTCTGAAGATATGATCACTAGCCAACTAGCCGATTTAGAGCAATTTCAGTGGTTCATACGAGCACATTTAGAATCATCTACAGGCGAATTACAAAGCTAATACATCTAAAGTAAGAAAGCCCAGCATTGTTATGCTGGGCTTTTTTTTGCGTAAAAATCTATTTATCGCTACCTAGCTTACCGCCCCTACCCCAGCTAGTACAAAATCAATATAAAAACAATAGAAAATTGGTATTACCAAAATGATTTTTAATTATTTTAACCTCTCCACTATTTCGCAAATTTATAAATCATTTAGAACTTTTAATGGTCGCTCTTCCAATTCAATATCACTTAAAAAGTAAACTAAACACGTATAAAAGTACGACATAAAATTTCAAAATAGTACTAACAAATGTATTAAATAGTACAAATAATATATAAAAATGCCTTTGGTAAAGATACTTCAATAAAATTCATTCAAAATACAAAAAATAAAAACATCCTATAAGCCATTAAATTTATTAAATATAAGAAAAATAAAAGAGGTTTTTGTAATACACATTGTGAAATTTTGGTAAACAAAGGTTGTAAATAAAGTTGAATTGGATTAATTTCAACCATACCACCTGTATGACACACTACAGGAAAGAAACAGTTAAATTGGTTAACCAAGCCAAGTAACAACACACACACAATGACGCAAGTCGTACCCAAACGGGAGAGATACATGAAACTCAATCAAATTACTTCAACATTAATTAATAAGCATAAAAGAAGTAGCTCTACAACAATCAGTGCCGCAGCCCTTTTATTAATGGCTTCTTCAAATATTGCAGCGCAAGAGGCTCCCGCAGCTTCAGAAACGGCAGCTGCAGACATTGAAGTTATTGAAGTAAAAGGCATGCTAGGCAGTATGAAAGCCGCCGCTATGCTTAAGCGTACTGACGGACGTATTGTAGATGCGATTGTTGCTGAAGACATTGGTAAGTTACCAGATAATAATATTGCAGAAGCGTTGCAACGTATTACTGGCGTATCTATTAATACCGATTTTGGTGTGGGTGACAGTGTTTCGATTCGTGGCTTACCTCAAAACCGTGTTGAATTAAATGGTCGCTCTACTATTGGTGACTCTCGTGACGGCATTAGCTTGCAAGATTACCCATCAAGCTTCTTAAAAACAGTAGAAGTAGTTAAGTCTCCTACTGCCGATATGATTGAGGGTGCATTAGGCGGAACAGTTAGTTTAAAGACAGTTCGCCCATTAGAGTTAGATAAACTAACTGGCGCAGTTTCATTAGATGGCGAATACGCTGATAAAACAGAAAATGTAGCTCCTATTTTTAGTGGTTCAATTGGTAACAACTGGGACTTTGATGAAATGGGTACCTTTGGTGCCATTGCTATGTTTTCATTCCAAGATCGCGAAATTCGCCAAGATGAAACATCTAGCCGTGTTAAACCTCAAGATATCGAAATTAATGGCCAAGAAGGTAATACACCTAGTGGCAACGCTATCGTAAGAGACGAGCACAGTGTTGAACAATACGTAGAGCAGCGTAAACGAACTGCTGTAAATTTATCTCTTCAATGGGCACCACAATCTGGTAATGGCATGGTGTATCTTGATTTAAGCGGCACAAAGCGCTCAGGTGAACAAGCTGGTAACTCTATTTTAGGTGTCGCAGGTTCACTATCAACAGATGCAAATACAACTCAAGATGCTAACGGCGTAAATAATTACACGTTAACAAACGAATTTGGTATTCCTAAAACATACAGTGACTTTCGTGAAACTGACTCGTTTTCAAATGCACTTGGTGCAGAGTGGAACCTTACTGACAGTATCAAAATCTCTGGTGAAATTGCGGTAGCATCATCAGAAAGCGTAAGACCTGATTCTGAATTTACACTTCGCCCAATCGAAAAATCAACATTTGAAGCAAGTGGTGGAACTCAGCTAACAAATCATTTATATGATGGTGCATTTTCTCAAGACGGTAATAAATTACCAAGCATCATTCATTCAGATCCTAATGCATTTACTGACCCACAAAACTTAGCACTTCGTACGTTTAAAAGTGAAGATAGAAGAACAGACAATGACGAAACAGCTATTCGTTTTGATGTTGAAATGTTTGAGCCACTCAGCAGCTTAAGCTGGGTATCTAAAGTAAAAGCGGGTGTACGTGTTACTAACCGCGATTACGAATATGAGCAATACAAAGTAGAAATTAAAGACATTTATAAAAATGCATTTAACGACTCAGACGGTTCGTTAGCCACTTTATGGGTTGATGACTACAACGCTGCTTTTTCAAATAGCTTTACAACAGTTAGCCACGACAACTCATTTGACCAATTAGGTCATTCGGGACAAAACGACCTACTAACCTTTTTAAGCTACAACGGTTTATCTAACCTGGCCAATACTTACGCTCAGCTTCAGCAGTTACTTGCAGGTACTAACCTAGCGTCAACAGGTAGTCTTTCAGATAACCAAGAGTTCCAAGAAAGCGCATACCGCAACGTAGTTGAAGATACTGCTGCCGTGTATATATCAGCCTACTTAGACTTTGATAACATCACTGCAATTGTGGGTGGTCGTTATGTAACTACAGATTTAGAATCAAGCGTATTTCTTAATGGCGAAAAAGTAACTGGCGACAATGACTACAGCGACTTTTTACCAAGCTTAAACGTAACGTATAACTACTCAGACGAAACATTATTCCGCTTTGCTGCAGCAAAAGTTATGCGCCGCGCTGACTTTAGCGAACTAAGCCCTGCATTTGACGTTAATAACGACATCACAGGTGCAACGCAAGGCTCTATTGATTTAGAACCATATCGTGCAACGCAATACGACTTATCTGTAGAGCATTACTTTGACCAAGGTAACGTAATTTCTTTCGCAGTATTTTATAAAGATGTTGAATCTTTCTTAAGTAACGAAAGTAGCTGTGTAGCTGCATCAAGCACTTCAACAGGTCAAAACGTAACTCAATGGAACCAAGTATGTCAGCTTGACGTTGCAGGTGTTTCACAAGACAACCTAGTTTACTCGGATGCAACTGACTTCCCAGTAGATGCTGATGGCTTTAACCATGTAGCAGGCTTACGTGACGCAGGACTAACGGGTATCGATACTGTTAAAAATGTAAACGGTGAAAACGGCTCAGTACAAGGCTTTGAAGTTGGTTATCAACAGTTCTTTACAGACCTACCTGGTGCATTTTCTGGCTTAGGCATTAACGCAAACTACACATACGCAGACAGCGAGCAACCAAACGGTAACCCGTTATTAGATATTTCTAAAAATACGTATAACTTACAAGTATTTTGGGAATACGAAGGTTTCTCTACTCGTCTAGCTTATAACTACCGTGACAGTTTCTTAGATACTGAAAACGAGAAACGTGTAGAAAATATTAACTCAGACGGCAGTATTTCAGCAGAAGGTACTGTTTACGGTAATAACTACCGTGACGACAGAGGCCAGTTAGACTTCTCTGCAAGCTGGGATATTAACGAAAACGTGACCTTAGTAGGTAATGCGACCAACTTAACGGGTGAGCCTTCTATTTACCTATCTGAACTAGGTGGTGCTTGGAAGTACACTGAAGCGGATCGCCGTTACAGCTTTGGTATTCGCGCTAAATTTTAATTTTCCCTAGAAACTAAAGCCTGCTTTTATGCAGGCTTTTTTACGCCTATAAAAAAGTGGCTTTATATTACGTAAAAAACACTCCCACCTAGCTATACTTATTTGAATATTAAATTTACTATCAAAGCGTTACTACTATTAACAGGAAAGGTTGAAGTGCTGTCGCGTTTATATAATTTTATGCCGGGTTTAGATACATTGCTGCACTACGAGCGACAATGGTTTGCTGATGATGTAAGAGCGGCGCTATCGGTAGCTGCCGTAGCTTTACCTGTTGCCATTGCTTACGCACAACTAACCGGTGTTAACGCCGCCGTAGGGTTATATTCTTGCATACTGCCAATGATGCTATATGCTCTTTTTGGCACTTCCAAACAACTAATAGTTGGCCCTGATGCCGCCACCTGCGCCGTTATTGCAGCCGTAGTAACCCCTCTTGCTGCAGGTGACAGCTTTAAACATTGGCAACTTGTTGTCACCATGACCGCTATGACCGGCTTTTGGTGTTTTATAGCTAGTAAATTTAAGTTAGGCGTATTAGCCGACTTTTTATCTAAACCTATTTTAATGGGCTTATTAAACGGCGTAGCCATCACTATTATTGTTGGTCAATTTTCTAAAGTATTCGGTTTTACCTTTGACGAGCGCTACCTACTTGAACGCCTAGGTGGTGTACCCACGTACCTAGCGCAAACACATGTTCCCACCTTGTTAATGGCCTTGTTCACATTGGCGGTTTACTTTGCCATGAAACGCATAAAACCCACGTGGCCTGCATCTATGTTTGCCATTGCTTTTGGTGCGCTTTTAGTATGGATTTTTGATTTAAAACAGCTTGATATAAAAACTATTGGTACCGTAACTGGCGGGCTTCCCGTTTTTAATACCCCTGTTTTTGATTTAGGGATTATTCGTGAGCTGGTGGTACCCGCACTTAACTTAGCCATCGTGAGCTTTGTTAGTATGATGCTAACTGCCCGCAGCTTTGCTGCTAAAAATGGCTACGACATAGACGCCGACAAAGAATTTAGAGCGTTGGGTATTGCCAATATAGCGTCAGCTCTTTCGCAAGGTTTTGCCGTCAGTGGCGCCGACTCACGCACCGCGGTTAACGATGCAACAGGTGGTAAAACACAGTTAGTATCAATAATTGCAGCAGCTATTATTGCGCTCATAGCTGTATTTTTAACAGCCCCACTTGAATTTATTCCAAGCGCAGCGCTAGGTATTGTACTTATTATTGCCTCTGTACACTTACTCGATTTAAAAGCTGTTTGGCAATTAAAACGAAAAGACAAACAGGCATTTTATCTCGCCTCAGCCACCTTACTTGCGGTGTTATTTATTGGCGTTATACCAGGGATCACACTTGCTGTATTACTAGGGTTATTTCAATTTATTCGCACTGTTATGCGTCCAACAGACAACATATTAGGCGTAGATGTTAACGGTGTAGTAAGAAGTTTAGACGCCACAGATAAAGCAAAAGCAGTGCAAGGTGTGTTCATCTATCGCTTTAATTCACCTTTAACTTACTTTAATGCCAGCTACTTTAAACGCAGATTACTTGAGCAATACGCAAGGCAAAAAGACGATACACAATGTGTAATAATTGACGCTGTGCCCTGCTTTACTCATTTAGATTTAAGTGTAATGGCCATGCTTGCAGATCTCGACGTTATATTTAAAAAGCGTGATATAAGGCTTGAGCTTGCAGGTAGAAAACGTCAGTTACTTTCGTGGTTTGATATTGCAGGAATGAAGTCAGGAAAAGAAGGTATATATATTCACTCCGATCTATATGTTGCGCTACAAAAAAATAGTGTAAGCCAGCCTACCGACGAAGTTGCCTTATTTGAAGCTCATACCAATTAGGAAGAATTAGCCGTGTTGTAAATTATAAACGGCAATAAAATAAAAAAGAGTAACTGTATTTTATGATTAGTTAAACAGCTAAGCCCCCTGATTGCCCTGTAAGTTATTTTCAATTCACTACATAAGCTATTTAATGGGCTAAAATAACTAAATTCTTAACAGGCTTCTGATATTGAAGTCACATCAATTCTTAACAGGCTTCTGATATTGAAGTCACATCAATAGAGCAGCTAAGTTATAATACGGTTTAACCAACAACACTACTATACAACCTTGTTGGTTAAATTATTATGTCAATTAGCATTATAAAGTCGTCGATATTGATACAGCGTGTGGCTGCATAAGATCTTTTGCTTTTTCCATTTTCTCGTGGGAATCGGTATGTACAACAATCGCCCACAGACCCGAGCGAGTTGCTTCTCTTATATTATTGATCAAATCATCGTGATCTGGCCTTAACGAAAAAGCTCCAGCAATTAGTAAACCAACAAAAGTACAAAGAATACCTATCGAAACATATGTTTCTAGGATGTGTTGTTGTAAAAATTCAAACTCTAATAAAAAGAGTATACTGGCAATAATCACACCAACAACAAGACCAACTACGGCAAATACTAAGTGTGATTTCAACATAGTTTTAGCAATTTTTTTATCTTCAGGCTCAACCTTTTCATCGTAATGTTGATCGTGAGGTGGAATTAGCCTTATGCTTTGTTTTACAAAATTCTCGTCATTATTTAAAATATCAAAGGTTGCTTTAGCTTTATGTTCGCTGTCAAAAATACCACCCACTTTAGTGGCTTTATCTCCACTGCTTATATTCGCTTTCATGGCTATTATCTCCGCATTAAATAAATAGTGGTTTAGTAAAACTACTAACACTAATTAATAAAAATTATTGATAATTGAAAATACGACTAATAAATTCACTTTATCATCATAAAAGCAGTTGCAAGACTAACACCAACTTGATTGACGAGTAATAACTCAACTCCCAAAGTAAATAAGCTTACGTGTAAATTAGAGGTGGAGGGGTTATCCTTTGTTTTTTAATACTTTTAGTACCTATTTAAATTCATCGATTATTCTAACCTTATTATTTTTGTTGCGAACTCTGCACTACAATAATTAATGTCCATATAAATCACCGTGTAGAATATACAAAAAATATTTCAAACCTCGAAGCAACTAAAAAGTAATAATTCAGTATCGCCTTGTTGATAAGCCTAGCTATCAACAAGGTGTTAAATTAATAGCATACCCTCGGAGTCAAGTTTGAGGATATATGGCTTTAAGTTAGCCTAAATAATTTGTATTTGAATACTTATAACTTCATGAAGGCCCGTTTTTTATTTCTTTGGATCTATGCTTAAATTACTGTGGATGAACCATGTGTTCAACCTCATGCCAGTTAATTTAGCAATCACTTTAATCACATAAAAGAAAATACCAATCATTGCCGACCTCGACGTTATATTTAAAAAGCGCGATATAAGGCTTGAACTTGCAGGCAGAAAACGCCAGCTGCTCTCATGGTTTGAAATTGCCGGTATGAAGTCAGGAACAGAGGGCATATACATTCACTCAGATTTATACATCGCCCTAAAAAGAAATAGCGTAAGCCAGCACACGCAAGAGGTTAGCTTGTTTGAGTCAGACGAAAATAAAGAACCGCTCACACAGCAATAAAATACAATAAGCAGATCAGCTAACTGATCTGCTGTTTAGTACTAATTACTTTTTATACTTTTGGGTAGTTTGAAGGAAAAAACGCTTTTTTAGCGTCTTCATCAAACTCTTTTTTAAAGGCTATATCAGTACCAATTGCGCGTGCACGTGCAACCGCTGGGCGGCTATCAATGCTTTCAAACCAACGCTTAAGATTTGGATACGGTGCTAAACCCTCTTCACCTAATACAACCGGTGCTTTATCAATCCAGCCCCATGCAGATACATCAGCAATGGTATACGTATCACCCACTATAAAGTCACGACCTTCAAGGTGAGTATCAAGTACTTCGTAATGGCGCTGCGCTTCACGTAAATAACGATTAACCGCGTAATCAAGCCCTTCTGGCGCCATGTGTCTAAAGTGAACACTTTGCCCTGAATACGGACCTAAACCAGATGCGATAAACATTAACCACGACAGCATTTCAGCGCGGTCCTCGCCCTTGCCTTCAAGCTTCCCATACTTTTCAGAAAGGTACATTAAAATAGCATTCGAATCGAACACACGTGTTTCACCATCAACAATTGCTGGCGCTTTAGCGTTTGGATTAATTGCTTGAAATTCAGGTGTATGTTGCTCACCTTTTAAAGTATCAAGAGGAACAAGTTCAAACGGTAAGCCTGTTTCTTCTAAAAAGAGTGCAACCTTCATTGGGTTAGGAGTATGGTGAAAATAAAATTTAATCATGTAAAGTTCCTCAATAATTGAGCAACGATTAAAGCACAACTTGAGCGGGTGTTCAAATTAAGTTTTAACTAAGTAAAATACACAGTTAAAACGTGATTTAATTGTGAGTATTTCGTGATACTTCAATCTTAAAAATTACTTATGCTAAAGAAAAATAAACTTTTGTATGAAGTAATATGCTTAAAAATCAATTGCAGAAGCAACAAACTAAAAGTATGGCAAGTATTAGCACTACTCATATTTGGCCCATTAAATAAAAAGCCGATATTGAGCAACGCTCAATATCGGCTTTATTAATCATTTAATTTTGTCTAAATTAGTCAGCTAAAGTGGGAACTGTAATAGGAATTACAACCCTTCTTACAACTGCGCTACCATCACCTCTTATCCAAAGTATCACTTCGTAATTTAATTCCTCAAGAGAGGCATTTTTAATCCCTTTCAAATTAATTTCAAAGGTCACTTCTTCATTTGGTTTAACGTTCTCAATTAATACAGGGGTAATAGTTTCAACCCACTGCTCTCCTGAAATCACTTCAATTGAGAGATCGATTTCTTTTAAAGCCTCATCAAGAGCTGAAGAAATAGCCGCTGCAATTTCGTTACTATCATACGACAATAAAAATGTTTGTCCTTTGGTAGCTAACACAATTGAATCTAAATCATCTGTAGCTAAGCCAATTGAGCCGCTTTGCAATCCAAATACCGTCACACCTTTTTCTTGTAATACATTGATGACCTCAGTTTTGCCCGCACCCGGGTAATTCTCATCTATATCTGAATCATGAAATGGCGCGTCTGTCGCTAATAAAATAACTTTTAAAGCACCTTCACGCCAACCAATATTCATAGGTTCAATATCACCTAAACTAGTATAATTTCCATCGTTGTCTATATCTCTACCAGCTCCAGTTACAGCTTGGTACAAACCTTCTAACTGTGATTCTTGATAATCATTACCTGAATAAATGGTTAAATTATTGATTCCTGTTTTTGCGGCATCTATATCTGTAGTCACCGACTGTAATAAATAGAACGCTTCATCACCATCGTATTCATGGCCGTATCCATCAATAGGAAAGTCTGAGAAGGCAGAAACCCCAAAAGCAACATTAATTCCACGACCAGATAAGTTTTCTAATATATTGTCAGCTTGCTCTTTTAAGCTGGCTATATCATCAGTATAACTACCGCTAACATCAATTAAAAACATGACATCAATTGCTGTCACAGTAGTTTCAGGTAAGGTAAAGCTTAACTGCGAAGTAGTTTTATCCCCTTTAGATAAAGCAATTGGAGCCTTAACTTCTAAAACAGAATCAACAGTTAAATCGGCTGTTTGTATTGCAGAGTGAATATTTAGTAACTGCGTAGGACCCGTTGTGCCTAGAGCTTTTGACTCTTCAGAAAGCGTTAAATTAGAAGATGTAGCAACTAAAATATCTTTAATCTCCGCTGCTTTTAATGAACTATTAATTCCTTTCACAATCCCTGCAGAGCCTGTTACTAAAGCGGCTGAAAATGATGTACCTACGCCTAAGCTACCATCAGTATTCCCCCACCCCATTTGATCACCAGGAGCCGCAATATTTACGACGTTACCCATACGTGTAAAATCAGTTTCTTTATCATCTGCATCTGTTGCCGCTACAATCAATGTATTTGTTTGCCAAGCATCTTGGGCAATATCATTGATATCAACTAAAAGTTGATCATCATTTTTTTCACAGTTATTACCAGCCGAATAAACTAGTAATACATCTTTTTCTTTTGCGTATTCCACTAAGTTAGTTTGTTGTAGACGCCAATTTCTATTACTTTTTAATCTAACTTGTGAGTCGTCAGCACAAGTGCTTGTATCACCCCAAGATATATTTACAATGCTCGCACCGCTATCTATAGTCGCCTTAGTTCCTGCTATTAAATCTGTTATATAAGTTTTAATAGGAGATTCAGATGAACACTCTTCAGTAGTTGATCCATCCTTACAACGCTTAACATAAATATCGGTATGTATTAAGTTGGCACTGTGATCAACACCATACACTGCACTGCCTTCACTCGTGTTATGTCCAGCAATAAAGCTAGATACCCACAACCCATGAGAACTATCAGTTTCTGTATCATCACCTTCAACAACACCAAATTGGCCATTCTCTTGTGCGCGTAGACGAGTTAAGCGAGAGCTTTCAATGCTAATTTGTCCTGCACCTATACCGGTATCAACAACACCTAATGTCACTGGCGCTAAAGTACGTTCTTGTAATGCATCCCATGCTTTATCTGCGGCTACAGCTTTAACCCAATAATCTCCAGAAAAAAGAGGCTCATCAGTGCTTTCCTCTGCAATATATTGTATTACAGTGTTTTTATTTTTGATTACATGATTATAATTACTAATCAGACTTAAGTTTTTTGACTCTATAACAGTATTTAAACCTGCATGCCTAACGCCGCCCATTTCCCCAATTTTTGTTATCAAGCTATTTTCAGAAGCGCCTTCTCTAACTCTTATCTGTAATACTTTTAATGCATCATCAAAACTTGCGATTCCAGCATCATTATTACTAATCTCATCAAAAACAGCTTCTAATTCAGCTTCTGTAACATCATCGTTTAAATGTACTAATACTTCATTCAGCGCTGCCTCAACGGTTTGCCCATCTATAACAATATTTTCACTACCACCAGGTATAGACATAACACTTGCGGCAACATTAGTCACATCAACAAAAACACTACTTGTAGCTGTTTGACCATCATTATCTGTCACTGTTAAGCCAAAAGTTAACGTTGTATCAAAATCAACTTCTGGAGCAATAAATTTTAAAGAATCATTGGTTAAGTTATCAATTTCAATGATAATGCCGTCAGTTTGTTGCCAAGCATACGACACTATTGAGCCATTAGAATCTTCTGCTATGCTTGTAATTTCTACTTCTGTATTTTCTTCAACAGTGACTCTTTCGTTTAAGCTCAATGTTGGTTCTACTAGTACATTTTTAATAGTAATTGAAATAGAGTCAGATGCAGTCAAACCACCATCATCAGTAGCAACTAATTCAAATACAACAACTTGCTCTTCATCTACTTCTGGCGCTGTAAAAGAAAGGGTGCTTGTATCTAAGCCGCTAAGCTCTAAATCAATCCCAGAGGTTTGCTGCCATGCATAGCTTGCTATTGTACCGGTTGAGTCTTCAGCTGTTCCTGTAAATGAAATAGATTGATTTTCATCTACGATAAGGTCAGCTCCTGCATTTACTGAAGGTGCTGTATTGGCTACTACTTTAGGTGTTTCACTAGTACTAGATGGGTCTTTATCACTGCCACACGCAGTTAAAATAGAGGTTGCGATTAAACACAATGCAAAGCACTTTGTCTTTTTCATTTAATAAATCCTTTTGAAATTTACTGATTTTTAGTAAATCAAACATCCGTTTAAAACTAAAATCGGGTGTTTTGACCCAATAAAAAGTTATACTGAAACCTTATTTTAACTAAATGACACTTAAAGGCAACAATTAAAAACCAAATAAAACAACAGGATAGCAACTTAAGCAACACAATACCGTACCACTTATCAGAACAATAAAAAAAATAAAACACAAATAATTAACTTAATTAAAATAATAAAACGAAGCGATACTTCCTAAAACAACTCACTCCCCCCTTATTTCTAGATAAAAAAGGCTAAAAAACTAATTAGCATAATATTTATTAGGTAAATATAACCTTGATAAATATCGCAACCTTTATTGCCAATAAATAAATAAAAACTCAAAATTTGATAACCTCTATATAAAAAAAACACTTACACACTAAAGGTTGACGCTTTTAACTAACAAACCATCAAATTAAGTATAATATTTCCTAAAAATAAAATTTAATCATGTAAAGTATTTCAATAATTGAGCAGCTAAATAAAATACACAGTTAAAACGTGATTTAATTGTGAGTATTTCGTTATACTACATTCGTAAATATCATTTAGGCTGAATGCAATATCAGCCTTTGCGAGAAGTAACATGCCTTTTAAAGCACCATCCCATCCATTTTTAATCTCACTTGTTGGGTTAATAATTTTTTGCTTTCAAAGCCAAGCTGCTGAGCAAGTAACTATTTCTAGTACAGCTAATCCGACTACCTTTTTAGAGCTTTACACATCGCAAGGTTGCAGTAGTTGCCCACCAGCAGAGCGCTGGATTTCAACGTTTACAGATGATGAGAAACTATGGACTGATTTAATCCCTATTAATTTTCATGTTACTTATTGGAATTATTTGGGTTGGAAAGACCCGTTTGCCTCTGCTGTGTTTAGTAACAGACAACGCACTTATAAGGCACTTGGTAAAAGTAGGATTGTAGCTACTCCAAGATTTATGGTTAACGGCAACGGGTGACTAGGTTGGTTTTATAAACAAGCTATTCCTGTAGCTAAAGCCCGTTATTTAGGTAATTTAAAAGCGACTATAAACAACAGTAAAATTAATCTCGAATACGATACTGTTAATATCGAAGATAATACTGACCAAAACTTAATAGCCCATGTAGCTCTGTTAGGCTTTGGCATAGAAACACCAATACACAGCGGCGAAAACGCAGGCCATAAGTTAAAACACGACTTTGTTGTTATTGGCTACGAGCAAAATAACATGCAGACCAAGCAGCAATTATCATTAGCTGACTTAACCCTGCCTCGCGCTAAAAAAATATCGCCAACAAAGCAAGCCTTAGTGTTTTAGGTATCTAAAAAAGGCGATCCTTCCCCACTACAAGTTGCAGCCGATTGGTTTTAAAAAATTACAGTTAATTGAATAAAATTACTAATTAACAACTCAGCGCGCAATAAATCTCCTTGTATATCAACTATAGAAAAAGGCTTTCAATAATTTAAAAACTAATGAATTAGCATTGTTATTACAAAGAATTTATTCTTTTTCATTGTGTGTATCTGTATAAAACATAAATAACATTGTATTTACATCAACTTTTGTTTATAAAGTAAGTTGAATGGACTCTTGAAATAAGTAATTGACTTATAAGTATAAAAATCAAGCGCCTATCAATAAAAACTTCTGCAATTATCTATATGGACATAAATTTATGCGAATTAACCAAAGCCACATTAAAACAATTGTAATCGCTGCAATTACAGCTTCGTCTTTAGCTGGGTGTGCTACAACATCATCAAAAGTAATAGAAACACCAACTGTTGCTAGCTATAACACAACCTACTCAGGTGCAAAAAGCAAACTAGTCGTAGGTCAGTTTGTAAACCGTTCGAGCTTTCAAAATGGTATATTTGCATCAGGCCAAGACCGTTTAGGTAGCCAAGCAAAAACAACACTAATGAGCCACTTACAACAAACAAATCGCTTTAGTGTGCTTGATCGCGACAATATGGCAGCCCTTGCGGAAGAGGCAAAGTTAACAGGTACAAAACAAGTTCTTAGCGGTGCTAAATTTGTTGTAACTGGTGATGTAACAGAGTTTGGCCGTAAAGCCATTGGCGATCGCCAGCTTTTTGGTTTATTGGGTAAAGGTAAATCGCAAATTGCTTATGCTAAAGTAACGCTTAATGTTGTTGATGTTACTACATCAGAAGTTATTTATTCAGTGCAAGGTGCTGGTGAATACAGCCTATCAGAACGTGAAGTTATTGGTTTTGGTAGCACAGCTTCATACGATGCCACATTAAATGGCAAAGTACTTGACCTAGCTATTCGCGAAGTCGTTAACAAGTTAGTTACTGGTCTTGAAGCTGGCCAATGGGGCAATAAATAATGAAAAAGCTAATTACCTTAGCATTTGTTTGTATAGCCCTAACGGGTTGTAACTCAACGAAAGAACCTATTTACTATTACGGCGACTATAGCACTGCCGTATACGCCTATTTAAAAGCAGATGACGTAACAGCCGAAGAGCAAATTAGTATGCTTGAGCAAATTATTGCCGATGCCGCAAACAAAAGTAAGAATGTTGCACCTGGCCTACATGCTCACCTAGGTATGCTGTACTTTGAAACGGGTAACCCTTCATTAGGCACTACTCACTTCGAAACTGAGAAATCACTTTTCCCAGAATCAGTTCATTACATCGACTTCCTTCTAAAATCTGCGAAAGGCGCTTAATATGCTTAATTTAAAATCATACACAGCGATCGCATTAGTCGCATTACTCGCTGGTTGTGTTTCACCTCCACCAGCACATGACTACACAGCATTTAAACAAGCAGACCCTCACTCAGTTATTATTTTACCTCCGCTAAATAATACACCTGAAGTAATTGCACCATACAGTGTGATGACTCAAATGGTCGCGCCTATAGCTGAGTCGGGTTTTTATGTTTTTCCTGTTGCTTTAGTTGATCAAACCTTTAAAGGTAATGGCCTCACTGTTGCAAGCGACGTACACCAAGTACCGGCGAATAAATTACATGAAATTTTTGGTGCAGACTCTGCGCTTTACATCACTATTGAAGAATACGGCACTAGCTATGTTGTAATTTCTAGCGAAACAGCTGTAACTGTATCAGCCTCATTAGTTGATTTACGCACTGGCGAGCAATTATGGCAAGGCAAAGCAAGAGCCTCTTCAGCTGAACAACAAAGTAATGGCGGTGGTGGCCTTGTAGGTATGCTTGTTATTGCAGCAATCAATCAAATTGCTGAAACGGTAACCGATAAAGGCTTTGAAATCGCAGCAATGACTTCAACACGCTTACTTTCTTCAGATGTTTACAACGGCTTATTATATGGACCTCGTTCACCTAATTATGGCCAACCAGCACCAAGCGAAAAGAAAAAATAACTCTTATTGTTATTAACCTAAAGCTTTAAAAGGCCGAACCATTAAATGGGATTCGGCCTTTTTAATAACAGCTTACTCAACTAAAAAGCTTAGCAAAGTTACTTTTAAGTATTTAGAGCAGATTTTAAAATACGAGTTTAAAAACCAATATTAGTCACAATAGAAAAAACATTTCAAAAAAGTAATAATAGAGTAGCAAAATGCAATGTCTTTTTTTTAGCCGGTTCTACATGTTAAAGTTGTCATTATCACTAAATTACTCTTATAGTGAATCTATATAAATATTGAGCAATACTATGATAAAAGCACAAATACCAGCTGACGAAGAATCTAGATTAAAGGCCCTTTACGAGTATGAAATATTAGATACTGAAGCCGAAAAAGTATTTGATGATTTAACTCAACTTGCTTCTGATATTTGTGAAGCCCCCATATCACTTATAAGCTTAGTTGATCCACAAAGGCAGTGGTTTAAATCAAAGTATGGTATCGATGTAGACTCCACTGAAAGAGATATCGCATTTTGCTCTCATACAATACTGCAAGACCAAGTATTTGAAATACAAAACGCTCTACTTGATGAACGTTTTTATGATAACCCTCTAGTAACCAGCGATCCAAACATTCGGTTTTATGCGGGCACACCGCTAGTTACACCTAGTGGCAGCACGATTGGTACATTATGTGTTATCAGCGACCAGCCAAAAAAGCTAACTCAAACACAAATTAACGCACTGAAAATACTTGGCAAAGAAGTTATCGCACAACTTGAGCTCAGGTTAAACAACAGAAAGCTGGCCACTGCATTAAAACAGCAACAAATACATAATAAAAATCTTGAAGAACTAAAAAAAGAAGCTGACACAGCTAACACTCTAAAAGGTCGATTTTTAGCAAATATGTCTCACGAGCTAAGAACCCCGCTGCACGGCATTTTAAATTTAGCTGAGTTTGGACTAGCAGAGACTTCAAATATACAAAAAGATAACGCCCTAAAAAGTATTTTAAGCTCCGCGAATATACTCTCAAATATTGTAAATGATATTTTAGACTTTTCAAAAATTGAAGCGGGTAAATTAAATATTGAGAATATTAACTTTAACCTGAGCGAAGTCATTAACAATGTAATTAATCCACTAATGAAACAAGCCACAGATAAAGGCATAAAATTTATTCCATCTATAGATAAAAATATCGCTACAACCCTAAAAGGCGACCCTGTCAGAGTTTCTCAAATTTTAAATAACTTATGCTCAAATGCGATTAAATTTACACAACAAGGCCAGGTAGAGTTTAAAGTCACTGTAAAGGAGAACCTCTTAAACACGCAAAATATTGTATTTGAAATAATCGATACAGGTATTGGTATTAGTAAAGCTGCACAGCAAAATTTATTTCAAGAGTTTCATCAGGCCGATTCATCTACATCTAGAAAGTACGGGGGCACGGGCCTTGGCCTCTCCATTTGCACCAAGCTAAGTGATTTAATGAATGGCAAAATAAACTTCACGAGTAAAGAAGATAAAGGTTCTGTATTTACTTACCAACAAAGCTTTGAAACATCAGAACTCGATGAATTATTAAAACCAAATAAAGAAATAACCGATTTACAAGGGTGCACTATTTTGGTTGCCGAAGACAATAAAGTAAATCAAGTTGTCGTAAGTAAAATGCTACAAGCTCATAATGCAAAAGTAATATTTACCGAAAATGGCAAAGAATGCGTTGATTACTTTTTTGCCAACCATGTTGATTTAATTTTTATGGACATTCAAATGCCAGTGATGGATGGAGTGCAAGCCACTAAGATAATTAGAGAGCAACAAACAGGTAAAACAACGCCAATTATTGCCATGACAGCCAACACCATGAAACCAGATATTGAACACTATTTAGACATTGGTATGGATGGCTATTTAACGAAGCCATTTAATAAAGATCATTTAAATAGCTTGCTCAATGTTTATAATCCAAAAAACTCAAATCTCAAAAATTTAGCAGTTAAAGTTAGTAACCCAAACATTACGAGTGAACGTAAGCTAAAACAGATATGCAATGAGCTAAAAAAGTTAATTTCAAATGCCGACAGAGTCAGTCTATGGTTGTTTAATCACGACTATACTGCCATTAATAGCTTAATTTGCCTTGATGAAAAAAATGAGATAGTAAGTAATGCAGTTTTAAAAGCTGAAGACTTTCCTGCATACTTTGACTATATTTTAGAGCATAAAGTATTAGACGCATCAGATGCGAGAAACCACGAAATCACTAAAAACTTAACCAAGGTTTATTTTGAACCATCAAACATTTACTCCTTGCTTGATTACATCTACTTTATTGATAACAAACCACTAGGTGTTATTTGTTGTGAAAGTGTTGGCTCAAAAATTTCATGGAGCCATGCAGATAAACTGTCACTTATTAAAGTAGCTGATGTAACAACCTTGTTTTTATCCAAACAGTTGAAATCATAGTAGCTACTTTGATTTATTAAGCATCGCTTTTAAATCGGCAAATGGAGAATGCGTTGCAGCCTCAACTTTTCGCTCTGTAGTCGACCCGCCATACATAATATGTTCGTGGTATTTATTGTGCTCATTGTCGTGGCAATAAATACACAATAACTCCCAGTTACTGCCATCCTCTGGATTATTACTGTGGTTATGATCTATATGATGCACCGTTAACTCACGTAAATTAGAGTACTCAAACTCACGGGCACAACGCCCACATACCCAAGGGTACAATCTTAAGGCTTTAATTCGGTAACCTTCCTCTTGCTTCACATAAGCCTGAGGTACTGCGTTATTCTTACTCATAGTATTCCTGGTAAATTTACTATTTCGGTGAGCAATACTAAAAAACTTAATTACTGACAAATCACCCAAAGAAGTATCTATATGCCGGCCTGTTTGCTCCCACGCACGTAGTACGACCATAAGTTTTTTATTGTCGGAAGTCCAAGAAATTCCACCACCGAATGCCTCGACTTTTTCGGCGCCCGAATCTTTTAACCCCAGCCCAGGGTTTGTGTTTTGAATATGCCCTTTACCTACTTTGTATTCAGCAAATACGTGAACATTATGCGGTAACGAAAATGATAAAAGCGAGCCAATACTCGCCCCATACGAATTAGAAATTAACTTAGTGACCTGTGGCACAGGTGAATTTAAAAAATCAGCCTGAAACACAATATTATCTTTGTTCTCAAGAGATACATGCTTGAAAGACCACGCGCCAACAACACTTAACGACAAATCAAATTTGCTGCTTAGCTTTGGCCTATTAAGAAAAAAATGCTCAAACAAAGACGCTTTATTATTGAAGGTATAAAAGTTGTGTTGGCCAGATAACTCAAACTTGGTTGAACGTGTATTTTGCGAGAAAATTTGATCCGTTTGATTGCCGCTTAAATTGCTAGCCGTGCTTTGCAGCCCTTCAAGCGTTTGATAGTTGAATGTGATTTTAGAATTTTTAAATTTTCTATACGAGAGCAGTATATCTAGTGTTTTTGTTTCAACGTCATCTTCAAAAATGTCGGCAGAGTAGCCAATTTCAATATCGTTAATATCAAAAAACACACCCACACGCTGGTTATTTATGGGCTCTAACGAAAACAGTGTTTTTTGATTACTCCCAGCCAAGTCGTCGTATATTAACGCATGGCTAGTATTTGGATTTGAAATAGTTGTGCGTACCGATTTTAAGTCGAAGTCAAAAGCTAATACAGAACCAGATAGAAATGCCGCTAAAACAGCAAAGCCCACAATAGCCAAGTAATTGCGATTCATTAAAAACACTCAAAAATTAATTTGTATTAGAGTAGCGTTTTTTTCACCTTAACTTATCACAAAAGATTAACAATTGATGAAAACTTTAAATAATGCGCTTTATGCCATTTTTTGGGGTGCTTTCAAGGTCAAACTCACTTACATGCTTAATTAGCTCCGGGAAGAACGCTAGAAACACGGCTTCTAATTCATCGTAATTCTGTGCTATGTCATCAGCCGCGCCCGCAAAAGTGTTCGTAAAACGAATGCGTTTGGCTATGTTATCGAGCGCAAGCCCTACTCCCTCAACGGTTTCGTACTCTTTAAACCAATCGTTTTTAGTCATACTTGTTACAACATGCTGCATTCGCGCTGGCATAACAGGTATACGGTTATTTAAAAGCTGATAGCTGGTGTACTTAAAATCACTTAAAGGTTGCTTGCTAAATCGTTGCCAATGCACAATTAAAAAGTGATCAAACACCACATCAATAGCCACACCAGCAAAGCGTTTACGCTCGGGTGAAAAGTATTGTTTAGCGTGTTTAACTGCGCGGTGAGAGTCGGTAAATTTATCAACTAAATAATGGTTATCGAGGCCATTTTTAACTGTGTTTGGTAAGTGCTTTACATGTCTTTTTCCACCAAAGTCACCCAACAGGTTCCCAAAGTGAGAATCGGCTGTGGGCTGCGCTAAATAAAGATGAGCTAAATAATTCAAAGTGTTCTCTGATTGGCTAATACAAATAAATAATAACGCAAATTTAAACCAAACTCACATTCGTGTTTAAAGCAGTACTTATGGTTTTGCTTACCAATTTTACTCAAACATGCCGTAAAGTATTGTTTAACGGATAAATAGAAAAGTGATTAATCACTGGGCTCTATAAAAAAGCCACTACAATATGCTGTAGCGGCTTTTTAATGCTTTAGCTTTGTTAGTTTGATCAAAACTAGTTACTCGACTTAACCCAATTTCCATTATCATTTTTACTGTAGCTATTTTTAACCGCAGACCAAGCCACTTTGTGCGCAGTGGTTTCGCGGTCGTCGTCGTTTTTTCTATCGCTTGGGTCCTTGTAGGTATCCCACGCACTATTAAACGCCTCTTGATATATGTCTTGAGCATGTTTAGGTAAGTTACTTTTTACCGACTCAGGTAATTCATCACGATTTTGATATGGCATAACTTTCTCCTTATATTTACTCAATTACGCCACAAGCAACACGTTTGCCACCGCCACCTAATGGCTTTGGCTTATCTGCATAGTTATCACTTCCTTCGTGAATCATTACTGCGTGTTGTTTAAGTTTTTCAAGCGTGAGCCTTGGTGCTAAAACAGGCGATTTAGCTTGGCCACTTTCATTTACATACAACGCCGGTAAATCGCCTAAATGACCATCCCCCCAAGGAGCATCATGATGCTCGCTAGCTTTTGGATCGAAATGCCCACCAGCGGCGCCCCCCGGCACAACTTTATCGCCTTTTTTCTTGGGTTCACAACTAGCAAATTGATGAACATGAAAGCCATGCTGCCCAGGCGTTAAACCTTTTAAGTTTGGTGAAAAAACAACGCCGTGATCATTTTCTGTTAGTGTAATAGTGCCTAGTAATTGCCCTTGGCCTGACTTAGTTACTTGGTGCATTTGAACTTTTACATTTGCCAGTGCGCTATTTTGTAGTAACACACCGGTAAGTAGTATCGCAAAAGTTGGTTTTAAAACGCGGGTTAAAGGTCTTTTAGCGTTTGAATCAAACTGCAAATAATTCATCATCATCTCCTCGTTAGTATCAAATTAATAAAGCAATAACGCTAAATTAAGCGACTATTAAACAAGTAGTTTCAATGTCTATACCAGCCCTACGCGTAAACATGATTTTATGTATTATTTATTTTTAATCTATTGATTAAAAAGTAAATTTATAATTTTTATTAATTTTAAATAAATAGCTAATTAATTAAAAAAACTGACTTTCACCCAAAAGTTAAACAAAAACCAAGGCATATTTACAAACAGAATGGCAACTTTACAAAACTCATAAAAGAAGATTACCGACGATCCAACCCAAAAAGACAAGCCAAGTTAAAAAGTAGCTATTAAAAAGGCCGTTATTATATAGGAGGTAGTCTCGAGAGTTGGTGTTGTTAGGGAGGCCTTACGACATGTAATAAAAAGCGCCTATCTAAATAAGTCTTTTCTATAATCAAAGCATGTTTAAAACCAATTTACTTATATATGGAGTTTATTTAATGATAAAAAATTACGTTAATATTTATAATTGCTCCGCCGTTAAAAACGAAAAAAAAGGTGAAACTAAGTTTCACCTTTTTAATTAATTTTGAAACTAATTAGTTAGCATTAAGCCGTAGAAACGTTACTTGCGCCTGCATTGTTAAGTATTTCTTCAATAGCGTTTTTGTTGTCACTATCGTACTTAACACCAATTAATATAGAGCCCTTTTCAATGGCATCTTCATAATATTTAATTTCGTGCTCAGGAATAAACGCACCAATTGCAGCACCTAAAGTACCACCAACTGCGGCGCCTGCGCCACCAGCAGCAAATGCTGCGACTAATGGTCCGGCAACTAATAAGCCCGTACCACCTGTTGCTACAGTACCTACTGCAGTAAAACCGCCAATAATTGCAGCAAGAATACCACCTGAAGCCGCGCCTACAAGGCCACCTTCAGCGGCTTTTGTACCTTCGTCTACAGCAAAATCTTCCTTTGCGTATGAGTCGTTGGCTACAATGCTTATGTCAGCTTCATTAATACCTAAAGCTTCTAATCTATAAATTGCGAGTGTTGCTTGTGATGCACTTTCAAATAACCCAGTAATAACGGTACTCATAATAACTCCTTTATTTTATTTAAGAAAATACACTTACTACCAAGCAAAACCCAAACCACAAATTTAACGAATAAAAATCAATATCTTAAATAAACAATTGTATCAATTTACTTATTTAAAAGGTAAAAGTTGCTAAGCTTTGTAAAAAACTCCTACCTAATATTAGAAAACTTACTAGTAAGCAGTACGCAGCTTTAACATAAAATAAATTATTACTTACTCCACGTAATTTCAGCTAATTGGTTAGTTGCTGTTTGATGAATGATCAGCCCATTATTCCCCATGCGCATATGCCTAATTAAGCCAGAGTAAACTCCTTCTTTACTCGGAATTTGCCAGCTCTGCATAGTTTCGGTATTAAGGTCGAACCTTACTAAGGTTTCAGGACGCTTGGCTGACTCGTTAAACCAAATGGCGTTATCGGCATATTCAATTGCATACGGATGACTGTTTTCACCACTGGGATTATCCCACTGCGTTATTTTACCGTTTTTGGGGTTATAGCGGCCAAGTTTACCCATACCAGAGTTAACATAAAAAACTATATCGTCAGGCGTAATGGCTAATCGCCTAGTATGCGTTTTAGCGCCCGGGAGTTTTATCTCACTAAGCTCCATGGTATTTTTATCAACTTTAACCAAACAGTTACTACCATTACACGACACCCACGGCGTGCCTTTTGAATCAAGCTTAATACCATATGGCCGTGAGCCTTTAGTGGGTAAAGTAGCCAATTGAATATCGCCAGTTGTAGGGTCTAGCTTGCCAATCATATTGCTATGCTGGAGGGTAAACCAAAATATTCCGGCTTCATCAAATACACCAGTATGCGGGTCGCGGGCATTTTTATTTGGCATTTTATACACTTTAAATTTTTCGGTTTTTAAGTCTAAATATCCAACCGTGCCATTTTTATTGCCTAAAAACCAAGGGGTTTGATTTTTATCAAGCGACACACTGTGCGCATATGTACCACTTGGCAGTGTATACTCTTTCATATCGCCGGTTTGAGGGTCTAACCTGCCTAAAATATTACCCCACTGGCCAACCCACCAAATAATGCCATTTTTACCTTGCACCGGATCGCGAGCGCGCTGCCCAAGCGTTGGCACTTGCCAGTACTTAAAGCTAAGCTTTAAATCGCCGGTAACAACCTTAGACTCGCGCTTAGTGTTAACAGGATAATGCTCAGCTAAATAAGCACTTATATCTTTATTAAGCGCGGTATCTACGCCCGCATCAACCATATAGCTTATTAATGTTTGCCAGTCCTGCTGGCTATAACCCGCGCTGCGCTCAAGGTTAGTTAAACTATGGCAACTAGCACAAAGCTGCTCAACTAGCGGCCCCTTATCGTTGCTCAGCACTGGTAGCGGCACTGCCAAAGTGCCCGACACTGTCATTACCAAAACGTATTTATTAAATAAAAATCGATTTTTACTCATAACGCCCTCCCTTGTTTTTTAATATTAAAGCATAGGGTGAAAGTGTTTACTATCTGTACAGCAATGAGTGCGATAAGCCGCCTAGAAGGTAAGTTAAATTGCAGAGTTAATATCTAAAAAGAAGATTTGAGCAGAGTTGCGCACGCTCTACAGTGGTTATTTAGCTTGTGTGTAAATGTGGTGAAAGTGTGATGTGAGTATGGTTTTAAACGACTAATTTGCATAAAACAAGAACGCCCTGATTTAAAAACGCCTCAGCCTATCGGTACGTAAATTGCTGTTATTAATATTCTTACTTAAAGAGTTATACATAAATAACGCTGCCGTTATTTATAAAAAGGAGAACATTATGAGTAATAAACAACTAATTACGACAATAGGTATAGGTCTCGCCGCTGCATCTGCAGGTATGTTAACAAGGAAAACTTTACAAAAATCGTGGGAAAAGGTTACCAACGAACCAGCCCCAAAAGATAGACCAAGCGAAGAAACAGATCTTAAAGAGGCCATTACATGGGCAGTAGTCTCAGGTATTGGTGCGGGTGTTGCAAGAATGGCCGTACGTTATGTGCTAGACAAGCGCCGATCCAAATAAGCCTACCCAATTAATACCTCTTATAAGTATTAAGTGTGGTGAGACGCTAAAGGCGCCTTGCGACAACCACTCCCCAGTTGTCGCAAGCAACTTGGCAAAAGCTTAGGTTAAGGTTACTTAACTATTGAGCTAAAAAATATATTAATACCCAAATCGGAGTTCAGTGATGAAACTTAAAAAGTCGGATGGCGCGGCTGCGCCACTTATCCGATCTACATAGGTTGAAAAACTGGAGGTGCCTTGCAACATGACCCTAAATTTTAAGCAGATACACTCTATTGGACATTAACTCCCTTTCAAAGTTGTTGCCTGCCTATAAGCTTGCGTATAATGCCCACATTCCGGCTGCATTTTTTAGCCGCTAACTTGGATTTTAATAATGAAAAAACTCTCTGCAGTGCAAATAAAACAGCAAGCGCTTGTACTTAATACTGCTGAAAAATTAGAAGAGCAAGGCCGCGCTGAGCTCCCAGGCATGCTGCAATGCTGGTTTGATGTGGAATATCACTTATTTCCAAGTTCACTACTGCTGTGTTTTCAGTTTGAAAACGAGCAAGCCTTAGCAGCCGCAGAGCCAGATTTATTAAAATGGCAAAAACGCTTAAGCGGCGCAATGCTTAAAAAAGGCGTGATTTTAAAGGATATGCGTAAACATTTAGTGTTTACCTTAAAAGGGCCAGATGATTAATAGAGGGTTTTAAAGGACTATAAAGCCTTTCGCTCGTATCGTCGAAGCGCATAAAACCATAATGAAAAGCCGTTGCATTGCTGTAACGGCTTTTTACTTTTATTAGAACTTAAAGTAGAACCTATAAAGATCAATTTTTGACTCAGGGATTTTTATTAGCCGATGATACTAATTGGCCGTTAAACAATACTAATGCACGGCAAAAGCAAATTTCAGTCGATTCAACGTTAATCGGTTGCCCTAAGTTAGTAATAATAGGATAGTAAATTACACATAAAAAATAGCCTTATATTAGGAATATTATGATCAAAGTATTATTAGCGACCAGCTTAATTGCCTCTTCATTCGCTGCTTTAAGTAATCCTTTAACTGTTGAAGAACAGCGTATCAACAAAGCCCAATCGGCAATGCCAAATGTTTTAAATGCATTTACCTCACAAGTATCAAGTTTTGAGCAACAATTTAAAGAATTAAACGACTTTAAAAGTGCAAAAGCATTAGTACAAAGCTTTAGCTTTGAACTGTGGGAAAACGCCAAGCAACACATAATAAAAACTAGTAACTACGACGACCGAGAGCTCTACTGGGCACGCCTGCTTTCAAGTAAAGTAATACGCACAACTTCACCTAAATTTTCAATTACGCAGGCTCAACTAAATACTTTACTAACAATGCTTGAGGACGGCAGCAGAGGCCGCACCGATCTTGCTTTTTCATCAGGCAGCACTAAAAAAATATTACTAACGGGCTTTGACCCATTTTTACTCGATAAAAACATAAACCAAAGTAACCCTTCCGGTGTTGCAGCGTTATTACTCGACGGCCAAGTTATTAATTACAACGGCGTGAGCGCAGAAATAAACACCGTTATGGTGCCTGTACGCTACGAAGACTTCGATCAAGGTATAATAGAATCGCTACTTGCCCCCTACTACGCACTTAATAATGTAGACATGGTAGTAACCGTAAGTATGGGCAGAACAGAATTTGATTTGGAGCACTTTCCGGGTAAACGTCGCAGTGTAACTGCCCCAGATAATGCCAATATTGTGTATGGTGGAACGCAAACAAGCCCAGTAATACCAAAGCTTAATGGCCGACCACTCCCTGGCAACGAGTTTGTAAAATTTAGCTTGCCTGTAAGTTACATGCAACAAGCCAAAGGCCCTTATAAAGTTATCGACAATCACGAAGTCACCACCCTTGAAAAAACCTATAAAGCCGGTTCGTACGGCGAGCTTAAAAATAGTATTGCGGTAAATGGCGGCGGCGGTGGTTACTTGTCTAACGAAATATCGTACCGAAGTATTCGCCTGCGCGATGCGCTTAATTCAAGTATACCTACAGGGCATATTCATACCCCACGTATACAACAATTCGAACCAGAAACAGAAGCTAAAATAGTAAAACAAATAAAAGCAATGCTAGAGCAAAGCTTAGTCGCGCTATAGTTTATAACTACCAATTTAAGCGCGTAATAAAGGGCAATAATATTGCCCTTTATTCTCATGCACTCTCCCACGGTTAATCACATGGTAAACGCATTCTTAAACTTTATTCGTCGTGGTCTAGACAGAGTAATTGACTCGATGAGCAATAAACTAAAAAGCTAGATATTTGATGTGTAATAAAAATTTAGTGCCTTTGGTTTTACAGTTAACTGAGGGCTTAATTAGCTCTTAGTTTATTTAATGCTATTCCAGATAGGTAACATTTTCCAATTTTCAGGAAAGCCCATTTCGGTTACTTTAATATCATATGCCTCAATTAAGCTAGCTAGCTTTTGTTTCCAATGGTGGTTAGGGCTAATTAAATCCATAAAATAACCACACATAACGAGTGTGTTGTATAACTGTTTAGTTGTATCGCTAAAGCTATTAAGTAAAACACTGTCGCCATTTGTTGGCAGCTTCATGGTAAATGTAAAATCTCGGTTGTATAAGCGACTATGATGGGCACAGATATTACGTACCGTCGTTATGTGGTGTAAAAAAGATGAGAGTATTGTTTCTTTTACTTTATATGAATCTGCAATATCATTTTTTAGCGCTCGTCGCCCTATTGCATCATAACTTCTAGAAAGCCAGCCAAAACTCATTACTTCAGCAACAATCCAAATAGCGGGGGTTTCTTCATTATATTTCTGATTTTGCTTTTTTATATTTGTATCTGACGTTCGTTGAATTTCAGCACAAATATTACTAACAAAGTCATTATGGTTAAATTTAGAAGTGAATGCAGTAGGATCTAAGTGTGCATGTGAGCCATGCTTTTTTGCTAAATGATATGACCACTGAGTTCGCAGAGATACTTCTATTCGCTCAATGGCATCAAGTAGTAACAACCTTAACTCTCTATCAAAAGAATACAGATTTAACACTTGCTCAAACGTAGTACCAGACTTAAAAGTATGATTTTGATGATCTTCAATAAACGACCACCAATAAGTGCCTAGTCTGTAATAATTGATATGACTAAGATAAAAGGCTGCTGCTTCTTTATCATTAATTACTAGCCCACGCTCTTCAAGTAAGTCGACTTGCTTTGCAAATGTTATGGGGGCTTTAGGGAACTGCATGAAGGCTAAATCCTTTTACCATGCTATAGAAATAATTAACCCCTCGCAGGGCGCTGAGCTTACGGGTAGCGGGAGGGGTGTTGTTACGTGTAATTATAGAGCTTAAAAGTATAATTTCAAGATATTTATAGCTTGGGCTGATACTGGCGCTAAACAGTGACTCAGGCGAAAGCCAAGGGCATTAATTTATATGGCGTTTTTTTCAATATTCACACCAATCGACGTCATTACTAGGTGCGTAGCCATATTTAAATTGAGTTTAAATAATAAGAACGCTTGGTTTTGAATGAAAAATCTAGAAAAAACAGCTACCTGCTTGACCGGAACTTTCTAATGGGTGATCCCTCTGGTTTTTCTATAGCCTAAAGTCATTATTCAAAAAATAATGTAGATAAAAACATTAAAAGTACGCAAAGCATAAAAATTACAAAATACACTTTAAATAGTATCGAGGCTTGAGCTGGCACCTTATTTCTATCACTTAATAAATTATAACATTTTGCATACCAATCAAATAAAAATACACTGCCATAATGAAGTAAACCATGAAGCGCCATAAAAATATTTAGGGAATAGTAGCGATTTCCATGCTCTAAAATATCTTCAACCGTTCTGAGCTTTTTTGCTTTTAAATAAAAAGCTAAAGGTAAAAGAATGATAAAAATAACACTTAAGCCAACACCAAAAAATATCAAATCCATTATTTAATCAACAAAAAAGAAAGCAGTTAATCTAAACAAAGTAGGCCATTAAGCATGCTAATAAAAACATAAGGCTAAATGTTATAAACAAAATATAATAAAGCTTAAACCACATCTGCAAATTTTTGGGTACCTTTTCTCTCTCCTCTATTACCTTATAACGCCTAGCATACCAATCGAATAGAAATATAGAACCGTAGTGCAATGCTCCGCTACCAGCAGTTATGATATTTAATGAGTAAAACCGATTTCCATCATCTAGAACATCCTCTACCAACCGTGTTTTTTTATCTTTTATAGCTATTAAAATTGGTAATATTATAAAAAAGAAAAGACCCGCAGATGTAAGAAACAGAGTTAAAAACCACAACTTAATAGGCTCCATTACTTTTCAACAACCTCATATATTAACTCGCCTGCAACCCCTCCAGAATAACCTCCAACAGAGCCACCTAGAACACCGCCTGCTCCGCCCGCAACAATACCACACCATAAAAGACTCGTTCCTCCGGATGGTAAACCAAAAACTACATTACATAATGAATAGCCTCCAAGATAGCCTAACCCAGCACCACCTAAAACAGCACCTCCAGCCTTACCTGTCTCAACATACTTGGCCTTGGTACAAGCTTGCTCATTTCCTTCTGTGCATGCTTTTATGATATTTGCACTGGCCTCGACACCTGTCAGCGCAATTCCAACATACCCAACTCTTTTTAGGTTTTTGGCCATATTGGCTACAGTTTTGTAGTTTTGGGCAAATTCAGGAATACTTTTAGCCACCCCTCCTTGTTGTTGCCAATGATGTATCATGCTTTTAGAGCTTAATCCTAAATTTCGTCTTATATCACCCGCCACTAAACTTCCGCCCAAGGCAGGTTGAGCAAAGCGACTTAGAGCCGTATCTAAGCGAGTAAAAAGAAGTTTGCGTCTATGAAAAAACTGTTGATTATTTAAGTTACCATGCGCATTGTATTGATTAACGTATGTCTTTTCTAATTCCTTTAAAATCGCTTTAACTTGCCCAACATGTGAGTTCCATGAGTTGTTAGCAACACCTAAATACAACCCATTATACTTAGCGACGTTACTAAGTAGCTCATAACGTTTAGAAAGTATTTCTTTTTCATGCTCATCAAGCTCTCTTAGCTTTTTATCTACATCAAGGGCTGTAGTGGTACAGTGATTTTGGCCACCCATTAAGAAAGAAATGTTATGCTGATAAGCATACAAATTTGGGTGAAAAAATGACGAAATTAAAACGCGCATCGTATTCTGCAGCAATAAAATTAGA
>NZ_JACJEP010000026.1:0-56009 GCF_014164135.1 Pseudoalteromonas sp. SG45-1
TTAGAACTCAATCTGTACGAGTGCCCACACAGATGATTGCTTTATATTGTTAAAGAACGTTTTGAGTCGCTTTAGCGTCTCAAGGGATGCGAATAATACACCCTTTATTTTTCGAGTCAATACTTAGTTTTAAACTTTCTTTCGACAATTTAAAACCGAAGTTTTATTTAACTCTGTGAGTAGTTCGTGCCTCGCTATGCTTCAGCGTTTCCCGTCTCAGTGGGGTCGCATTATAGGGAGATTCGAGCGGGGGTCAATGTTTTATTTCAGCTTTTTGACAATTAAATGAATTTAGTATGAAAGCTATACAAATAAAGGGCTACAGGATACTTTTAGTTTAAAAAACACGCACAATATAAGTATCTATTGATGAGGTATTAGTAAGGTTTAAACTAAGCTGTATGTTAAACAAACAACACACAGCTTTATTTTAAATTAAAGGTTTATTTAGATGCTATTTCCCATACGGCAATAGAGCCTGATATTTCATTTCCAATGATTAAGAGTGGGTTTCCTGTGGCACTTTGCTCAGCTGGAACGAATTCCATTCCTTCAGGCGCTAAATCGCCTGTAATATTCGCTCCTTTAATTAAGCCTCTATTATAGAAGTAGTCTTCAAACTGCACATTATATGGATTGGTAATATCATAAACCATAATCCCACCCATACGCTCAAGCCCTATAAAAGCAAATGTACGATCGTCAATTTTACCAATAGTCAGCGCTTCTGGCTCTGCGCCTTTATCATCTGAGCGTGAGTCACCTTTGTTTTCATCTTCATTGTTGTTAAATGCTTCACCATGAACCGATGCAGTAATACGACCTATATCATCGCCTGAATCAAACACCACCAGCCCATTGCTGTCCCAAATGGTAAACGAACGTGCACCATAAGCATAAAGCGATTCGTATTGACCATCATTATTAGTATCGCCTTTTATTGTTGTTACTTTTAAGCGACCAATATCGTTATCGTCGTTATTTAAGTAATCAAAATTAGCTGCAAGCGTTAAGTCTTCAACGCGGCTCTCATCTATATAAGCTAAGCAGCCGTCGTCTTTATCGTAATCAAGTCCGCCCTTTGCTATACAGTCTGCTTCATCCGTTGTATCAAAAAAGTATTCTCTTGCGTCACCTTCGTTGGCAGTAACTATAAAGTTAGCGCCTTTCCAACTAAAGCTTGAGATAGTATCGGGCTGGTACATACCATAGAGCCCTGGGTATGATTTAAAATTAACGCCGCCATCTTTATCTGAGGCATCAAGTTGTAAGCTTGACCAATCTTTAAAGCCTAAGCCCTTTAGCTCAAGGCTGTTGTTTTGTAGGTTAACTATTGCAAGTGCATTGTTTTCTTGAATAGATACATAAGCGTATTTGTTATCTTTAGAAATGCTAACGTACTCGGGCTCTAAATCCATAGCTACTGTGGTATTTATCAGATTACCGTTAATAGTACGACCATTGGGGTTTGCAAAAACGACCCCTTGCGCTTCTAGTTCGGTTTGTTTGTTGTTATAGGCTTTAAAATCAATATTTATTGCCGTATCGGCTATTACATTATTTGTTATATCGATAATACTAATAGAACCTTCAGGATCTACGCTGTAGTCGCCACTTGGTTCACCTTCGTTAGCAACCACTGCCTTTGCGCCATCATGGGTGAACGTCACCATGTCTGGTAAAAATCCGACTGTAACATTTTTAATAAATACAGGTGAGTCGCCGCTTATATCGTAAAAAGCAATTTGACCTGCATCACCCGTGCTTTTAGCAGCCATTGCGACCGCTAGTAAATTATTATTTTCATCAATAGCAATGCTGTTTGCATCGCCTTGGGTATGCTCGTTTAAAGACAACGTAATAACGGACGTTAAATTTGTGGCGCTGATAACCCCTTCGTTATCTTTAACGAGTGCGGCAGTATCAAATGTGTCGGCGGGTAAAATATTAATAACAGCGTCATCGCCTGAACTGTTAATAGCGTAAATCCATTTTTTAGATGCTTGGTAAGCAACTATTTCAGCGGCACCTTCTGGGCTTTGTGCATTTAATACTCCTCTTCCTACGAGGCTAATATTTAATACTGAATTAGCGTTTACACCATTTATCCCATTAATGCCATTTGCGCCTTGTTCTCCCTGTAATCCTTGAGAGCCGTTTTGGCCATCGTCACCATCAAGTGAGCAACCAGTAAGAACAGATATAAGTGACAGCGCAATAATTGATTTTTTAAACATGTGATTTTCCTTAGTATTGTATTTGCTAAATATCAACACACAGGCATGACAAGATTATGGCAATTTTAATACAGCCCCTTAGCCTAAGTAATTAGCTTATACGCTAGCGGAGTTATTAAAATTAAAGCAGCCGTATAGCCAAGTATTTTTACAGTCGGGGAATAATCTCGTTTAATTGCAACCCCTAGCAAAGGTCTAAGTACATCAATACGTGTAATACCCCATGTAATAACACCGCAAAAAGACCAAGTCCCTGTAATAATGATGAATGGTTCAGCACCAGGCCCTAAACCTAAAGGCTGTAGTAAAAAACACAAAATAATCAAAATGCTTTGATGCAATAAATAAAAGGGAAACACCCATACATTGAGCTGTTTTAAATAGTAAGTATTAAAATTTAAGAATCGGTGAGCGAGCGCAAGTACAAAAAATACACCTACAACACGTTGAATATTGTAGCTAGCGCTTAAAATAAAATGAGGAAGAGTAAACACCTTCTGATAACTTAATATTATAAGTACAAACAAAACCGCAAAACTCAAAGCTAGTAATACTAATTTTTTATTTAAGCAGTTCCAAAAGTAAGTGTTTTTGGCAAGTATGTATCCTGTGAGTAGCAGTATTAAGCCGTTAGTCTCTCTAATTGAATCGCCAGTTAAGTAATGGCTTGTAAATAGTACGGCAATAGTGAGCAAGGTAATTAAAAGCCCAAATGACATATCCCCTTTAACAAAGGTTTTTAAAGGCGTAATAAAAGGCAAGCGTGCAAAAAGAGTTAAAACAATAATGATCAGCATAAATTGCCACAACGAGCGCAAATACCATAAGTGATGTACATCCACATTCGGCCACACTCCAGACTGATAATTAATAAAAAGCGTATTGTTAGTCTCTATAAAAGCTAAATAAAATTGCCAATAGCTAATATCAATAACACCTTGCTGTGACATTTCTGCAAACAGCTGTAAAGGCACTATTAACCATAACCCCACCAGCAAGGGTAACAGTAAAAAAATAGAGCGGTATAAGGTGAAATGTAACCAAGACTTAAAGCTGCGTACTTTATCAATCATAAAACGCAGTGCTACGCCCGATATAAACCAAATGAGCAACATGCGCCAAGGTGAAAACACCAACATTAAATATTCAACATACTGTGATGTATAATTACTTTTAAAATGAAATCCCCAGTTTTCACTATACAACATGCCAATGTGATAAAAAATTAGCGACGCAAATGCGATTATCCTAAGCCAATCAAGATAATATTTACGCGAATTAACTAATGAAGGTTGTTGTACTTGAGTGCTCATGCTTTTACTACTTTATGTATGTTATGCGTTATTCATACCTAAAGCTCTCGCTAAAACTATCTATAAGTGCTTATATTACAAGCAATAGTGATAAAAGGTGGTATACAGGGATAAGCGTGCCACGTCAGCAATAAGCATATATTTATGAACCTACAGCACTTTCAACGTTTTCAAAGCATTTACGCATCAGTATTACTGTGTGCTTACGTATTAATTAATAATACAGTAAACGCTACAACCCAAATAATGGAAGCCCAAAGAGAAGGAGCTTTAACTTTTTTAATGTGGGAGCCATTTATTTGGGAGTATTCAAGTGCCTTGAGTACTTTGCTTATATTCCCTATTTTAATTTGGTTTTTAAGACACTTATCTTTTAATTGGCAAAATATTACGGCCTCATTAGGTATGTACTTTGCTGCCTCTATTATATTTAGCGTGTTACACGTTGGTATTATGGTAGGGGTTCGTAAATTCATATATTTGTTGAATGATGGGTCTTACAACTTTGGACTTAGCTGGTTTGAGCTTATTTATGAATACCAGAAAGACGCTATAAGCTTTGTGTTTTTCATCGTACTTATCAAAGTATATCAATATGTGGTGCAGCAGTTACTAGGTGAAGCCTCTTCAATTGAAGAAAGTGAGCAGCAAACAACATCGACCATAAACCGCCTATTAGTTAAAAAGCTCGGAAAAGAATTCATTATAAAAATAGAGGATGTTGATTGGCTTGAATCGTCGGGTAATTATGTAAACCTACATATAGGCTCACGTATATATCCGTTAAGGGCAACGCTTACAGCATTAAGTAAACAACTTGAAGTGCAGGGGTTTTGTAGAATTCACCGCAGCCATGGCGTAAAACTCGATAAAGTGGAGTCTATTACACCACTATCCAGTGGCGACAGTGAAATAAAATTAACTACAGGTAAAGTACTAAACCTATCTAGACGCTATAAAGAGCAATTTAAACTTCAACTAAAATAAAAAAGGCTACCTAAGTAGCCTCTAATTGTTATTTTTTAACTGGGCGTTTCCAACCCGTTAAATTACGCTGTTTAGAGCGTGCTATTGCTAATTGGTCATCTTCAACGGTACTGGTGATCACAGAGCCTGCACCAATTGTTGCAGTTGCGCCTATATTTACTGGGGCAACGAGTGATGAATTAGAGCCAATAAAAGCATTATCGCCAATAATAGTTTTTGATTTATTAACACCATCGTAGTTGCAGGTAATAGTGCCAGCGCCAATATTCACTTTTTCGCCAATTTCAGCATCACCTAAATAACTTAAGTGGTTGGCTTTTGAGCCTTTGCCTAAACGGGTTTTTTTCATCTCAACAAAGTTACCAATGTGCGAGTCTTCTTCCATAACAGCGCCAGGGCGAAGGCGAGCATAAGGGCCCAGCGTACATTTAGCAGCTACGCTTGCATCTTCAATTAGGGTATTAGCCTTTATTACCACGTTATCGCCTATGGTACAGTTTTTAAGTACACAGTTAGGGCCAATTTGTACATTGTTACCAAGCGTGACTGTGCCTTCAAAAATAACGTTTACGTCGATAAGTACATCTTCACCGGTAGTAACTGTTCCACGCACATCTATACGGGCAGGGTCGGTAAGTGTTGCGCCATTTAACATTAACTCTTCTGCTTGCCATGCTTGGTAAGCGCGCTCTAAGCCTGCAAGTTGTACGCGGTTATTTGCGCCTTCAACTTCCATTGCATGATCTGGTTGCGCTGAAGTGATCTCTACGCCTTCACTGTGAGCCATTGCAACGATATCTGTTAAGTAGTACTCGCCTTGTGCATTATTGTTAGATAAGTTACCTAACCATGTTTTTAATAGCTTACCGTTAACAGCCATAATGCCTGTATTTACTTCGTTAATAAGTAACTGCTCTGAGCTTGCATCTTTTTGCTCAACAATACCGACTAACTTACCACCAACACGAAGCATGCGACCATAGCCATTTGGGTTTACCAAATTTACCGTTAATACCGCTAAACCATTTTTAGGTGTTGCAGCTAATAAACGCTCTAGGGTTGATTGTTTTGTTAGCGGTACATCGCCGTATAAAATCAATACTGTGTCTTCATCGTTAATATGAGAGTTGGCTTGCGCTACTGCGTGGCCAGTACCGAGTTGTTCTGCTTGAAGTACCCAATTTACATCGTTATCGGCAAGTTGTTGTTGTAATAGTTCGCCGCCGTGTCCGTAAACTAAGTTTGTAGTCGTTGCACCTAATGCCATCGCATTATCAATAACGTGCTGTACCATTGGTTTACCTGCAACATTGTGCAAAACTTTAGGTAGAGCAGAGCGCATACGAGTACCTTTACCCGCAGCAAGAATAACAGTTGTTAGAGCCATTAAAACAATTTCCTTTTTCCGTTGTTTTAGCTAAATAAGTATTATGTTTGTGCAGAAGATTACGTAAATCACTTCTTGTGCAGATACTCAGTAGGTTAGTTTATTCGTACTGAATCTTGACTGAAAAACACACTTAATTGGATGACGTTATTGTAGCGAGGATTGGTGAAGGATATAAGTGATAAAGCAAAGATAATAGTCTGATAGACCTGTTATTTAACAATTATAAATAAGCGATACACCATGTTTAAATTACAGACACAAAAAAGCCCACATAAAGTGGGCTTTCAAAACCGGATAGGCTTACTTGTGACGTAATTGCTGAATTACGCGTAACTGAGCAACTGCTTCTGCCAGTCGCGTAGCCGCTTGTTGATAATCAAACTCAACAGCTGACGAATTCGCCATATGTTCTTCAGCTTCACGTTTAGCTTTTTGTACAGAATCTTCATCTAAATCTTCACCACGAACCGCAGTATCTGCAAGAATCGTGATGTGATTTGGTTGAACTTCTAATGTACCGCCAGCAACATATAACACATCTTCGTGACCATATTGCTTAACTAAACGTACCATACCAGGTTTAAGGGCAGTTAGTAGTGGAGCATGACCTAGGTTTACACCCAGCTCGCCTTCACTACCAGATACTTGAATCGATTCAACAAGACCAGAGAACAAGCTCTGCTCTGCGCTTACTACGTCAAGATGTACAGTCATAGCTGTCATACTACCCTCCTAGTTACATGCCTTTGGCTTTTTCTTGAGCTTCTTCGATAGAGCCAACCATGTAAAACGCTTGCTCTGGAAGCTCATCAAACTCGCCGTTTAAAATGCCTTTGAAGCCAGCAATTGTATCTTTCAGTGATACGTATTTACCAGACGCGCCTGTAAACACCTCTGCCACGAAGAATGGCTGAGATAGGAAACGTTGGATTTTACGTGCACGAGATACAAGTTGCTTATCTTCGTCAGAAAGCTCGTCCATACCTAGGATTGCAATGATGTCTTTAAGTTCTTTGTAACGCTGAAGAACTGTTTGAACGCCACGTGCTGTATCGTAGTGCTCTTGACCAATTACTTGTGGGTCAAGTTGACGCGAAGATGAATCAAGTGGGTCTACCGCAGGGTAGATACCAAGTGATGCGATATCACGTGAAAGTACTACTGTTGCGTCTAAGTGAGCAAATGTAGTTGCTGGAGATGGATCCGTTAAATCATCCGCAGGTACGTATACCGCTTGGATTGATGTAATTGAACCAGTCTTAGTTGAAGCGATACGCTCTTGAAGCACACCCATTTCTTCAGCAAGTGTAGGCTGGTAACCTACCGCTGATGGCATACGACCAAGAAGTGCAGATACTTCTGTACCAGCAAGTGTATAACGGTAGATATTATCTACGAAGAAAAGTACATCGCGACCTTCATCACGGAACTTTTCAGCCATAGTAAGACCTGTTAACGCTACGCGTAAACGGTTACCTGGAGGCTCGTTCATCTGACCGTATACAAGCGATACTTTATCAAGTACGTTTGAATCGTTCATCTCATGGTAGAAATCGTTACCCTCACGTGTACGCTCACCAACACCTGCGAATACTGAGTAGCCGCTGTGCTCGATTGCGATGTTACGGATAAGTTCCATCATGTTTACAGTTTTACCAACACCGGCACCACCGAATAAACCAACTTTACCACCTTTAGCAAATGGACATACAAGGTCGATAACCTTAATACCAGTTTCTAAAAGCTCAACTGAACTTGATTGCTCTTCGTATGAAGGCGCTGCACGGTGAATAGACATACGGTCTTCTTCGCCGATTGGACCCGCTTCATCGATTGGCTCACCAAGTACGTTCATGATACGACCAAGTGTTGCTTTACCAACTGGAACTTGTATCGATTCACCTGTATTCATAACTAAAGCACTACGACGTAAACCATCAGTAGTACCCATAGCGATAGTACGCACTACACCGCCACCTAGCTGTTGTTGAACTTCTAAAGTCAAACCAGCTAAATCGCCATCTGTTACTCTTAGTGCGTGGTATACCGCTGGCACGCTATCTTGTGGAAATTCAATATCCACAACGGCGCCGATAATTTGGACGACCTTACCTAAACTCATGTCTATTCCTCTCGTTAATCTTTACCCGAAGCATTAAACTGCTGCTGAGCCAGAACAAATCTCACTAATTTCTTGTGTGATTGCTGCTTGGCGAGCCTTGTTATAAACAAGCTGTAGCTCGTCCATAAGGTCACCTGCGTTATCAGTTGCAGCTTTCATTGCAACCATACGAGCAGCCTGTTCTGAGGCAGCATTTTCTACCACACCTTGGTATGCTTGAGACTCAATAAAGCGTACTAACAAAGACTCTAAAATAGCCTCTGGGTTTGGCTCGTATAAGTAATCCCATGTGTGAGCAGATACTTCTTCTTCAGCTTTTGGCAAAGGGAGTAACTGATCTATAATTGGCTCTTGCTTCATGGTATTAACGAATTTGTTATATACCAAGAATAAACGGTCTATTTTGCCTTCAGAAAATGCATCAAGCATAATTTTTACAGGACCAATAACGTCTTGTACTGAAGGTTTATCTCCTAGGCCCGCTTTTTTAGCGAGTAGTTGACCACCAAAACGTTGAAAGAAGCCTGCTGCCTTACTACCTAAAGTAGCAAATTCAGCATCAACACCTTTCTCTTTCCACGCTTTAACATCAAGTGCAACTTTCTTAAACTCGTTTGAGTTTAGACCGCCACACAGACCACGGTCTGTAGAGATAACAATATAACCAACTCGTTTCACTTCACGTTCTTTTAAGAACGGGTGAGTAAAATCAAGATTTGCTTGAGCAACACGACCAATTACTTCACGTAATTTATTAGCGTATGGACGGCTTGAAGCAACGCGTTCTTGCGCCCTTTTCATTTTAGACGCAGCAACCATTTCCATTGCGCTAGTGATCTTTTGAGTATTTTTAATACTCCCGATCTTGCTTTTAATCTCTTTTCCGCTGGCCATGACTCTCTCTCCGAATCAAGGTGTGCTTTAGTTTCCTAAAGCGCACCATTAATAACTAAATTACCAAGTTTGCGTAGACTTGAACTTCGTAAGAAGTTCTTTAAGCTGCGCTTCGATCTCGGCATTCAAGTTACCAGTTTCATTGATTTGAGCCACAAGCTCTGCGTATGTGCTAGTTGCATAAGAAAGTAAAGCTGCTTCAAAGTCACCGATTTTCGCGATTTCGATGTCTTGAAGGAAGCCTTTTTCAGCAGCAAATAACGACAAAGACATTTCAGCAACAGACATTGGCGCGTACTGTTTCTGTTTCATTAGCTCTGTTACACGCTCACCATGCTCAAGTTGAGCACGAGTTGCATCATCAAGGTCAGACGCGAACTGCGAGAACGCAGCTAATTCACGGTACTGAGCTAGGGCTAGACGAATACCGCCACCTAGTTTCTTAACGATTTTAGTTTGTGCAGCACCACCAACACGCGATACCGAGATACCAGCATTAACTGCCGGACGGATACCTGAGTTGAATAAGTCAGTTTCTAAGAAGATCTGACCATCGGTGATAGAGATAACGTTAGTCGGTACGAACGCAGAAACGTCGCCGCCTTGAGTTTCAATGATTGGCAATGCCGTCAATGAACCAGTTTTACCTTTCACTTCACCATTAGTGAACTTTTCAACGTAATCTGCGTTTACACGCGATGCACGCTCTAAAAGACGAGAGTGAAGGTAGAATACGTCACCTGGGTATGCTTCACGGCCTGGTGGACGCTTAAGTAGTAATGAAATTTGACGGTAAGCAACTGCTTGCTTAGACAAATCATCATATACGATTAATGCGTTTTCACCACGGTCACGGAAGTATTCACCCATAGTACAGCCCGCGAACGGTGCTAAGTACTGAAGTGCCGCAGATTCAGAAGCAGATGCAACAACTACGATAGTATTTGCTAGTGCACCATGCTCTTCTAATTTACGAACTACGTTTGCAATAGTAGATGCTTTTTGACCAATCGCAACGTACACACACTTAACGCCTGTGTCTTTTTGATTGATGATTGCATCGATTGCTAGTGCAGTTTTACCTGTTTGACGGTCACCGATGATAAGTTCACGTTGACCACGACCAACTGGAATCATCGCATCGATAGATTTATAACCAGTTTGAACTGGCTCATCTACTGATTTACGCTCGATTACACCAGGTGCAATTTTTTCTACAGGTTCAAACCCGTCGTTATCTAAAGCGCCTTTACCATCGATTGGAGCACCTAGTGTGTTTACAACACGACCAAGTAGACCAGGACCAACAGGAACTTCTAAAATACGACCAGTTGTATATACTTTTACGCCTTCAGTAAGGTCAGCGTACGGACCCATTACTACTGCACCAATTGAGTCGCGCTCAAGGTTTAGTGCGATAGCATAACGGCTGCCAGGAAGCTCAATCATTTCACCTTGCATACAGTCAGCAAGACCGTGGATGCGGATGATACCGTCAGTAACAGATACAATAGTACCTTCGTTACGAGCTTCACTTACAACTTCGAACTTCTCAATACGTTGTTTGATCAGATCTGAAATTTCAGTGGAATTAAGTTGCATGCTCTTTTTCCCAATTACGATTGTAGTGTTGTAGCTAAGCGGCTTAATTTACCGCGAATAGTACCGTCGATTACAGTGTCGCCAGACCTAATAATAAGTCCACCAACCACTGACGCGTCTTCACTACAATTCAGCTTAACTTTGCGTGCGAAACGTTTTTCAAGTGCCGCTACCAATGACTCTTGTTGCGCAGCAACAAGAGGAGTTGCAGAAATCACATCTACTTCGATTTCTTTATCGTATTCTGCTTTAAATTCAGCAAATAACTCAGCAACGTCAGGTAGAGCTGTCAAACGTCCATTTTCAGCCATCACCTTAACTAGGTTCTGACCTTGTTCGTTGAGCTGCTCAGCACAAAGTTGAATAAATAATTCAGCTTGTGCAGTAGCTGTAGGCATACCTGCTAAAGCAGATGATGCTTGTTCATTGCTGGCTACGTGGCCTGCAAAGAACAACATATCATTCCAGCTTTCTAGAGTGCCTTTCTCAACGGCAAGTTCAAAAGCCGCTTTAGCGTATGGGCGAGCGATAGTAGTCAAATTAGACATGCTCATACCCTCCTAATTACAGCTCAGCGACAAGTTTTTCAACGATGTCACTATGTGCGGCTTGATTAATTTCACGCTCTAAAATACGTTCTGCACCAATCACTGCCAGAGTTGCTACTTGCTTACGTAGCTCTTCTGTTATGCGATTACGTTCAGACTCAACTTCAGAGTGCCCTTGAGCAATGATACTTTCACGCTCTTGCTGACCACGAAGTGTTTCTTCGTCAACAATTAGCACTGCACGCTTTTTAGCTTGATCAATGATATCAGCCGCTTGAGCTTTTGCATCTTTAAGCTGTTCAGCAGCTTTCTTTTGCGCAAGTTCTAAGTCTTTTTCGGCTCTATCAGAGGCAGCTAAACCATCTTCGATTTTTTTCTGGCGAGCTTCAATTGCACCGTTTAGTGGTGGCCATACGTATTTCATACAAAATAATACGAACACCGTAAACGCAATCAATTCACCGATAAGAGTGGCGTTTAAATTCACAACCGCTCCTCCTTAAATAGTAAGCTGTTCAAAAAATAAAATTAAAGTACGAACAACAATACCATAGCGATACCAACACCAATCATTGCTACAGCATCGATTAGACCAGCAAGAATAAACATCTTAACTTGTAGCGAAGGTGCAAGCTCAGGTTGACGCGCACATGCTTCAAGGAATTTACCGCCCATGTTACCAAAACCGATTGCAGTGCCGATTGCACCAAAACCGATTAGTAAAGCTACTGCGATGTATTTTAAGCCGTTTAATAATTCTAAAGCTTCCATTTATTTCTCCAAAGTTTCAATTGTAAAGTTAAAAGTAAAAGTAAAATTGTAAATATAAAATTAGTGATTATCTGAGCTTGCCATACTTAGGTATACGATTGTTAGCATCATAAATACGAATGCTTGCAATACAATTACTAAGATGTGGAATACAGCCCAAACAAAATGCAATGGTAATTGCATAAATCCGATAGCGCCGATCAAGATGAAAATCAATTCACCTGCATATAAGTTACCAAACAAACGTAGTGCTAATGAAAACGGTTTAGAAACCAGCGCAATCAGTTCAAGTAATAAGTTAAACGGGATTAAAAGGATTTGTAGTGCAGTATTATTTGAACTAAACGGGTGAAGTGTTAGTTCTTTAATAAAACCACCGATGCCTTTTATTTTAATTGAGTAGCCTATCATTAAAATAAATACACCCAGCGCTAGCGCTGCAGTCATATTAATGTCTGTCGTTGGTACAATTTTCATGTACACATCGTGTGAATCCATACCAAACGCAGTCTCACCAACAAAACCAGCTAATGCAGGTAAAAAGTCAACCGGTATTAAATCCATTAAGTTCATTAAAAATATCCAAACGAATATTGTTAATGCTAATGGTGCAATAAGCTTGCTTTTACCATGGAAAGTATCACGTACGTTGTCACCAACAAACTCTACTACCATTTCAATGAAACATTGAAATTTTCCAGGTACACCTAGTGTTGATTTTTTAGCGGCACTACGAAAGATCCATAAAAATATAAGACCTAAACCGATAGACCATGCGAGGGTATCTATATGCCATGTCCAGAAACCACTATCCGTACATGCTTTATTGAAGGCGAGACCTGTATCGGTCGAACACATCTTAGCATTGGTCAAATGGTGCTGGATATGGCCAGATAGAGTAACTTCTTCTGCTGCCATGTTATATCCCAAAGTTAATGTTTAAAAAAAACGGGTGCGAACAATCCAGTAAAGAGCGCCAGTATATAAGTACTAAAAAAGGGTAATAAAATTACCGGAAAATGCTTCAGTACTAGCGCAAACAATACAATTGTTAGCATAAATTTTAATCCGTTGCCGCGTTTCAACGAGGCATACGCTTGATTTGCTCGACTTGCACCCATATGTCGGAATGCATAAAGACCAAATACAAAGTGCGGAAGTACTGCGACAACTCCACCAGCGAGTGATGAAAGCGCTGCATTGACTCCCGAACTAAAACAAATAATTACAGCAGCAACTAATGCTACAACACCCTGAAGGCAAATTAACTTTAATACGGCAAGTCGATATGGACTCGCTAACTTATCAGTCACGTTTAGTTAACCTTTATTGCGTTCTAATTGTTAGGGTGTGAAAACTGGCGAAATTATACTTAATCCTGCCAGTTTTGCAACTTGAGTAGACGCTTTGTAACACGAAATAGCTACAAATGTCCCTTTTTAGACATGTAGAAAACTAATGGTGGGTATTGTCTTGATTAATGCGATTTAAAATGCCGTCAAGTTCGTCCAAATTAGTATAAGAAATAACAAGCTTACCTTTGCCTTTTTTGTTGTAATTTATTTCTACTTTGGCACCTAGGTTTTCAGCTAGTTGTTGCTCTAACTGTTTAACATCTGGATCTTTTTCAGCTATTTCTTTAGCTGGCACGGGTTCTAAAATTGAACGAACTAACTTCTCGGTTTCACGAACGGTTAGTGCTTTAGCAACAGCTAAACGAGCAGCATCTGATTGTGCTTCTCCCTCAAGGGCTAATAAACAACGAGCGTGCCCCATTTCAATGTCGCCATGTTCTAACAGAATTTTTACATCACTGTTTAAATTATTTAAACGAAGTAAGTTAGTCACTGTAGTGCGTGATTTGCCAACCGCATCTGCTACTTGTTGATGTGTTAGTTCAAACTCATTGAGTAAGCGATTTAACGCAACCGCTTCTTCCATGGCATTTAAGTCTTCACGTTGAATATTTTCTATTAGCGCAATAGCTACTGCAGCTTCATCTGGTACGTCTTTAATAATACAAGGTACTGTTTCAAGCTTAGCTATTTGCGCTGCACGCCAACGACGCTCACCGGCGATAATTTCAAAACTATTATGTGCAATAGGGCGCACGACTATAGGTTGAATAATACCTTGTGAGCGAATAGAACTAGCAAGCTCTTCTAGTGCCTCTTCGGACATGTCTTTACGAGGTTGATATTTACCAGAGTGTAAAAACTCGATTGGGAGTTTTTGTAATTCACTGTTATTTGGCCCAGCCGCATTTTTTACAGCTTCAGTCACGTTTGATGTGTCTTGTTCCTTGCTTGCGCTCGGTGTAGGCTTTGACGAACTTAAAAGTGCATCGAGTCCTCGGCCTAAACCTCGTTTTTTAGCAGACATGTTATTTTTTTACCTCAAAGTTAGGCGACAACGGACGCTGTTTTTTCTTTTCTACGTAACATTTCACCAGCGAGTGCTAAATATGCTTTAGCGCCACTTGATGCCCGGTCATAATACATAGCAGGTGTACCAAAACTAGGTGCCTCTGCTAAACGAACATTACGCGGGATCACCGTACGGTATACTTTGTCGCCAAAATGTTGTTTTAATTGTTCTGATACGTCATTCGCTAAACGGTTACGCGGATCGTACATAGTACGAAGTATGCCTTCAATTTGTAAGCTAGGGTTTACTAACTTAGCAAGCTGCGTAATCGTATCCATTAATGCGGTTAACCCTTCAAGTGCATAATACTCACACTGCATTGGCACTAAAATAGAATCAGCTGCGGCCATTGCGTTAACAGTTAACATATTTAAAGAGGGTGGACAGTCGATAAAAATAAATTCGTACTGATCCTGAATTTTTTCAAGTGCGTTACGTAAACGCACTTCACGGGCAAATAATTCCATAAGTTTAACTTCTGCAGCGGTTACATCACCGTTTGCAGCAATCATATGGTATTCGCCAGACGTTTCTTTGATAATAACGTCTTCTATAGGTTTATCTTCAATGAGTAAGTCGTAAATAGTTGGTACGTCGCCGTACTTATCTACGCCACTTCCCATAGTCGCATTGCCTTGCGGATCGAGATCAATTAACAGCACTTTACGTTTCGTTGCAGCCATAGACGCAGCGAGGTTAACAGCGGTTGTAGTTTTACCCACTCCACCTTTTTGATTTGCTAATGCGATGACTTTTGCCACAGTGTCTCTGATCCCTAGTCTTTAGAAAGAATAATTAAATGTCGTTGTGCATCTAACTTAGGTACTTCTAATGCAATTTTTTGCTCAAACTTAACGCCAGTAGGTAATGACTCTAGCTCTTCACTAGGGAACACACCTTTAAGCGCTATAAATTTACCCGAATGATCAATTAAGTGCGAACACCAGTCAACCATATCTTGTAATGAAGCAAATGCACGACTGAGTACGCCATCTAATTTAACACTTGGCTGATATTCTTCAACTCTTGACTGAACAGGTGTTACGTTATCAAGCCCAAGCTCATGTTTAACATGCATTAAAAAGCGAACGCGTTTACCTAGACTATCTAGTAACACAAATTGTGTGTTAGGTAATGCAATCGCTAATACAATGCCCGGAAGGCCAGGCCCTGTGCCAACATCAATATAATGATGACCGGGTAAGTGAGGTGCAACAACTAAACTATCCATAATATGCTTAATCATCATTTCTTCAGGTAAGCGTACCGAAGTTAAATTATAAGCTTTATTCCACTTATCTAATAACTCGACGTAACGAACTAGCTGTTGCTGTTGTTTTTCCGTTAGCGCAATATCAGTTTGCGCTAACAATGTAGTTAATTGTTGCTGTAACACTATGTACCCTTATCGTTACGCAGATTTGCGTAATAAGCCTTGCTTCTTCAGATACACTAATAATAGCGAAATCGCCGCTGGGGTGATACCAGAAATACGCGATGCTTGGCCAATAGTGTCTGGACGTGACTCAATAAGCTTAGCAACAACCTCATTTGATAAACCTGATACAGTTTTGTAATCAAACTCTTTTGGTAAAATTGTTTGCTCATGACGAAGCTGCTTATTGATCTCATCTTGTTGACGCGCAATATAGCCTGCGTACTTAGTATGGATCTCAACTTGTTCAAGTGCTGCTACGTTTGTAAATTCAGATCCTAAACCGTCAATAGCCATAAGATCGTTATAACGAATCTCTGGACGACGAAGTAATTCTTCTAAACTTGCTTCACGAGTTAATGGTGTTTTTAGTAATGCATTTACTTGATCAACAACAACGTGATCTTTATGAATCCACGTATCTTTAATGCGTTGTTTTTCTTTCTCAATTACTTCCATTTTTTCGTTAAATGCCTGCCAACGTTCGTCATTAACTAAACCCAGCTCACGGCCTTTTTCAGTTAAGCGAATATCTGCATTATCTTCACGAAGAAGTAAACGGTATTCGGCACGGCTAGTAAACATGCGGTAAGGTTCTTTCGTACCTAGTGTTGCTAAGTCGTCAATTAATACACCCACGTAAGCTTCATCGCGACGTGGCGTCCAAGAATCTTTACCTTGCACTTTTAACGCAGCATTCATACCTGCGATTAAGCCTTGTGCACCCGCTTCTTCATAACCGGTAGTGCCGTTAATTTGACCCGCGAAAAATAAGCCTTCGATAAATTTTGTTTCTAAAGACTGTTTTAAATCACGTGGATCAAAGTAGTCATATTCTATTGCATAGCCTGGTCGACAAATATGTGCATTTTCAAAACCAGAAATAGATTGCACAATCTCAAGTTGTACATCAAACGGTAAACTAGTAGAAATACCATTTGGATATAATTCGTATGATGTTAAGCCTTCAGGTTCAACAAATATTTGGTGCTTATCTTTATCCGCAAAACGTACAATTTTATCTTCAATTGATGGGCAGTAGCGTGGACCAATACCTTCAATAACACCTGAGTACATAGGTGAGCGATGTAAGTTTTTACGAATAACATCATGTGTTTTTTCGTTGGTGTAAGTGATGTAACACGGTATTTGTTGTGGGTGATCTGATTGTTTACCCATAAATGAAAATACAGGTGTTGGCATATCACCAGGCTGTGCTTCCATTTTTGTAAAATCAACAGTACGTGCATCAATACGTGGCGGAGTACCTGTTTTTAAACGATCCACTCTAAAAGGGTGTTCGCGTAAACGTTCAGCCAATGCAATTGATGGTGGATCACCAGCACGACCGCCTTTGTAATTTTCTAAACCAATGTGTATTTGGCCACCTAAAAAAGTACCCACGGTTAAAACAACACTTGGAGCACTAAAACGTAAACCCATTTGAGTTACTACGCCAGTAACACGATCGTTTTCAACAATAAGATCATCACATGATTGTTGAAAAATCTTAAGGTTATCTTGATTTTGTAATGTTGTTTGAATAGCTGCTTTGTACAAAGCGCGATCTGCTTGTGCTCGAGTTGCACGAACAGCAGGTCCTTTTGAAGAGTTTAGTGTGCGAAATTGGATCCCGCCTTTGTCAATGGCCTGTGCCATTGCACCGCCAAGCGCATCAATTTCTTTTACCAAATGACCTTTGCCAATCCCACCAATCGCTGGGTTACAAGACATTTGACCAAGGGTATCCATATTGTGAGTCAGTAGCAGGGTATTCATCCCCATACGGGCAGCTGCTAATGCGGCTTCAGTGCCAGCATGTCCACCACCTACTACGATAACGTCAAAATTTTCGTGAAAAATCATTAATGGGATCCTACTTAAATCAAACCGGTAAACTTCAAAAGGGAGCGTATTCTACCTAGAAATTTGCAGAAGATAAATGATTAAACAAAGAGCAAGATCTAAGTATGTGATCTCTAATAATATAAAGGATCTTTTAAAGAGATCTTTTATTACTATAACTACTACTGATCAGCTTTTCTGTTGATAAGGTTCAGATCTTCATTTAAAACATGAAATTAGATCAGATCTAAAGGTGTTAATATGATCGGATCATCCAGCAGATAAGCTCTGATCAAAAAGGCACCTTATGCACAGGGCTGAATCAGTTGGATCTTATCCCATGGATAAGCATGCTTTAAAAAGCAGTTTATTCAATCTTTATCCACAAAATCTATTAAATTATTAGTAAATTGTGGGTAACTTTATATATAACTTTTTACTTGATCTATCTATTTTAAGCCTGTTTTGGTTATCCAAGAGTCTAACCATGCTAATGCTGTGTCTTCTGGTAGTGCTTCATCGAGAATATTAAGCTCTAAGCGTTCTGCTACTTTTATAGCGCCTTTTTGAGATAATAAGGCATCTATATTACGTCCAGCTTGGTTGTAAGTGTCATAACTGGTATCACCTAAAGCGATTACTGAGTATTTTAATTCCGATAAATCATTAGCTTGAGTCACATCTTCAACAAAGCTAATAAAGTTTTCAGGATAATCACCTGCACCATAAGTAGATGTGCAAATTAACCAAATAGTATTTTGCTGATCAATATCGCTAAATTCAGGCTGATCATGTAGTTGTGTAGCAATACCAAGGTTATTAAGCGCGTCGCTTAGTTGCTCTGCAACATACTCGGCTGATCCCATTTGGCTGCCAACAATAAGATTTACTGAACTCATGAATATTAGTGATCACATTGGTTTTAATTGCTGCCTATGATAACTGAGTGTGAGTAACAGTAAAGTTAAGAGTGCTTTTTTGTATAACTATTTTTGTGCTAATTTTACTCTTATTTGAAAACGCCTCCTTAAGTTGTTGATATTATAGTAGTTAACAAAATATCTTTAAATGTAATCTTCTGATCAAGTTGTTGATAACAGTGGGGAAAGCTCTGTTTAAACACACCTTTTAGGTTGTTTAATAATCGCTAAGTTATTGATATTACTATTTAGTGAGAGACTTAATTGTAAATCTAGGCATAAAAAGCACAAGGTGATCATAATGTGGATATAAAGGTTGTTGATAACCTTAAATTTAGATCGAAAATAATTTTATTAAATGATCTAATTGAGCTGATCTAACGAAATTAATTAAAAATAAGCTTATAAACAGATAATTTTTAATAGATCATTAGGTTTTTCTCTGCGAGGTGGCTCAATTTACTATTTATTTGAGCTAAAAATTAGGTTTTGTGGATAAGTGATCTCAATATATTTAATTTAATGCGTATTTATAGCTGCTTTTTTTATGTATTTTGCTGGTGGATTAGTAGATCAAAAGTTTGATGCACTCAAATCTCGAGTCATTTTTATTAAAAAGCCGCAGTGATCGTCTGTCCATATGTTGTATAAAGTTGATTATTTAGAGTGTTTATCGTCACGTTTTAGCTCTTAAATTGAGCAAATAACATTAGTCTTTATGAGCTAGATAATTATAAAAAAGCTATTTATAACTAACTTTTGTGTGGAGGATAACGATTTTAAAACGTATTTTTGTTTGAAATATGTATCGGTTTTGACCTTAAAATGGGTGTTACTTGCGCTATTAATATCTTACTTAAAGGCTCTTTTCACTGTCTAATCTACATGATCTGGCTGGTAATAATTATCGCTTTGGGTATGATTTTATTGGCAGAACTGGCTGGGATTGACGGTATAAATACATATTTTATAGTGAATATTTTACATAAAAAAGAGCACCTAAGTGCTCTTATAATAAACATATATCTGTAATAAGGTGCTTATTTACCAATACAAAATGAGCTAAATATCTTGCCAAGTAAGTCGTCTGAGGTAAATTCACCGGTTATTTCGTTTAAATACTGCTGTGTTAAACGTAGTTCTTCAGCTAATATTTCACCAGCAATGTGCATTTCTAATTGTGTTTTACCTGTTTCTAAATGATACGCAGCACTCTCTAGTGCATCCAAATGACGACGGCGCGCCATAAAGCCACCCTCTGTTGCGCCTTGAAAGCCTATACAGGCTTTTAAATGCTCGCGAACAAGTTCAATACCGTCAGCATTTTTAGCACTTAAGCTGATGACCGGGTATTGTTGCTCTTGCTCCATTCCGACTATATCACCCGATAAATCAGCTTTATTTCTGATGACCGTAACCCCCATACCTTCTGGTAATTTGGCCATAAATTCAGGCCAAATTTTATGCGGGTCAGTATCTATAGTGTCAGTGCCATCAAGCATAAATAAAACGCGATCGGCTTGGTTTATTTCATCCCACGCCCGTTCAATACCTATTTGTTCTACGCGGTCAGGGCTCTCTCGTAGGCCTGCGGTATCTATAATATGCAGTGGCATACCATCTATATGTATATGCTCTCGTAGTACGTCGCGAGTGGTACCGGCTATTTCTGTTACGATTGCAGCTTCACGACCGGCTAGGGCGTTTAGTAGGCTTGATTTACCGGCATTTGGGCGACCAGCAATAACAACACGCATACCTTCGCGCATGATGCTGCCTTGCTTGGCTTGGTTGGTTACAGTGTTAAGCTGAGTAATAATAGCGTCTAAGTCGCCTGATACCTTACCGTCTGATAAAAAATCAATTTCTTCATCTGGAAAATCTATTGCCGCTTCTACATACATACGTAAGTGAATTACTTTTTCTACAAGCGTTTCTATGTGTTTAGAAAATTCACCTTGGAGAGACTGTAGGGCGCTTTTGGCAGCTTGTTCGCTCGTAGCATTAATTAAGTCGGCGATGGCCTCTGCTTGTGTTAAATCAAGCTTGTCATTCATAAATGCGCGTTCAGAAAACTCACCAGGCTTTGCTAAACGAACGCCCTCTAGTTTACTAATTTCTTTAAGTAACATATCCAACACTACAGGACCGCCGTGGCCTTGTAGTTCAAGTACGTCTTCGCCTGTAAATGAGTTAGGACCTGCAAAGTAAATGGCAATACCTTGATCAAGTTGCTCGCCAGCTAGGCTTTTAAATGGCACGTAATCGGCGTAGCGAACTTTAGGAATTTTACCTACTACTTTTTCGGCGACACTTTTAGCAAGGCTGCCTGAAACGCGAATAATACCAACACCACCACGTCCTGGGGCAGTTGCTTGTGCTGCAATTGTATCTTGATTGATCATGCTATTAATTTGCCAACGATAAGTAACTTTATGGCGGTATTGTAACCTATGAAATAAACACTCGCGAATACTCTGGTGAAAAACAGGCAATAAAAAAGGCGACCGAAGTCGCCTTTATATAAGTAGGAGCTTAGTTAGCCTCTTACTTTAATTCCTTTCTTTTCCATGCCACGGTAGATGATTAACATCTGGACAATAGAAATAAGGTTAGACACTAACCAGTAAAGAACTAAACCCGATGGGAACCATAAGAAGAATACAGAGAAGATAACCGGCATAAAGGTCATCATTTTTTGCTGCATTGGATCAGTTACCGTCATAGGCTGTAGTTTTTGCGTCACAAACATACTCGCACCAAATAAGATTGGTAATACGTAGTACGGGTCTTGTGCAGAAAGGTCTGTTAACCAAAAAATAAATTCAGCATGGCGAAGTTCAGTTGACTCTAAGAATACGTAGAACAAGGCTAAGAAAATTGGCATTTGTAGCAAAATAGGGAAACAGCCACCCATTGGGTTAACTTTTTCTTTTTTGTACATTTCCATAGTTGCTTGGCCGAACTTTTGACGGTCGTCACCAAACTTTTCTTTAAGAGCTGCCATTTTAGGCTGTAGGGCACGCATTTTTGCCATTGAAGTGTATTGCGCTTTAGTAAGTGGGTACATTAACGATTTAACGATAATAGTGATGGCAATAATTGCTACACCCCAGTTACCTAAAATGCTATGTAGCCATTTTAGCAATACAAATAAAGGTTGCGAAATAAACCATAACCAACCGTAATCTACAGTTAAGTCTAAGTCTGGGTGAATTGCTTCAAGAATATCTGACTCTTTCGGGCCCATATAATAAGTAGCAGTTAGTGTTTGCTCACTACCAGCTTGAATATTTACAGCGGGATCTTTAGCACCAATAATAGCGGCATTACTTTTTGTAATTAAGCTATAAATTGTATTTGTTTGATCCTGCATTGGAACCCAAGCACTTACAAAGTAATGTTGTATAAATGCAACATAACCACCTTGCGTGTTTTTGTTTAGGTTTTTATCAGCCATATCTGAAAAACTATACTTTTCGTATGGTTCTTCGTCAGTACCGTATGCAGCACCTAAATAGTTTTGATCAACCATGCTACCTTTTTCTTGTACGGTACGCTTAATTTGCGTGTATAGCTGTACTTGAAGAGGTGCGCTGGTAGTGTTGTTGATTTTGTATTCTAAGCCTACGTCATACTGACCTTTTTTGAATACGTATGTTTTAGTAAAACTAACACCATTACTATCAGTAAACTGAAGTGGAACGCGAAGCTCATCACCCGTTAAGGTATATGATTTTTGTTCGGTACTATAAGTAGGGCGACCGTTAGCTGATGCGTCAGGGCCATTTAAGCCAATTAAGCCACTTTGTGAAAAGTATTGTTTGCCACTATCAAGCTGACCAAGAAGCATATAAGGTGTTTCACTTCCTTTAGTTTCTTCGTATTGAAGAAGGTCTGTTTCAACAATGTCACCGCCTTTGGTGTCAATTTTAACTTTAAAAACGTCAGTTGTGATTTCAATAACTGAACGTTTAGCTAAAGTTGCTGAAGCGGGTAAACCAGAATCTGACGATGAAGGAATATAATCATCCGACTCAGGTGAATTTGCTTGTAGTGTTTGTGTTGTGGCACTTGGATCGGCTTTAGGCTTGTTGTAATCATTATCCCATTCTTGGAACAATAAAAACGACACTAGCATTAGGCCAATTAATAAAAACGTGCGTTGCGATTCCATAACAGCTCTTATTTCTCGTGTTGGTGGTTAATATGGGTTAATTTTTCAGGTACGGGATCGTCTCCACCTGAATGTAAAGGATGGCATTTTAATATGCGTTTTAAAGCTAACCAACTACCTTTTATAAATCCATGCAAATTAATTGCTTGAATTGCATAATGTGAGCAGCTTGGATTAAAACGACAATGCGGACCTAACAGCGGGCTAATCCACTTTTGATAACCGCGGATAAATAACACTAAACAAATCTTAGGAAAAGCAACAAGTGGTTTAATTAACCTCATGATGTTTATGCCCCTACTTAAGTTTAGTGAGATAGATATCATGTATTTAAAGACTCAATTAGAAATTTTAAATGCATGATTAAAAGGTGAGCTAAAGATACATTAATTAACCCTGCAATTCTATTGCAATTAGGTTTGTTTATTAGATTTAGCTGATTTGTTTGGGCGTTTCTTAAAAGGTGGCGGTTTAGGTGCACCTGGTTTACAGCGTTCGTTAATTTTTCGCCATAATTTAGTAAGTTGTTTGGTTAATTCTTCATTAGACTGTTCATCAATACCACTTTTCACCATAAGCACAATATCAATATTATCGATGCTGTGTTGATTTAAACGAAAACTTTCGCGAGCGAGACGTTTAATACGGTTTCGTTGGCATGCCTTTTTTACGCGTTTTTTAGCAACAGTAAGACCTAACCGAGGTTTTTCTTGGTCATTTGGTTTAGCTAATAGAGTAAAGAAAGGAGTTGCAGCCCGAGCGGGTTCATTAAATATGCGAGAGTAATGCGAGGGAGTTAACAGACGTAACTCCCTGCCAAAGCTAAAGTCTTCCACTTATAAATTAAGCAGAAAGAACTTTGCGGCCTTTAGCGCGGCGACGTGCTAATACTTTACGGCCATTTACAGTTGCCATGCGAGCACGGAAGCCGTGTGCACGTTTGCGTTTTAAAACGCTAGGTTGAAAAGTTCTTTTCATAACAATCTCATCCGATCGGTTAAAGTTAAAACATCCTATACAGGTCGCGATCCTGGCATAGGTGCCATTGCGAGCGCGAGATATTATAGAGTAAGTAACGTAAAGTCAATCATAATTACGTTCGCAGTATAGAGCCTACTTATGGTTCATAAAGAGATCATGTAGAGCGATCTGATAGGATCATCATAAATAAGAAGTTTTCCACAGCCCCTGTATAAAAAGTGAATAAAAGCGGGGGAAAAGAAAATTGGATCGTAAATTTGGTTCGCGATCTTGGTGTTATTTTGTTATGATCTCCTCTTCGGATCTAAAATAAAAACTGTTTTAAATCAGGTTGTTAATGATTTTATACATCGATATCAACAATTTTATAAAAATCAATCTTTTACTTGTGGATAAAGTGCCTTCATAATACGCGGTCTTGGGTCGCTTATTGGACCATTTGAACGCAATAAATGTATGATTTATAATCATTAATGATGTGCGGGAATAAAAATTATATCTCTGGGAGTTTAACTGTGTATCTGTCGGTTTGGCAAAGTTGTTTATATGTATTGCAAGATGAGCTGCCTTCGCAGCAATTCAGTATGTGGGTAAGACCACTACAAGCAGAAAGTACCGAAGATACCTTGACGATTTATGCACCTAATCGCTTTGTGCTTGATTGGGTAAGAGAAAAGTACCTAAATAGAATTAACGAATTATTAGTAGAAATTTGTGGTGTTGAAGCACCAAAGCTACGTTTTGATGTAGGTAGTAAGCCTTTATTAAATGCACAAGCTGCACCGGTTATTGAAACGCAATCAGCACCACAAGCTTCTACAAAACAACAGCCTCGTGAGCAAAAGCCTGTTGTTGAACCTGCACCTAAGTCAGGTTACAAATCTAACATTAAAGAAAACTATACCTTTGACAGCTTTGTTGAGGGTAAGTCAAACCAATTAGCAAAAGCAGCGGCCACTCAAGTTGCCGATAATCCTGGCTCTGCTTTTAACCCTGTATTTATTTATGGTGGTACTGGTTTAGGTAAAACTCACTTATTACATGCTGTAGGTAACGGCATTATGGCAAACAAGCCAGATGCTAAAATTGTTTACATGCATTCAGAACGCTTTGTTCAAGATATGGTAAAGGCACTGCAAAATAATGCGATAGAAGAATTTAAGCGTTATTACCGCAGTGTTGACGCATTAATGATTGATGATATTCAATTTTTTGCTAATAAAGAGCGTTCACAAGAAGAGTTTTTTCATACCTTTAATGCATTGCTTGAAGGCAACCAACAAATTATTTTAACCTCTGACCGTTATCCAAAAGAGATTGAAGGGGTCGAAGACCGTCTTAAATCACGTTTTGGTTGGGGATTAACAATCGCGATTGAGCCACCAGAGCTTGAAACTCGCGTTGCTATTTTGATGAAAAAAGCACAGCAAAGTAAGATTAACTTACCACATGAAGTTGCCTTTTTTATTGCCAAAAAATTACGTTCAAATGTACGTGAACTAGAAGGCGCACTTAACCGTGTAATTGCTAATGCTAATTTTACAGGTCGTCCAATTTCGATTGATTTTGTAAAAGAAGCACTACGCGATTTACTTGCCTTGCAAGATAAGCTGGTTACGATAGATAATATTCAGCGCACCGTTGCTGAGTACTACCGAATTCGAGTGTCAGATCTATTGTCTAAGCGCCGCAGCCGCTCTATAGCAAGGCCACGCCAAGTTGCCATGGCATTATCTAAAGAATTAACTAATCACAGCTTACCTGAGATTGGTGACGCATTTGGTGGACGCGATCATACGACCGTATTACACGCATGTCGTAAGATAAAATCACTACGTGACGAAAGCCACGAAATTAAAGAAGATTACCAAAACTTAATAAGAACATTGTCATCTTAGGGCTGACTTTATTATGCAAATAACAATATCAAGACAACAATTTTTAAAGCCATTGGTGCAAGTGTCGGGTGCAATAGAGCGCAAACACACGCTACCAATCTTATCTAACGTTTTGTTAGTGGTAGAAAACGGACAACTTTCAATGACGGGTACTGACCTTGAAATTGAATTAGTTTCTGGCGTATTTGTAGGTGATGATATTGCCGATACAAAACTAACGTTACCCGCTAAAAAGTTACTCGATATTTGTAAAAGTCTACCAGACGGTTCAGACATTACTTTAAGCTTGCAAGAGCACCAATTACTTTTAACCAGTGGTAAAAGCCGTTTTTCATTAACGACTTTATCAGCTGATGATTTTCCTAATTTAGAGCAGTGGGATGGTGAGGTTGAATTTCAACTAACTCGTTTAGAGCTTCGTAAGTTACTTGAAAGCACGCATTTTTCGATGGCGAATCAAGACGTACGTTATTACTTAAACGGTATGTCGTTTGAAGTAGATAATACAGACATAAAAACAGTAGCAACAGATGGTCACCGTTTAGCTATTGCACAAAAGCAATTAACGCAATCGCTTAACACTCAACGTCAATTAATTATACCTCGCAAAGGTGTGCAAGAAATTATGCGCCTTATGGTAGCTGACGACGAATTGGTAACAATTCAGTTTGGTGCTAACCATATCCGTATTATTGATATTGAGTTTACATTTACAAGTAAGCTAGTTGATGGACGCTTTCCTGATTACCGTCGTGTATTACCACGTGGTGGCGACAAAGTAATTACAGCTAACCGAGAATGGTTACGAAATGCGTTTCAACGAGTGTCTATTTTATCGAATGAAAAATTTCGTGGTGTACGCTTAAACCTATCAAACGGTTTATTAAAAATTACTGCCAATAACCCAGAGCAAGAACAAGCTGAAGAAGTTGTTGAAGTAAGTTACGAAGGCGCGGACCTAGAAATAGGATTCAACGTGTCTTACGTATTAGATGTACTAAACACATTAAAAACAGAAGACGTACTATTTACATTAGCCGACTCAAACAGCAGTGCATTAATTGAAGGTGCAGGCGATGAAGAAGCAATGTACGTTGTTATGCCTATGCGTTTATAAGACTATAAATACATAATGAGCTTAAGTCATTTGAGCCTCAAATATTTTCGTAATATTGAGGCGCTGACGCTAGAACCAGTCAACGGCGTTAATATAATTTATGGTGAAAATGGCAGCGGAAAAACCAGCCTTTTAGAGGCTATATATTACCTTTCTCATGGCAAATCTTTTCGTACTCCAAAACACAAAAGTATTATTACGCACCAGCAAGAGCAATTTGTAATTCACGGTCGTAAAACAATACACGATTTATCAATTCCAATTGGTATTAGTAAAACGCAAACGGGTGAGACCAATTTAAAAATTCAAGGTAAGGCGAGCCGTAAGATATCAGAACTCGCTCAACTTATGCCTGTACAAGTTATTACACCAGAGAGTTATTCTTTGTTTTTTGGTGGACCTAAAGAGCGCAGAAAGTTTTTAGATTTAGGTTTGTTCCACGTGGAACATGAGTTCTTTTTTTTGTGGCAATCATTTAATAAAGTACTTAAACAACGTAATGCATTATTAAAAACTAAGCCCAAGAATTATTTTGACCAAATTAAGTTTTGGGACAAAGAATTTGTTAGACTGGCTGAAGAAATAAATAAATTAAGATTGGCGTATATAAGTAGGTTTAAGCAGCAATTTTTTGATAAAATGTGTGCAGAATTGACGCTTGTACGTGATTTAGAAATGACCTTTAGCGCAGGCTGGAAAGAGACTGAATCTCTTGCAGATGCGTTAGAGCAAAACTTTGAGCGAGATGCTCGCCAAGGGTTTACAAGTAAAGGCCCTCATAAGGCCGATTTTAGTTTTAGTGTCGCTGGCAACAGTGTGGAGAATACATTCTCACGCGGTCAATTGAAGCTATTATTGTATGCGTTGAAAGTTACGCAAAATAGCTTAATTGAGTCAGAGACAGATAAGCAATCTATATTGCTAATAGATGATCTACCTTCAGAATTAGGCGAAGATACAAAAGAGAAAGTGGGACAATTACTTGCTCACTGTAGTTCTCAAATTTTTATCTCTTCAATTTTATCTGAAAGTATTTCTGCTGTGGTGGAACCCATGCAACGAGAACTACAAATGTTCCACGTGAAACATGGCAACCTAATAACAAGATAAGTGGGATTAACCATGTCTGAGAATTATGACTCGTCGAGTATTAAAGTACTTAAAGGATTAGACGCAGTAAGAAAGCGTCCTGGAATGTATATTGGGGACACCGATGATGGCACAGGCTTACACCACATGGTGTTTGAGGTCGTTGATAACTCGATCGATGAAGCCTTAGCAGGTCATTGTGATGATATTTATGTAACGATTCACTTAGACGGTTCTGTCTCAGTTCGAGATAACGGTCGTGGTATCCCAACTTCTATCCATGAAGAAGAAGGCGTATCTGCAGCCGAAGTTATTATGACGGTACTTCATGCCGGTGGTAAGTTTGATGATAACTCTTATAAAGTATCAGGTGGCTTACACGGTGTTGGTGTTTCTGTTGTAAATGCACTTTCAGAAAAACTAAAACTGACTGTTCGTCGTGAAGGAAAGCTTCATGAGCAGTTTTATACTATGGGTGTTCCAGATGCACCTTTAGCAGTAATTGGTGACTCAGAAACAACTGGTACAGAATTACGTTTTTGGCCAAGCGCTGAAACATTCACAAATTTAGATTTTCATTACGACATTTTAGCTAAGCGTTTACGCGAACTTTCATTCCTAAACTCAGGTGTGAGCATCATCTTAAATGATGAGCGTGAAGAAAATAAATCTGACCACTTTAAATATGAAGGCGGTATTCAAGCTTTCGTAGAATACTTAAACCGTAATAAAACACCTATACATAAAGGTGTGTTCCATTTTACTCACGAACGTGAAGAAGATGGTATTAGTGTTGAAGTATCAATGCAGTGGAATGATGCATACCAAGAAAACATTTACTGTTTCACAAATAATATTCCACAACGTGATGGTGGTACTCACTTAGCCGGTTTTAGATCAGCGCTAACACGTACACTTAATAACTACATGGAAAAAGAAGGCTTTAACAAAAAAGCTAAAACAACCAGCAATGCTACCGGTGATGATGCCCGTGAAGGCTTAACGGCTGTTGTTAGTGTTAAAGTTCCTGATCCTAAGTTCTCATCACAAACTAAAGACAAGCTAGTATCAAGTGAAGTTAAATCTGCGGTTGAACAAGCAATGGCTGAAAAATTCACTGAGTTTTTACTAGAAAACCCAACTGATGCCAAAATTGTTGTAGGTAAGATTATTGATGCCTCACGTGCTCGTGAAGCGGCGCGTAAAGCCCGTGAAATGACACGACGTAAAGGTGCAATGGACTTAGCAGGCTTACCAGGTAAGCTAGCTGATTGCCAAGAAAAAGACCCAGCCCAATCTGAACTATATATAGTGGAAGGGGACTCTGCTGGCGGATCAGCCAAGCAGGGACGTAACCGTAAAAACCAAGCTATTCTTCCGCTTAAAGGGAAAATATTAAACGTAGAAAAAGCACGTTTTGATAAAATGTTATCTTCGCAAGAAGTAGCAACACTAATTACTGCATTAGGGTGTGGTATTGGTCGTGACGAATATAACCCTGAGAAATTACGTTATCACCGTATCATCATCATGACCGATGCGGACGTGGATGGTTCTCACATTCGTACGTTACTACTAACATTCTTCTATCGTCAAATGCCTGAAATTGTAGAACGCGGTTATATTTATATTGCTCAACCACCACTTTATAAAGTGAAAAAGGGTAAGCAAGAGCGTTATATTAAAGATGATCCTGCATTAGTAGAATACTTAACGTCGCTTGCGCTTAATAATGCTGCTTTATATCCAAGTGCAGATGCTCCTGCGCTAGAAGGTGAAGCGCTAGAGAAAGTCGTTCACGATTACCAAAATACAGTTAAAGTTATTGAGCGTTTAAAGCGTAAATACCCTAACACGGTAATGGAGCGCTTAATCTACCAAACAGAGTTGAAAACTGATGACCTTTCTGACGAAGCTAAAGTAATTGCTTGGACAAAAGAGTTAGTTGATGACCTGATTGCACGTGATGAAGATGCAACTATTTTCCATGCGGGTACAGAGTTTGACGCTGAGCGTAATATGTATTACCCGGTTGTGAATATTCGTCAGCACGGTGTTGATAAAGCACATGTACTTCATTATGACTTTATTGCATCACGTGACTACCAACGCATTGCTGTGACTGGTACTAACATTGCAAACATCCTAAAAGAAGGTGCTTATATTCAACGTGGTGAGAAAACAAAACCTGTTGATAACTTTGTGGATGCTTTGGAATGGTTGATCACAGAATCTAAGCGCGGGATCTACATTCAACGCTATAAAGGACTGGGTGAAATGAACCCAAGCCAGCTTTGGGAAACAACAATGGATCCTAGTGCTCGTCGTATGTTACAAGTAACGATTGAAGATGCTGTTGGCGCGGATCAATTATTTGCCACCTTAATGGGTGATCAAGTAGAGCCTCGTAGAGAGTTTATCGAAACTAACGCTCTACGCGTAGTTAATCTAGACGTGTAAAAATATTACTTACACCGAAAAAGGAGCCTAATGGCTCCTTTTTTATTTTTTCAATTACACAAACTGCTTAAAACCTGAGTGTACACACGGTATACTAAGGGTAATTTTCACGCTACTTCTTAGATAGTAAAAAGCCAAATATGCAAAAATATGACGTAAAAACCTTTCAAGGTTTGATCCTGGCTTTACAGGATTATTGGGCGCAGCAAGGCTGTGTCATTATTCAACCACTTGATATGGAAGTGGGCGCCGGGACATTTCACCCGCAAACATTTTTAAAGTCTATTGGTCCAGAGCCAATGTCGAGCGCGTACGTTCAGCCGTGTCGTCGTCCTACGGATGGCCGCTATGGTGAAAACCCAAATCGCCTACAACATTACTACCAATTCCAAGTAGTTTTAAAGCCATCGCCAGATAACATCCAAGAGCTTTACTTAGGCTCATTAGCGGCAATGGGTATTGATACCCTTACTCACGAAGTTCGCTTTGTAGAAGATAACTGGGAATCACCTACGCTAGGCGCATGGGGCTTGGGATGGGAAATTTGGTTAAACGGCATGGAAGTAACGCAGTTTACCTACTTTCAACAAGTGGGTGGCTTAGAGTGCTCACCAGTAACAGGCGAAATTACTTACGGCCTAGAGCGTTTAGCAATGTACATTCAAGGCGTAGATAGCATTTACGACCTAGTATGGGCAGACGGTCCACTAGGGCGCGTAACATACGGCGACGTGTTCCATCAAAATGAAGTAGAGCAATCTACTTATAATTTTGAACATGCAAACGTAGAAGACTTATTTGCACAGTTTGATAAGTGTGAAGCAGAAAGCCAAAAGTTAATTGAAGCTAACTTACCACTACCTGCATACGAGCAAGTAATGAAAGCATCGCACGCATTTAACTTACTAGACGCACGCCACGCAATTTCGGTAACCGAACGTCAGCGTTATATTTTACGCGTTCGTGCGTTATCAAAAGCGTGTGCACAAAGTTACTATGACAAACGTGAAGCGCTTGGTTTCCCGCTGTGTAAGGATAAGTAAAATGTCAGCACAAAATTTATTAGTAGAAATTGGCACTGAAGAGTTACCACCAAAAGCATTGCGTAAATTAGCAGAAGCCTTTGCTGCAAACTTAACTCAAGAGCTAGAAACATTAGAATTAGCACACCAAGGCGTAAGCTGGTATGCATCGCCTCGTCGTTTGGGTTTACAAGTAAAAGCGCTTGAAGCTAAACAACAAGACAAAGAAGTTGAAAAGCGTGGCCCAGCAACAAAGGCAGCGTTTGACAGCGAAGGTAACCCAACAAAAGCAGCAATGGGTTGGGCACGTGGTTGTGGTATTGAAGTAAAAGACGCACAAACACTTGAAACCGATAAAGGCGCTTGGTTATTGCACATTGCTAAAGTAGCAGGGCAAGAAACCAAAGCGTTAATGACAAGTGCAATTACTAAAGCGCTAGCTAAATTACCAATCCCTAAACCAATGCGTTGGGGCGCGAATAAAACACAATTTATTCGCCCTGTGCATACAGTAACTATTTTATTTGGTGATGAGTTACTTGAAGGCGAAATTCTTGGTAAGCAAATAACTAACCAGCTTCAGGGTCATCGTTTTCATCACCCAGAAAAAATTAGCATTAACCATGCAGATGACGTTTTTGACGTACTTAAATCTGCTTACGTTATTGCTGATTACGAGCAACGTAAAGCGCAAATTCGAGCACAAATAGAAGAGGCTGCAAGCGCAGTTAACGCTGTTGTTGCAATGGATGAAGATTTACTAGAAGAAGTAACATCACTTGTAGAGTGGCCAGTTACTTTAACGGCAACATTTGAAGAAGCATTTTTAGATGTACCAGCCGAAGCGTTAATTTACACCATGAAAGACGATCAAAAATATTTCCCGTTATTAGATCAAAACGGCAAACTTTTAAATAAGTTTTTGTTTGTATCTAACATCGAAAGTAAAGATCCAAGTGTGGTTATCTCTGGTAACGAAAAAGTAGTGCGCCCGCGTTTAGCCGATGCACAGTTCTTCTTTGAAACAGATAAAAAGAAAACCCTAGAAAGCCGATTAGAGTCGCTTGATAGCGTATTGTTCCAAAAGCAACTTGGTACGCTTAAAGATAAGTCTGAGCGCATTAGTGAACTTGCAGGTTATATTGCTGAGCAATTAGGTGCTGATAAAGACCTAGCACAGCGTGCAGGCTTATTAAGTAAAACTGACCTAATGACTGAAATGGTTATGGAATTTACCGACGTGCAAGGTGTAATGGGAATGCATTACGCTCGCCACGATGGTGAAGCCGAAGATGTAGCCGTAGCGCAAAACGAGCAGTACATGCCACGCTTTGCAGGGGATAACTTACCAACAAACTTAATTAGCTGCGCAGTAGCGATTGCTGATAAGTTTGACACGCTGGTGGGTATTTTTGGTATAGGCCAAGCACCTAAAGGTGACAAAGACCCATTTGCTCTTCGTCGTGCTGCTATTGGTGCACTGCGCATCATGGTAGAAAAAGAACTACCACTTGATATTTTAGACCTAGTAGCTAAATCGCAAACATTGTTTGGCGACAAGTTAACTAACTTAAATGTATCAACTGACGTATTTGAGTTTATGCTAGGGCGCTTCCGTGCTTGGTATCAAGACGAAGGTATTGAAGTAGACGTAATTCAAGCAGTGCTTGCACGTCGTCCGACTAAACCTGTTGATTTTGACCGCCGTGTTAAAGCCGTAAGCCACTTCCGTACATTAGACGCAGCAGAAGCGCTTGCAGCAGCTAATAAGCGTGTAGGTAACATTCTGGCTAAAAACGACATTACCAGCCAAGGTAGTGTTGATGAGAGCTTATTAAGCGACGACGCCGAAAAAGTATTGGCATCACAAGTAGCAAAATTTGCCACTGACCTTGCACCACTTTACGCAGATGGAAACTACCAAGAAGCATTAAGCCAATTGGCGGGTATTCGTGAAAGTGTTGATAACTTTTTTGACAACGTAATGGTTATGGCCGACGATGAAGCTGTTAAGCAAAATCGTCTTGCGCTATTAAGCCAGTTAAGCGGATTGTTTTTAGGTATTGCAGATATTTCTGTTTTACAAAAATAACACCGATTAGCAATTTTAAAAGCCAGCGTTTTGCTGGCTTTTTAGTTTTCACTGTATGCAAAGGATACCCATTGATGATTTCTATGAAACGAATTTTAACCTTAGCAATTGCTGGTTTACTTACTGCCTGTACAAGCCAAATTTCGATTAACGATGTATTGCCACAGCAAGAGCTTGACCGCACAATTTACTTACGTGGCGACTTTACACTGTGGGATGCAGAGCCCCAGTATCAGTTTGCGCCAGTTGGCCCTGCGCTTTATCAAGCGCAAGTGAAATTTTCGACGCCTGGTAAAGTGTACGAATTTAAAATAGCTGATGCCGATTTTAGTGAAGGCTACAACTGTGGTTACAGCGATGCACAACCAGCAGGGCAAAAACTAACACTCGGCCAGCCAGCTATCGCAGACTGTAATACTATTTATAACTACTTTAGTTTCACACCAGCAATAAAAGGCACGTACATAGTAAGTATTGATTACAGTGACTACGATAAGCCACAAGTGACGATAACGAAGAAGTGATTTTTAGCTATTTAATAGCCCTAGTGGGTTGATGGATTTGTGACAAGGACGTTGTAGGATTTATTCAGCATTAACACCAAGGGGGTTTAGTCGTTTGGGTAGAGTGAAGCGAAACCCAACATGTGTGGCGAACAAAACTATTTTGGTGGTTATTAAATACGTTGGGTTTCGTAAAACTCAACCCAACCTACGTGAGTTTAAAGCCCTTTCTTCACCACATATCTATACGGTGCTTCCTCTGCATCTTTAGCCACCAGCGTGTGATCCATAAACGTACAAAAGCTCGGAATGTCGCGAGTGGTTGATGGGTCATCAGCAGTTATTAATAACGTTTCACCATCATTCATTTTGCGAATAGCAGCACGTACCATCATTACTGGCTCTGGGCAGCGAAGGCCTATAGCATCTAATTGGTGATCGGGATTATCAAAGCTCATAATAAATTGGCCTGTTTAATTAAAGTGATTGCTGTGTACGCGAGTGCTTAGGTATAGCAATTAATAAGTTTGGCAGTTTAACGCAATTTTATATGTAATTTAACTATTTTACTTTATGCTTTTAGCGGTTTCAAAATACCCTATTTAATAATACGCCCGATCACATAATTAAGCTGTTACATGCTTGCTTGATAAAGGGACGTTCTTATAAATGAAGCTAATAAAAAAGGCGAACTGAATAAAATCAGTTCGCCTTTTTAATCACCAAGATGGTTTTACATGTTTAAGCTAATTAGTCTTGAACACGTTCAAATACAGTTGCAATGCCTTGGCCTAAACCAATACACATAGTTGCTAAACCGTATCGTACATTTTTGTCTTCCATTAAGTGAATAAGCGATGTGCTAATACGCGAACCCGAACAACCCAGTGGGTGACCAAGTGCGATTGCGCCGCCATTTAAATTCACTTTTTCGTCAACAACATCCATTAACCCTAAATCTTTCATTACAGGTAATGATTGTGCTGCAAAGGCTTCGTTAAGTTCTACTACGCCTAGGTCATCAATTGTAATACCTGCTTGTGCAAGTGCTTTTTTACTTGCTGGTACTGGGCCGTAACCCATAATTGATGGATCGCAACCAGCGACTGCCATTGCTTTAATGCGCGCACGAATTGGTAAACCAAGTTCTTTTGCTTTTTCTTCGCTCATTACTAACATTGCAGATGCGCCGTCAGAAAGTGCAGAAGACGTACCGGCTGTTACCGTACCCGATGCAGGATTAAATACAGGGCGAAGCTTTGATAGACCTTCTACTGTTGTTTCTGGGCGAATTACTTCGTCGTCTTCAACTAAGATAAGCGAACCATCTGCATCGTGACCTTCCATTGCTAAAATTTCGCGACGGAAACGGCCTTCAACAGTTGCAGCTTGTGCACGTTGATGTGAACGGTAAGCAAATTCATCTTGTTGCTCACGGCTAATGCCATGAAGCGTTGCAAGGTATTCTGCTGTTAAGCCCATAGAGCCAGACGCTTGTGCAATTGATGTTGCTAAGCCTGGGTGAAAGTCGTTGCCGTGAGTCATAGGTACGTGACCCATGTGCTCAACACCACCAATTAGGTAAGTGTCGCCAGCGCCTGTCATTATTGCGCGTGCTGCGTCATGCAATGCTTGCATAGAAGAGCCACATAAACGGTTAACCGTAACAGCAGGAACGCTGTGAGGAATACCGGCAAGCAATGATGCGTTACGTGCTATGTTAAAGCCTTGCTCTAATGTTTGCTGTACACAACCCCAATAAATATCGTCAATTGATGCTGGATCAACTGCAGGGTTGCGATCTAGTAAGCCTTTCATTAAATGTGCGCTTAAGTCTTCTGCACGTTTATGTTTGAATACACCACTTTTAGAGCGACCCATTGGTGTGCGGATACAATCTACAATTACTGGATTATTCATGATATTAACCTTCCACCTTATAGAAAACACGACCTTCTTCGGCCCACTTGCGAGTTTGTTCAGATACTTGGTAAATCGCACCTAGGTGAGCGTATTTGTCTGCTGCTGCAACAAAGTTAGCTAAACCAGTTTGATCTAAGTAACGGAACGCGCCGCCTCTAAATGGAGGGAAACCAACACCGTAAACTAATGCCATATCTGCTTCTTGCGGCGAGGCAACAATGCCTTCTTGCAAACACAGTAGCACTTCGTTAATCATTGGAATCATACAACGGTCGATGATTTCTTGTTTATCAAATTCTTTTGGTGCGTCTGTGATTGGGCTTAGTAGCTCAATTGCTGTCTCGTCATGAGACTTTTTAAGACGACCGCGACGATCTGTTTCGTATTTGTAAAAACCGGCTTTGTTCTTTTGTCCAAAACGTTTTTCGTTGGCAAAAATAGTCACAGGGTCTTTATCAGCACGCGCCATACGCTCAGGGAAACCGTCAGCCATTACGCCAGTACAATGGAACGCTGTATCAATACCTACAACATCAAGTAGGTAAGCCGGACCCATAGGCCAGCCAAATACGTTTTCCATTACTTTATCTACTTTTGCAAAGTTAGCGCCTTCAACCACTAATTTGCTAAAACCTGCAAAGTAAGGGAATAAAACACGGTTTACAAAAAAGCCTGGGCAATCGTTAACAACAATTGGCGATTTACCTAATTTAAGCGCGTAATCAACTACTGCATTAATTGTTTTATCTGAGGTTTTTGCACCACGGATAATTTCTACTAATGGCATTTTTGGCACAGGGTTGAAAAAGTGCATACCACAGAAGTTTTCTGGCTTATCTAGCGCTTGTGCTAGTAAATCAATACAAATAGTCGATGTATTTGAAGTAAGTACAGTGCCTTCTGGCATGTTCTTTTCAAGATCAGCGAGTACTGCTTGCTTAACTTTAGGGTTTTCTACAACGGCTTCAACAATGATATTGGCACTTTGTAGGTCTGACTCGTTAAGTGTTGGCTTAATTTTGCTAAGTGTTGCCAACATTTTTTCCATTGGCATGTGACCACGCTTAACTTTTGCACCTAATAATTTAGATGCTTCACCCATACCTAAATCAAGCGCATCTTGTTGGATGTCTTTCATTATAATAGGCGTACCTTTATAAGCAGACTGGTATGCAATACCGCCACCCATAATACCAGCACCTAATACTGCGGCTTGCTTAATTTCTACATCGCTGTGCTTAGCAAATTTACGTGCTTTACCTTTAATGTATTGGTCAGCTAGGAATATACCAGTTTGTGCTGCTGCTTCTGGTGTACGTGCTAATTTAGCAAAGTTAGCGTTTTCGATTGCCATTGCTTCATCGCGAGTACAGTTTGCCGCTGCTTTAATAGTACGTACAGCCATAACCGGTGCAGGATAGTGGCCTTTGGTTTTACCCATTACCATACCTTCTGCCATAGCAAAGCTCATGCCTTGCTCAACACGGTTTAATTTAAGTGGCTGTAGTTTTACGTTGCGTTTTGCTTGCCAATCTAGCTTGCCAGCAATCGCCAGTTCAAGTGTTGATACACTTGACTCTAGAAGTTTGTCAGCACTAACTACCGCGTCAAACGCACCTACTTTAAGGGCATCTGCTGCGCGGTTTTCTGCGCCTGAGGTAATCCACATCATCGCGTTATCGGCGCCAATGATACGTGGTAAGCGCACTGTGCCACCAAACCCTGGCATTATGCCAAGTTTAACTTCTGGTAGGCCCATTTTAGCTGTTTCGCTTGCCACACGATAATCGGTAGCAAGTGCCCACTCACAACCACCGCCAAGTGCCATACCGTTTATAGCGCTTAGAGTTGGGAATGGTAAATCTTCAATTGCATCAAAAACGTCGGTTGCGTTTTTGATCCACACTACTAATTCTTCTTCAGGTTTAGTAAATGTAGGTAAAAATTCGAAGATATCGGCACCAATAATAAAGTGGTCTTTATCACTGGTAAAAATCATGCCTTTGATATCAGTATTGGCGGCTAATTCTTTTAATGCTGCTGCGCAATCTGAAAGAGTTTTTTGAGATAGTGTGTTTACAGAACCTGCAACACAAAACTTAAACTCGGCGATGTTTTCCTTTAGGAAGCTAACTTCAAAGGAATCGCTTTTATATAACATTATTATTCTCCCTAGTTGACGAACTAAGACTGGTACGATGAGTTTGCATTTCAATCAGTGTGCTTGCTTTAAATTAAAAATGCAACGAAAAATTTAACTCGGTTACAATCGACTGGTTAAAATATAGCTGGTTTGGTGCTAAGGTGGTTGAAAAGTTTTTATTCACAACTTTAATTTTTATTAAAGGACATTATGAAAAAATATTTACTAAGTGTTGCGGCAGCTGCATTCATTTTTCCTCTTCATTCTGCCGAGGCAAGTAACGATAACGATGCATTTTTAGATGCCGAAAAAAAAGTAAGGTACGGCAGTTACCAAGACTTTAAACAAGCGGTTAGTAACCTAAATCATCCGTTAAAACCTTATGTTGAAAAAACGTATTGGCAACGCCATCCGAGCATTAAACATCAGGCAGAAATAGAAGAATATTTAAATATATACCAGCATACGCCGCTTGAGTGGCCGGTCCGTAAAGCGTGGTTAGAGTATTTAAAAGATAACAACGAAAAGGCGGCGTATATCCGCAACTATCGTGAAACGTCTAATACGGAGCTTACTTGTACTTATTTAGATTTTCAGCTTGATTTAGGTGCGCCCGAAAAGGCAATTCTAAATCAGGTGACCGACTTATGGGCTGTAGGTAAATCGCAACCTAATGGTTGTGATAGTTTATTTTCTACGTGGCGTAAAAAAGGCTACATGAAAGAAGAAACGGTTTGGAAGCGTGTAACACTTGCTGCACAAGGCGGAACGCAAAGCTTATTACCTTACTTAAAAACTTTATTACCAAGTAAGGAGCGTTACTTAGCTGACTTATATTTAAAAGTGCGAAAAGATCCAAGCGCAGCCGCTGGATTATATAGATATAAAAACAAGTCGGCTAAAGAAGGGCAAATAGCTATTTATGGTGTTAAGCGTTTGGTTTGGCGCGATAAAGAGCTAGCTTTAAAAGCATGGGAAAAGCTAGAAAAAATATTTAAGTACAGCGATGAAGAAAAAGCGGATGTGTATTACACTTTTGCATTGTCACTTGCCTCTAGCGGGCATAAACAAGCGAGCTTTTGGCTAAATAAAGTGCCAAAAGAGCGACTAGACAGCAAGCTTATTCAGTGGCAACTGGGCAATATGCTCAAAACCCAAGATTGGGAAGGGATTGCTGCATTTTTTACAGGTAAAGAAAATTTAAGTCTTGGTCAGCAATATTGGTTAGCTTATAGCTACGCACAACGTGGCGAGCAACAAAAAGCAGACGACATTTGGAAAAAAGTAGCGGCTAATCGTGATTATTACGGCTTTTTAGCCGCAGCACGTTTGGGGTTGCCCGTTGATTTAAATAATCAGCCTTTAGCAGTCGATAAGGTACTTGTAGATAAAGTGAGTAATGCACCAGGCTTTAAGCGTGCAAAAGCACTTTATGATATTGAGCGCTTTACGTCGGCGCGCCGTGAATGGAATTACTTAACGGATACCTCTAGCGATGAAGAAAAGCTGGCAGCATCACAGTTATCTACCGATTTAGGTTGGCACGACAGTACTATTTTTACTTTAGCAAAAATTAAAGCATGGGATAATGTAGAGCAACGTTTTCCGTTTGCGTTTCAAGATGTTTTTGAGCGCTACAGTAAACGTAGCAAGATAGATGTTGCTTGGAGTATTGCTATTGCAAGGCGCGAAAGCTCTTTTGCGCCAGATGCACGCTCGCATGCTAATGCGCGTGGTTTAATGCAGTTATTACCTAGTACTGCTGAGTATGTAAATAAAGGCAGTGTGACAAGTAGTCGTTTATATCAACCTAAAACAAATATTAGGTTGGGTACGAGTTACTTACAATACTTAAAAAAGAAAAACCATGGCAATGAAGTGCTGGCTACGGCTTCTTATAATGCGGGTTATCACCGTATAAAGCGTTGGTTACCTGATGACGCTATTCCGGCTGAGTTATGGGTAGAGCTTATTCCGTATCGCGAAACCCGCGATTACGTAAAAAATGTATTTGCGTACAGGCAGGTTTACCATACAAGAATGGGCCGAGAAGGTAATGTATTAGCGCCGCTACTCGAAATGAAAATGGGCGGTTAGTAAACATAAGTTTAAAGTAGGGGGGATATCTAATGCGTTTAGATATCCCCTTTTTTGAGCGCTGAGGGTAATACCAATTTTATTAAAAACGTGATCATTCTAGCGTATTAAATAATTCAATAACTGCGTTAAAAATTATTTATATAGAACAACTATGTATCATAATTTTAGCCTTGTTATTAAGCTATTTTCTTATCGCTATAATAGATCATTAATTTAATGCAATTGGTATAAGTGATAGACTCATAGCAAGTTAAATTTAACAGATGGATTAACAATGGATAAATTAGCCGTTTTATACGCCGAACATATTGCAACACTGCAACAGCGTACTCGTACAATTTGTAATAGCGAAGGGTTAGAAGGATTAGTAATTCATTCAGGCCAAGCTAAGCGCCAGTTTTTAGATGATATGTATTATCCATTTAAAGTTAATCCACAGTTTAAAGCGTGGTTACCGGTTATTGACAATCCTCATTGCTGGATTGTGGTAAATGGCAGCGACAAACCAAAGCTAATATTTTATCGTCCAGTAGATTTTTGGCATAAAGTACCAGACGAGCCTCGCGACTTTTGGGCTGAGTACTTTGATATAGAGCTACTACTTCAGCCTGATCAAGTAGAAAAGTTATTACCATACGATAAAGCTAAATATGCTTACATGGGTGAATACATTGAAGTAGCGCAAGCTCTTGGTTTTAGTATTATGAACCCTGAGCCTGTACTTAACTATTTTCATTACCACCGCGCTTATAAAACGCAGTACGAACTTGAATGTTTACGCAACGCTAACCGCATTGCAGTAGATGGGCATAAAGCTGCACGCGATACATTCTTTAATGGTGGTAGCGAGTTCGACATTCAGCAAGCGTACTTAATGGCGACACGTCAAAGCGAAAATGAAATGCCGTACGGCAACATTGTTGCGCTTAACGAAAACTGCGCTATTTTGCACTACACGCACTTTGATCCAAAAGTGCCACACACCCACAACTCATTTTTAATTGATGCCGGTGCAAACTTTAATGGTTACGCTGCTGATATTACTCGTACGTATGATTTTAAAAAGCAGGGTGAGTTTGCTGAGCTTGTGCAAGCGATGACTGTTCAACAAATCGAGTTAGGTAAAGGTTTAAAGCTGGGTATGCTTTATGGTGATTTACACGTTGAATGTCATAATCGTATCGCACAAATACTTAGTGACTTTAAAATTGTTAACCTACCCGCGGAGGAAATTGTTGAGCGTAAAATTACATCTACTTTCTTCCCGCATGGACTAGGACATCACCTAGGTTTACAAGTGCATGATATGGGCGGTTTTATGAGTGACGAAAAGGGCACACATCAACCATCGCCTGAAGGGCATCCGTTCTTGCGTTGTACTCGCCTGATCGAAAAAAACCAAGTGTTTACTATTGAGCCAGGTTTATACTTTATTGATTCACTGCTTGGTGATTTAGCGCAAACCGATAATAAGCAGTTTATTAACTGGGAAAAGGTAGAGTCATTTAAACCATTTGGCGGCATTCGTATTGAAGATAACATTATTGTTCACGAAGATAGCCTAGAGAATATGACGCGTAATTTAGAACTCGATTAATTTCTATGAAGACGAGTTAGCGAATAAACGTTAAAATATGCATATGAACGGGGCCTTTAGGCCCCATTTTTAATTGAGCTTTTAATATGTCTGAATATAAATATCCTGCTGCTGACGTTTTTCATCAAGAAGAAATAAAAAAAAGTACGTTTATAGTCCACATTGCACACACCCCCGATTTAAATTCAGCAAAAACATTTATTAAAAGCATTGAAGGAAAGTATAGCGATGCACGTCATAACTGCTGGGCACATGTGGCAGGCAACCCCGGTGGCAGCCATGTTTATGGTTTTTCGGATGATGGTGAACCTAATGGCACTGCAGGAAAGCCTATGCTAAATGTGCTGGTGGGTTCGGGCCTTGGCGAAATTACTGCCGTGGTGACACGTTATTTTGGCGGCATAAAATTAGGCACCGGCGGACTAGTACGTGCTTATGGTGGCTCATTAAATAATGCACTAGTAAAATTGCAAACGGTGCTTAAAGTTCCCTGCGTTGAAATTACTGGGAGTAGTGATTACAGCATGCAAGGCGCGATTGAGCAGTTATTAAAAACAAAGTATCAAGTGCTTAATATTGATAAGCAATTTACTGCTAATATTGAGTGGGTGATTACAATCGATAGCCGCGAAGCCAAGCAAGCAGTCAAAGATATTTTTGATTTAAGTCACGGCGCAGTTGAGTTAACTATTAAAGAGTAATAACCTACACAAATTGCATATAATGCATACTGACCCTATTTAATTTGGTTGATACTACTCAGCCTGAATTTACTAATAATAAAAGCGACAAGCTAAATGCAATTTCGTACCATCATAAAAATTCTTGGCCAACTTGTTGCGCTGTTTAGTATTACCATGGTGCCTCCGGCACTGGTGTCTTTAATATACAAAGACGGTGGTGGTGTTCCTTTTGTTTTAGCATTTATCTTTAGTGTTGTTATTGGCATGATGGCTTATTACCCAAACCGCCATGAAAACGGTGATTTAAAAGCACGTGAAGGCTTTTTAATTGTTGTTTTGTTTTGGCTGGTACTTGGGGCGTTTGCGTCCTTGCCGCTTATCTTTTTACAAGAACCTAACTTATCGCTCGCCGATGCGGTATTTGAAGCATTTTCTGGCTTAACAACCACCGGCGCTACGGTGCTTACCGGTATTGAGTATTTACCCAAGTCGGTATTGTTTTATCGCCAGCAACTCCAGTGGTTTGGCGGTATGGGTATAATCGTACTCGCTGTTGCTATACTCCCCATGCTAGGTGTTGGTGGTATGCAGTTGTACCGCGCTGAAATACCAGGGCCTGTAAAAGATTCTAAAATGACCCCGCGAATTGCCGATACTGCAAAGCACCTTTGGTATATTTATGTGTCGTTGACTATTACTTGTATGCTGGCTTATTGGGCTGCGGGAATGGAGTGGTTTGATGCTATATGCCATGCATTCTCAACGGTGGCGATAGGTGGTTTTTCTACTTACGACGCCTCCATGGGGCACTTTGACAGCCCTGTAATTAACTTTATTTGTGTGTTCTTTTTAATTATTGCCGCTGTTAACTTCTCCCTGCATTACGCCGCAGTGGCGAGCCGAAATATACAAGTTTATATTAGAGACCCAGAGTTTAAGGTGTTTTTGTGTATTCAATTAGCGCTGGTGGTTATTTGTTTTACCGTACTTTCCTCTAACGAAATATTTGCTAATGGCGATGAAACCCTCGATCAGGCGTTATTTCAAGCTGTTTCAATGAGTACAACAGCAGGCTTTGCTACTGATAACTTTTCAACATGGCCTTTGTTTTTACCTATTTTACTTATATTTTCGAGCTTTATTGGTGGCTGTGCAGGCTCTACCGGTGGTGGTATGAAAGTAGTGCGCGTATTTTTACTTTATTTGCAGGGCGTGCGTGAGCTCAATCGTTTAGTGCACCCACGGGCTATATATTCAATCAAGCTGGGTCGTAAGGCGTTGCCAGACAAAGTAGTAGAAGCCGTGTGGGGATTTTTCTCTGCATATGCGCTTGTATTTATTATTATCATGTTAGCGCTTATGGGCACGGGTATGGATAACATAACTGCGTTCTCAGCCACTGCGGCTTGTTTAAATAACTTAGGGCCTGGCTTAGGAGATGTAGCGTCGCATTATGGTGCTATAACCGATGGTGCTAAATGGTTGCTTACTATTGCAATGGTGTTTGGTCGCCTAGAAATATTTACTTTATTAGTGTTATTTACGCCTACTTTTTGGCGTGGATAAACGAGCGGCTTAAGTTTTAAATTACAAAATATTGGAAAAAGGGATATGCCAACAAATTTAGAAAAGCTAAAGCATATAGGTGTAGGCAGTTTAGTTGACCTAGAAATATTAACACCTACAAGCAGTAAGCGTGTTAAAACTGAATTAGTTGGTTTACTCGATAAACAGTTTATTATTTTAAATTATCCCAATGCTAAGCGTTTACCTGCAGCGAGTGACTATTTACGTGATGGTGTAATGGTTGTTGTAAGAGCACTGATTGAAGGCAGTGGCGGGCAAGTTATTGCGTTTCGCCAGCAAATTATGTCAGTAGCCTCTCATCCCGCTAAACTCGTCTTTATTAATTTTCCTAAGCAAGTGCAGCTATTTGCGCTACGCTCGCAAACACGCATACCTACCTTGTTACCTGCAAAGCTAAAACTAAGTGACGATAGAGTGCTTGAAGGCCTTATTAAAGACATTTCACTCACTGGTGTAATGTTTGATATTAGAGGCGATCAGCAAGCTGAAGGTATTAAAGATATGCAATGCACTGTCGTACTCAATAGTAGTGATAAAGATTTTGAAGGTGAAATTTGCAGTGTTAAAGAGCATGTCGCAGGTGTGCACTGCGGAATTAAGCTACTAGCAAGCGAGGATGAAATGAAAACCTTTATGAAAGAGCATTTTATAGACCCATCTGCGCTTGAGCCCACCGTTGACTAAATCGTTTTTCGCTTATTTGCAACAAAATGTCGTTTTACGTGAGTATTTATAAAGTGTTTTTTTGTTTTTATATAATTAAAAATATTATTCATATAAAACAATGTTTTACGTATTTTTTGTTATGGCTTGTTTTTTGTTGTTATAGCTACTTCGTTAAAATTAACCTTAATTATTTTTTAAAATCCCTCCTTTTATAGCTCTACATTTTAAAATGTATCTTTTTATATAAACATAACTATTTGTTTTTAATGACTTTAGTTTTTCACCTCTAAAGTGTGTTGCGAAAAGGCAACAGTAATGACTCTGAAAATTCCTACTTATTGTACGTTTTACTTTTAACTTATTGAAAGTTAATAGCTTTTCAATGTTGGCATTTAAGTTGTAATAGTCAGGGTGTACTGAACGAAATCGTGATTCAAAGTGAAATTCTTAATCGCACACACATAAATTTGAAGGATACATATTATGAAAAGCATTAATAAAACTTTAGCACTTATCGCTATTGCATCTTCTTCAGCCGCTTTTGCAGCAACAGATTTTGACACACTTGATGTAGACGGCAGTGGCACAATTAGCCAAGCAGAAGCATCAGTAGACGCAAAATTAATGAGCATGTTTTCTGAGCTTGATACTGACCAAAATGGTGAGTTATCAAAAGAAGAATTTTCAGAAGCTTAATTAAAAAGTATTTATCCTGAGTTGCCAAAGACAACCTAAGTAGGCAAGGGAGCTTACGAAAGAGGATAACAAGGAAGTGAAAAATTACGTTTTAAGTTAAACGAAGCAATTTTTTTGATAGAACATTGAAGGATTAAGTTATGAAACATTTAAATAAAGCATTAGCACTTATAGTACTAGCATCTTCTTCAGCTGCATTTGCAGCATCAGATTTTGACAGCCTTGATATCGATGGTAGCGGCACAATTAGCCCAAGCGAAGCGGCTGTCGATACCGATTTAATGGCTGAATTTATTGAGCTAGATACCGACGGTAGCGGCGAGCTTTCTAAAGAAGAATTCGCTAATTACTAATCTTTTTTCAGATTAAACATTTTTCACAGTCAGGGATCTTTGAAAAGGACTTCCCATATTACTAGGAATATTATTATGAAAACATTCAATACAACACTTGCAGTTATCGTTTTAGCATCTTCATCAGCAGCATATGCTGCAGTAGATTTTGCCTCTTTTGATGCAGATGGCGACGGTGCGATTACAATGGAAGAAGCGAAGGTTAACCCTCAACTTGTGAAGATTTTTGATGATTTAGATACTGATGGAAATGGTGAAATCTCTAAAGAAGAGTTTTCAAAGGTACAGTAATCAATATTCGAAGATACTCCACTAAAGCCGCCTTAGTCAGCGGCTTTTTTGTATTTTAAATTAACTAATTAGCGTAACTAGTTAAAGGAATATAGCACTTACTTGGAATAGTTTTTCTACAACGGTAATATGTTTTTTGTCGATTAAAAACATAATGACATGATCGCCCGACATAATAATTGTATCATCGTGAGCTATCAGTACATCGTCATTACGTACTATTGCGCCAATAGTTGTACCCGCAGGAAGTTTTATGTCGGCAATCGCGCGACCAACAACTTTAGATGTGCTTTCATCACCATGAGCAACCGCTTCTATGGCTTCTGCCGCACCTTTACGCAGTGAATACACATTAACAATATCACCACGGCGTACGTGCGTTAATAACGCTGATATTGTTGCTTGTTGTGGCGATATGGCAATGTCTATTTCGCCGCCTTGTACCAAATCAACGTAAGCACCACGCTGGATAAGCACCATGGTTTTCTGTGCGCCCATACGTTTTGCAAGCATGGCTGACATAATGTTTGCTTCATCGTCGTTGGTTACGGCAATAAACACATCTACTTGTTCAATATGCTCTTCTGAGAGCAGTTCTTGATCAGATGCGTCACCACAAAAAACGACCGTGTTATCGAGCATTTCTGAGAGTTGCTCAGCACGTTCTTTACTGCGTTCAATTAGTTTAACGGTGTGGTTTTTTTCAAGTGAGCGGGCAAGGCCTGCCCCAATGTTACCGCCACCAGCTATCATAATTTTTTTGTACGAACGCTCAAGTTTTTGTAGCTCGTTCATTACTGCGCGTATATGTTTTGTAGCGGCAATAAAGAATACTTCGTCATCGGCTTCAATAACGGTGGTACCCAATGGTTTTATTGCTTTACCTTGACGATAAATAGCGGCAACACGAGTTTCTACATTAGGAATATGTTCTTTAAGTGCAGATAACGCATAACCTACAAGTAAACCGCCATAGTAAGCTTTTACGGCTACTAACGAGAGCATGCCATCAGCAAACTGCAATACTTGCAGAGCACCAGGGTAGTCAATTAAACGGCGAATATACTTAGTGACCAGTGCTTCGGGAGCAATGTAATGATCGATTGGTAAATCATCGTTTTGAAAAAGTTTTTCGCGGTATTTTAAGTATTGCTCTGAGCGAATACGAGCAATTTTAGTAGGCGTTTTAAAAATACTGTATGCCACTTGGCATGCAACCATGTTCACTTCATCTGAACTGGTTACCGCTATAATCATATCGGCATCTTCAGCACCTGCGCGGCGTAATACATCAGGATGCGCGCTGTGGCCCATAACCCCTTGTAAGTCGTACTTATCTTGAAGTTCACGTAATCGGTTACCGTCTATATCAACAACGGTAATTTCGTTTTGTTCGCCAACTAAGTTTTCAGCAAGCGTAGCACCAACTTGCCCGGCACCGAGTATAATTATTTTCATTATTTACCCGTGGTATTGATCATAATTTAATTAAAAAAATAGCCATTTAATGTTTCATAAATGGCTAACTATTTAGTGTACGGCTATTAGGCTTTTTTAACTAGCTTAGCGTAATAAAATCCATCACTTTCACCGGGCAGTAACTGCAAACCTGGCGTTGTTACGGTATCGTTTTCGTGTAGAGGTATATGTTCTACATCATCGTTATTAGCTAAAAACTTAGCAACTTGCTGTTGGTTTTCTTGTGGAAGAACCGAACACGTAGCATATACCAATGTGCCACCTGGTTTTAACAGTGGCCAAATGCTATCAAGAATATCGCTTTGTAACTTGGCTAAGTCTTCGATATCTGATGCGCGACGTAACCATTTTATGTCAGGGTGACGGCGAATTACGCCAGTGGCCGAACAAGGCACATCAAGTAAAATACGATCAAATAATTTTTCATCCCACCAGGTATGTGGTTGCGATGCATCGCCACATTGTAGGTCTGCACCTAAGCCAATACGAGTTAAGTTTTGCTTAACACGTTCAAGGCGAGTTGAGTCGCTATCAAGTGCAAGTACATCAGCATCAGCAAGCTCTAAAATATGACATGTTTTACCGCCAGGGGCTGCGCAGGCATCCAAAATATAGTCGTCTGCTTTAGGTTCTAAAAAGCGAGCTGCAAGTTGTGCGGCAGCATCTTGTACTGAACATGCACCTGTATCAAACTCAGGTAACGAAAATACATCACGTGGTTTGGCAAGCTTAATCCCATCAATAAAATCAGGGTTTAAGGTGTGTTCAATATCGTTAGCGCTAAGCATGTCGCTGTATTCTTGCGTGCTAAATTGGGCTTGATTGACACGAAGCCACATCGGCGCTTGTTGCTGGTTTTCTTCAAGTAGTGCTTCCCAGCTATCTGGGTAGGCTGTTTGCACCTGTTTAATAAACCAATTTGGATGGTTGTATAAACATACCGGAATAAGCTTCGCTTTTTCTTCAAGCTCAGCTTGTTGGCGCTGAAAGCTACGTAAAATGGCGTTTATCAGTCCTTTTAATCCTAAAGCGCGTAGTTGAGCCAGTGCGTTAACCGTTTCTGAAATGGCAGCATGAGGTGGTACGCGCATATGCTGCAGTTGATAAATACCTACGTATAATAAAAACTGAAATATTCTACGTTTACCTTTTAATGGCTGCTCTACTAAGTGTTGGCAGTAATTTTCAAGGCTCGGTAAGTAGCGTAAAACGCCATAACAAATTTGCTGTAGCAACGCTTTATCTTTAGGCGGCAAGCCTTGGCTTGCAAATGGAAGTTCTTGATTAAGCGATGCGCCTTTATCAACTACGTTATATAAAGTTTCAGCGGCAAGCGCTCGTACGTTTGGAACATTACTCATTGTTTTCGCCTAATATTGTGCCAGGAGTAACCCAGTCACTACGACCATTTAAAAAGTCGTTAATTGCCATTGGTTTTTTACCTTGCGGCTGTAATTGCGTAATACATAAAGCGTGTTCGCCACACGCCACTACTACGCCATTTTTGTCGCTTGATAAAATTTGCCCAGGATCACCTGATTGCAGCATAACCTGCGCTTGATGAATCTTTACTGTTTGCCCACCCATTTGGGTAAAGCACATTGGCCACGGGTTAAAAGAGCGAATGTTTCGCTCGATTTGAAGCGCACTCATGGACCAGTCGATATCAGCTTCCTCTTTAGAAAGCTTTTTAGCGTAGTTAGCAAGTTCATCGTCTTGAGGTTCAGGGGTGATCTCACCATTAGCTAATTTATTAATGGTTTCAATTAACGCATCTGGACCTAGCTCAGCAAGCTTTGTATATAAGCTTGCGCTAGTTTCTGTTGTGCTAATAGGGCAGCGGCTTATATGTAGCATATCGCCGGTATCTAGCCCTTCATCCATTTGCATTATTGTTACGCCGGTTTGTTCATCACCTGCCCAAATTGCGCGTTGAATAGGTGCAGCACCGCGCCAGCGCGGTAATATAGAGCCATGCACGTTTAAACAACCTAAACGTGGCGCTTCTAAAATAGCTTTAGGTAAAATTAAGCCATATGCTACAACAATCATAATGTCGGCATTTAAGCTTGTTAGCTCAGCTAGTGCTTCATCATTTTTTAATGACTGTGGCTGAAAAACCGGTAAGTTGTGCTCAAGCGCTAGCTCTTTCACTTCACTGGCTTTTAATTTTTTACCACGACCTGCAGGGCGATCTGGCTGGCTATATACACCCACTATTTGGTGTTCGCTTTGTATCAGCGCTTGTAAATGACGTGCGGCAAAGTCCGGCGTACCGGCAAATATAATGCGTAATGGTCGAGTCACTGAGTTTTCCTAAGGTGCTTATTACTGTTCTGCAAACTTGGCTTCTTTTTCAAGCTTTTTACGAATACGTTGGCGCTTTAATGGAGATAAGTAATCAATGAATAGCTTACCTTGAAGGTGATCTAGTTCATGTTGAATACAAATAGCCAATAATTCATCTGCATCTAGTACAAATTCTTCACCGTTTTCGTTAAGTGCTGCGACTGTTACTGTTTCTGCGCGATCTACTTTTGCATACGAGTTAGGTACTGATAAACAGCCTTCTTCGCTAACGGTAGAGCCGTCTTTTTTTATGATTTGTGGATTAATTAATACCAGTGGCTCATTGCGCTCTTCTGATACATCAATAACAACGATTCGTTGATGAATATCTACTTGCGTGGCCGCAAGACCAATGCCATTTTCATCGTACATTGTCTCTAGCATGTCTTTTACAATTTGGCGTACTGTGTCATCAACTTGTACAACATCTTTTGCTACAGTACGTAAACGTTCATCTGGAAATCTTAAAACTTCTAACCTAGCCATAGTTACCTTTTTCACTTGTGCTTAATTTAGGGTATTGTATGCTCTTATTTTAGCCATTCGCGTTCACCTTTAACAGGTTTTGGGCAATAATAATGAAAAAACAATACAAGGAAGCTCGATGAAATCTCCACTACTTGCAATCATGCTTACGTTAAGCGCTGCGTTTCCCGCAGTTGCTGATGTACTTAAAATAAAAAAAGACGCACCAAAACAGTATGTTGTAAAAAAAGGCGATACACTTTGGGATATTTCTGGCATCTATTTAGATGAGCCTTGGCTATGGCCTGAACTTTGGCAAATGAATCCACAAATTGACAACCCACACCTAATTTACCCCGGTGATGCATTAGCGTTGATATACGATGCAGATGGAAACCCACGTTTAGTGATAAATAAAGGATATAGAAAGCTATCTCCTCAGGGTCGTATTACACCAAAAGGGCGTGATGCTATTACTACTTTGCCGCTTGAAATGATCAAACCTTATATCAGTTACGAGCAAGCAATGAACAGTGACGATATTAAAGGTAAACCTTATATTTTAGGTGCAAACGAAAATACTAAAACACAAACGCTAGGCCATATTTTATATGTTAAAGGCGACTTACAAGTACATAAAGCATATGCTATTTACCATAAAGGTGACCCCTACACTGATTTAACCGGTGAAGTGTTAGCAACGCGTGCATCTTACGTGGGTATAGCACGTGCTTTTAGAGCGGGCGATGAGAAAAATGGCGTGCCTTCGTCATTACGCGTTGAGTCTGTTAAACGAGAAATACAGCAAGGTGATTTTTTAATGCCGGCAATGGAAGGCCAAATGCTTCCTGCGTACTTTGATATACACCGCCCTTCAGAACCTGTAACAGGTAATATTATTGCTTCACCACGCGAAGTTAGAGAATTCAGCACAATGGATGTTGTGGTGCTAAACTTAGGCAGTGAACAAAATATAGAAGCGGGTCATGTATTAGATCTAGAGCGTCAATCACCAACGGTTATTGATGGTCCTCGTGGCCCTCGTTACCCAGAAGATTCTAGTAAATATGAGAAGCTTTTATCTGATGTGAGCCAATTATTTGGTGATGAGTCTGACGAACAAAACACAACGTGGACCATGCCTAAAGAAAAAGTTGGTGAGCTAATTGTCTTTAAAGTGTATGACAAAGTAAGTTATGCATTAATAACTAAAAACCAGCACCCAATTCGCATTGGAGATATTGCAGTTATTCATTAAGAAGTAGCGAGTCGGTGCTCTAGGAGAGAGCATGGATCAGTCATCTGGCAAGCTAGCCCACTGGCTTGCCTTTTATATGTGTAAAGGGTTGGGTATAAAAACCCTTTTAGCACTATCTACAAACTATTCCCTTGGGTCGTTATTCGACTTATCTCATAACAAGCTTTTACAGCTTGGGTTAACCGCTAATCAAGCGAGTAATTTACTCAACACCAATTGGCAACAAGTCAGTCATTATGAGCAATTAATAGCGCTGAACAACATTACTGTTGTCTGTATTTTTGATGCGCTTTACCCAGAAGATCTCCGGCAGATTGCCAGTGCGCCTTTATTACTATTTTGCAGGGGAGATGTCTCGTTATTATCAACTCCACAAATTGCAATTGTTGGCAGTCGTAATGCTACACCTACCGGGCTTGAAATAGCCTCAGAATTTGCATACGAGTTAACTTTGGCGGGTATTACAGTTACTTCAGGTATGGCGCGGGGAATAGATGGTGCAGCACACAAAGGTTCTCTTGCTGGTACAGGTAAAACCATAGCTGTGCTTGGTACTGGGGTTGATATTTACTACCCCAAACGCCATAAACTATTAACAGACCAAGTTTTAGAAAGCGGTTTGCTGGTGAGTGAGTTTTTACCAGGCACAGCTGCTCATGCGCATAACTTTCCGCGCCGTAATCGTATTATTTCTGGGTTATCGTTAGGAGTACTTATTGTTGAGGCTGAAATTAAAAGTGGTTCGTTAATTACAGTACGCTATGCGCTTGAACAAAATAAAGAGGTATTTGCAGTACCGGGTTCTATTAAAAACCCGTTAGCGCAGGCAAGTCACTTTCTAATAAAGCAAGGTGCTAAGCTGGTAGAAAACGTGGCTGACATTCTTGATGAGGTGAGTTTCACTTACGACAATAATGTATTTAATAAAGAGCAGCCGATTCAAGCCAATTCTCAATGTGAGGTTTTAAATAGTATTGGCTTTGAAGTAACCAGTGTAGATGACATTGTGCGTCGTGCGCAGTGGCCAATAGATAAAGTACTCAGTAGGTTGCTCGATTTAGAATTAGACGATCAGATTGAGCGAGTGTTAGATGGTTACATCAAGTTAAGCGCAGGAAGGTAATATGTTTGATATTCTTTTGTATCTTTTTGAAAATTACATTCATAGCGAAGCGGATATATTTGCAGAGCAAAATGAGTTAACCGATGAGCTACTGCGTGCGGGCTTTAATAAGCCTGAGATATTTAAAGCTCTTGATTGGTTAGAGCAACTAGCCGATTTACAACACAGCGATGAGTCTCCTTATCTTATTGCTAACCCTAAAGATGCTGTGCGTATATTTACCGATAGTGAATGCCAAAGGCTCAGCGCTGAGTGTCGTGGCTTTTTAATGTTTATTGAACAAATAGGCGTAATTAACAATGTAACACGTGAAATGGTAATGGACTGTTTAGCCTCTCTCGATAAACCAACTATAAGCCTAGAAGACTTAAAGTGGATTGTACTTATGATCTTGTTTAACGTTCCTGGCTCTGAAGAGGCATATGAGCAAATGGAAGATTTGATTTTTGATGAACCCAGCGAACTTCTTCATTAGAGATAATTATCTTGATTGTACTCAAATTACTTAAAAGGATAAGCACGGCATTGCTTGTATCTTTAAGTGGTTTGGGTATATTAGGCGAAAATTCACCAACCTATTAGGATCACCATGAGTAAAATCGACCATTCGCTTTTCTCGGCGAACAAGCACGCCCTCGAAAAAGAATACGAGATATGCCCACAGTGTGGTTCAGAGTTAGTGATCCGCAATAGTAAATCAGGCCCTTTTTTAGGATGCGCAAGTTATCCCAAATGCGACTTTATTAGGCCGCTGGCACATCACGACAGTAACGAAATCAAAATATTAGAAGATTCTGCATGTCCTGAGTGTAGAAAACCGCTGGTGGTTAAAAATGGCCGCTATGGTATGTTTATTGGGTGTACGGGTTATCCAGAGTGTCATTATATTGCTAACGAAAATGAAGAAAAGCAAAGCGAAGATACTTTGCCTAGTTGCCCTAAATGCAAAAAAGGTCATTTAGTCGCGCGCAGTAATAAGTTTGGTAAAGTATTTTATTCTTGTGATTGCTACCCAAGTTGTAAATACACGCTTAATAATAAACCGGTTGAACATCCGTGTCCTGAATGTGACTGGCCTATCGTCATAGAAAGAAATATGGCAAACGGCATATTATTGCAATGCCCACAAAAAAGCTGCATGCATAAGCTCACCCCAACTGAATAACGTTTAATTATATCTGGAGACTACTTTGTCAGACCTTTCAAATACGCCCACTGCAATAACATGCTTAACGCAAGGCGAAGTTATTTTATACCCAACAGAAGCTGTATATGGTTTAGGTTGTGATCCAGATAATCAACAAGCCGTTGAGGCACTATTAGCTATTAAGCAGCGCCCGGTTGAAAAAGGGCTTATTTTAATCGCTGATAACTACGGACAATTATTAAAATACGTAGATGATGCAAAAATACCAATGGATAAACGCGCTGATATTTTTTCGAGTTGGCCTGCTGCAATTACATGGGTTATGCCTGCATCTAAAAATACGCCTAAATGGCTCACAGGGCAGTTTGATACCATCGCGGTAAGAGTAACAAACCATCCAACAGTAAAGCGTTTGTGCCAAGAGTTTGGCAAGCCATTAGTATCAACCAGTGCAAACTTAACCGGTCAAGAAACGGTAATTAGTATTGAGCAAGCCAAAGCGCAATTTGCAGAACAAGTTGGCTTTTACGTTGACGAGCCGTTAGGTGGTAATACTCAACCAAGCACAATAAAAGACGCCATGACTGGCAAAATATTTAGAGGTTAATATGCAAAGCGAATTATTAAATCAAGTAAAAGCATACTTTATGGCTTTGCAAGACACTATTTGCCAAGGTTTGGAGGCTGCAGATGGCAGTGCTAAATTTATAGAAGATAACTGGCAGCGAGCAGAAGGCGGTGGTGGTCGTACACGCGTAACCACTAATGGCACTGTAATAGAGCAAGGCGGAGTTAATTACTCTCATGTATTTGGCGCTTCAATGCCTGGTTCGGCAACAGCGCACAGACCAGAGCTTGCAGGGCGCAGCTTTCATGCGTGTGGTGTGTCGTTAGTTATTCACCCTAAAAACCCTCATGTACCAACAAGTCATGCCAATGTGCGCTTTTTTATAGCCGAAAAAGAAGGCGAAGAGCCAATATGGTGGTTTGGTGGCGGGTTTGATCTCACTCCTTTTTATCCAGTATTAGAAGACGTACAACATTGGCATCAAGTTGCTCACGACATTTGTGCGCCTTTTGGCAGCGACGTTTATCCAAAATACAAAACCTGGTGCGACGAGTACTTTTATTTAAAGCACAGAGATGAGACTCGCGGAGTAGGCGGTTTATTCTTTGACGATTTAAACGAACTTGGTTTTGAAAAGAGTTTTGCGTTTATGCAATCGGTGGGTAATGGATTTTTAGATGCCTATTTACCTATTATTGAACGTCGCAAAAATGACGAATACACAGAGCAACAACGTGATTTTCAGCTTTATCGTCGCGGGCGCTACGTTGAGTTTAATTTAGTATGGGATAGGGGCACTTTATTTGGATTACAAAGTGGCGGGCGCACTGAGTCTATATTAATGTCTATGCCACCACTTGCACGCTGGGAATATAACTATAAACCAGAGCCAAGTAGCCCAGAAGCTAACCTATATAAGTATTACTTACGCCCGCAAGAGTGGTTAACGAGTCAACCAAGTGAGCTGATAGCCAGAGAGTGGCAATTATAAAAATTAAACAATAATCAAAAAGGCGCTAATTAGCTGTCTCCTATACACAAATCCCTGCTAAGAAATTAGCGGGGATTTTTTTGAACTAAATTTCAATGTCATGATCAGATCTTCAAATCTTGTTTGAGGGCACATTATGATTAACGAACATACTCATTGGGCAAAACAACAATTCGGTAAATCGGACTTAGGTGATCCAAGAAGAACAGGGCGTCTGGTAAAGTTAGCATCAACGCTTGCAAATGAACCAGGAAAACCACTTGTAAACATCACTCAATCCCCCGCCGATATGGAAGGTGCCTACCGCTTTATTCGCAACGAGAATATTGACGCAACGGCTATAGCAGAGTCAGGCTTTAAAGCCACGGTTGAACAAGCAAAAAGTCATAACTTATTGCTCGCATTAGAAGACACGACCACACTAATTTATAAACATTCCTCCATTCGAGATGATTTGGGCCATGTCGGACGAGGAGCAAAACAACGAGGCTTGTTAGCTCATAGCGTATTACTGTTTGCGCCAGAGACAAAGCAAGTTGTGGGATTAATTGAACAGTCTCGCTGGAGTCGTGATATCAACACGATTGGAAAAAGAGAAAAACACGCGACGACTTCTTACGAAGAAAAAGAAAGTGACAAGTGGGAGTCAGCGTCACGAGCGATGGCAGAGCGGCTGCAAGGACAAATGGCGAACGTGATATCGGTGTGTGACCGCGAAGCGGACATCTACGAATACTTGCAGTATAAACTGACCGAGCAG
>NZ_JACJEP010000027.1:0-54634 GCF_014164135.1 Pseudoalteromonas sp. SG45-1
AGGAGCCTTCAATCAATCGAACTACTGTATAAAAGGCTTTGGTTGCAGCCAAAGCTTGGGCCTCACATTACCCGAACTTGGTTAAAGTATTAATTAATTTATGGGTTTATTATCCATACAAGAAAATCAATAAGGACTAAAAACAGTGGGCTTTTGCTCCTGCGTCGCCTATTTTAGCCAACAATTTTTGGGTCAAAAGAGTCAAATTTTGACTTCATACATCAAGGTTTGCCAGTGCCTGCTGATGTCGCACTAGCGAAGTTTGCCAGAGCACGCCTATCAAATTAACTATATCCTTAAACCTTTAATGTACTTGAGTGGCTAGCAACGTACGGGTGATCCCTTCCAGCGTTAATTGAGAAATAAGCTCAATTCCAGCATTGAATGGGAAATATTCCAACTTCCTATTGGAAATTCACTTATCAAAGCCTCGCCTTATATAAAGCCCTGTTCCAAGCTTGAATGAGAAAGAACATATAAGCAAAGCTGTTTTAGTAACTTATGGGAATAAGAAAATTGCATCCGGCGGTTTCAATAGCGATTACTTTATATATAAAACAAAGGAGCTATTGAAACAGTTAAGCAGTATTTAGCTGCTCAGAAATAATACTTAAAAGCTCTTCAGCATCACTATATTCAATTTGAACTGCTCTGCTTATATCTAGTACTAAATTATCTACTTTGGACTCAATATTGAACAATTTTTCATTAATGAATGAAAGAACTTCTTCGTTAGCGATGCTGCAAGCATCAGTGGCTAGTTTCATTGTGCTCGCTTTATGTTCATCATAGTTTTGAGCGTCCATAAAGTCATCCTCATAAAGTGAATCTGCGATATCAGGTATTTTTGAGTAGTGCCTAGTGAGATAAAAAATATCCATTGCGTCTTTACGTCTAACGCTATGCTCCCTTTCTAGCCATGAAATTAACTTCAACAATAGCATCCCAGCAGGCGATGCAACTTTAATATTAAGATTGGGGTTATTGGCAATTTCTACGTCTAGGGCATGTTTAAATGCTTCGTTAAAGCCTGTTACTGACATTCCAATATCGTGCTGTGGCGGCCAAGTAATAGAGTTACCATCACCAGCAATATTTCCAAATGGAATAATATCAATCTCCCAGCGCTCACCGCTAGGAACGGTAGTTACTAGCTGGTGTACTTTTGTTTGATCAGGGGTAAAACCATTTTTTAGCAGATGCTCCTTTAACTGTTCAAACTGGTCCCAGTTTTGGACTTGTATACCAAAATCAATATCTCTTGTACCTCGCTCAATTGCAGCACCGTAGCCATGGTGGAGTATAATGTCTCTGGCGGTAGCACCTATGACTAGGTAAGGGATCCCTAATGCTTCAGTATGGGCGTTTATTTTTTGATAAAGGCCAACTAACCCTCGTGGTAATTTACCAACAACATTAAGCGATGTGCTTTTCATAAAACCTCGTTGCAGCATCTATGTTTCTTGTGTCTCTACTAGCTAATAAATTAGCATAAATTAAATACGGGTGTGCTAAATGAGTCTTTGACCCAACAAGTTTTTCTATAGCTAAAAATGGCTCCACTAAAACTACTTTTGTTACTGCATCGTTTATATTATCTTCTGCTTTTACTTTTCGTAATCGTGCAGTTTTTAAAATGACTTTTTTATGTTCAGGGCTTACGTAAATTAGATAATTTTTTGTATTTAAATAATCATCATATTGTTGAACAGCATATTCGCCTCCCCATATGGCATTTACATTATTTAGTTCAAGTTTTTGTAGTAGCTCCGTGTTATCAGTAGTGAAGATTTCTTGTTTTAATTTAGCTTCAACAGTTACAGGATAAGCGTTTAACCACTTCTCTAGTAAAGCTTTTGAATTGTTGATTGTTTTAGTGTGTTGGTCTTTTTGAACTATAAACTCTTGATATATTAAATCGTCAATTACTTGTTTAACCGTTCCCAGTGCAACCTCGGCCATCTTTGCAATTGTGCGCATGGGTTTATTTACCAGCTCCGGTTGCACTAAAAACATAAATACTACTTTCATACCCTTGGGTTGAAATGCCTTACCTAATTGTTTGGCTAAGGCTATTTCATTGTGGGCTTTTTCGGGCTTATTTCCCTGAATATCAATATAAATTGGGGAGCAATTAATATACGTGTTACCAACTCGGTCTATAAAGGATGTATTTTGCTCCTTTAATAGAGCTGCTTGATTAGGGTTGATGTACTCAGTAATTAATAGGGCATTGGTTATCTGATTTTTTATTTTTAATTCAGCAATATACTTTTGTAAGGTGGTTATATTTAGGTGCTTTTTGCATTTAATAATTAAATTGCTTTTAACATTAGGCAAAGCGAGTTCGCCTTCAGTACACTCTTTTTTAAAAGCTTTATACTCTGCGCCTAAACTCGTCTGCAAGTTTAATTTCTCAATAGCTGCCTGTATTATCTCGTGGCCCATCATTTGTTCACTAAATTTAACTGTTCATTGTTTATGAACATAAATATAAATTGAACGCCAGTCAAGTTTTGTTCACTAATTTAAGCTGTTCATTTTTATTGAACGGTCACCATTAATGAACGAGGGGAGTGGCAAGCTCACAAGCTTAAATTGCCTTACTGTAATTAGTGGGATAAGTACCAGCCTGATAAGTTACCTTTAGAGAGTTTATAACAGCTCTATTAAAATAGCCCTGTGTTAAACGTAACGTTTAACACAGGGGCTTTATAGTTTTAGGCTAAACGACTAAACACCAAGCGCATTAAAACGAATATTGCAGCCTTAATGAGATTGCATTGCCCGATGTGATAGTACCACCCGCTTCAAAGTAGTCGGCTTTAATGTAGTCGGCCATAAACTTTATGTTTTTGTTTACGGTGTAGTTAACACCAAGTGCGTAGGTTTTTGCGTCTTGGTTTTCTTGCTTGAGCTTAAGTAAGCTATAGCGGCCAGTGAGCTCCCAGCCTGGCTCTGAGCTTGCGCCTAGTTTTGCGTTTTTATACTTGCGGTATCCGCCCGTTAGTTGATAACCAAATTGCAAATAGCCGCCTTCGTAATCATTGGTTGACTCTTCAATACTGGTTACTTGTGCTTGTTGCCACTCGGCCATCATGGTCAATCTGTCTTTAATCCATAACAGCTCTATACCTTGCTGCGAGAGGTTATCGGCATTAATTTTATCGCCTTCTATTAATGAGTCGGCGGTATAAACTTCAAGTGGCTCATTTACTCTAAATTCGTTACCGTCGTACTGCCTCTCACTAAATGCGACGCCTAAGTGTAATAGGTTGGTATCTTGCTGCCATGGCACCCAGGCTACCCGCCCTGTAATAGCTGATGTTGCTTCGTCTTCGTCGGGCTGATAATAACCAAGTTGCCAATTTACTGAGGCTATCTCTCCTGAAAGGCTAATACCTAAACTTCGCCCTGGCGAAAACGCTTCGCTTATCATGCTGCGTTCAAGCATTAATAAATTACGAGAGCTGGTTAGTTTTTCTAGGCCAAAACCTTCTTTTTGCTGGCCTATGGTTAAATCAGCATATCTCCAGCCTGAGTATTCTAGGTAGGCGTCTTTTATTTCGGTTTCGCCATCGGCAAAGCCAAGCTGAAATTTACTTTTCCAGTCTTTGCTTATGTCTGATTTAAAACTTAGGCGAGCGCGGCGTATTTCTGAGGTACTTTCTGAGCTGCTGCTGTCGTATTGCTCCTCTAATAATGAGGTATCAAACTTGTTGTAGTCGAGCATGATATAGCCGCTTAGGTCTATATCATCGTTAATTTTGGCAAAGCTTGCGTTACTAACAAAACAACAAAGTGTTGAAAGCGCCACGGTAGAAATAGTTAGTTTAGAGGTCATGTTAGGCTACCTTTGTTTGTTTTTCGGCTAAGTAGCTCACTTTTAGTTGGGCTACATCTTTTAAAAAGTCGATGTGCTCTATGTCTACAGCAACTACGTTTAGGCCTGTGCGCAGTTTTAAATCGTTGATGAGTGTGGCTTGGTTTTGCGGGGTTATGTTTTCTATGCGCTCGTAGCAAACGCTTTGTACTTCGTAGCGTTTTACAAATATGCTTGAGTCAATTACAAAGGCAATTAAGCAAATTATGCCGTTAAGAATACTTAGCTCAATTAAGCTCATTTGCCCTACAGAGGTAAGTAAAGCAATAGCAGTAACAAGGAATAAGTAAGTCATTTCTTTAATCGAAATAGACTCAGTGCGGTACCTTAGCATGGTAAATACGGCAAATAGACCAAATGCAAATTCCATTGACATATCAACGCCATGCAGCAAAAAGGTAATAATAAAAACGCCTACGCCAAATAAAATAAACGAGCCTGCCACCACTGCATTTTTACTTATGCGAAAGTAACAGCCATAGCAAAGTACAGCCAGCGATAGGATGTTTACTAAAAAACGGGAAAGAAAAATAAGATCTAATTTTGTCATTTTAATTATTCTCTAAAGGTAAAAGCGGGTTAGTGCGGTTAAGGTGTTTTAAACGGGCTAAAACGGGTTTAAAGCGGTTTACTTTTAAGCGCTCGGGGTAGAGCAAAGCACAGCCAATGCAGTATTTACTAAACGAGGCAGGGAATATGTGGTGTTTGCTCATCAGCTTATAAAATGGCGAGTGTTTTGTTTTTTTACGTTGCTTAAGTTCGGCAATAAAAAAGCCCGGTAGGGTTATTTTGTTATCGCCTTTTGGGGTGTTGTACCACAGGTTAAAATCAAGCGTTAAGCGTTCGGCTTTTTCTTCGTTGGCTAAAGCTATACGGTTATAGCCGCTTTGTTGGGTTACGTTTAAATGTGCAAAGCTGTTTTTCATTTGTTCTTTCATAAACTCAGTACAATGAGCTTGCTCGTTGTTTTTTTCGAGCTTGATACGTGTTTTAACCGTACGGCTTTGATTGTTTTTTAGTTTTACTTCTAGGTATTCGGTGGCGGTATCAACGTAGCGTCTTTGGCGCACTTTGTATCGATTAAGCTTACCGTTATGGTGGGCTTTGTATAAATCAAGCTCGGGCGTATCAAAGTACTGATTATAGTAAGAAAATAAACGCTTACCTTGTATATCAAGCACACTGTACTGGCCTTGTAAGTGAGTTAGTAGCTCAGGTAAAAAAGACAGTGGCAGCATAAACTTGCTGTCTACACGGTTCATTAAGTTGGCGTTATTAAGATCTTTTAATCCGTAGCCTTCAAACGGGGTGAGTAGCTCGTTAATTAATGTTGATAATGGGCTATCAGCGGTTGGCTTTTCAGGTTGGGCCTGCTTATTTTTAGTGTTTATTGCAGTAATTGCTACTGGTGAGATTGAAGTATCCTTTTCAAAAAATTCATCCTTTAAACGTGCTTGAATTGTCATAATTTTCTCAGATTATTAAATTGCAAAGTTACAGAGTGCAGTGCCAGCGTGCTGGCACTGCATGAAGGATGGGTTGTTTATCTAGAGCAAAAGCCGCTGCCGTCGCCGGCTGAAGGCAATGTGCCATCGAGCTGCGCGGCCATATTTGCTACGCGGTACTGCATAAACGACGTTAAACCGTAAAACTGCCCCGTAGTAGAGGTTAGGTTTTGCTCAAAGTAATCTGAGCCGTAAAAACTAGTGGGGTCGTTTTGTACGTGCTCACGGATTAAGTCGGCTATTTCATTTACGCGGGCACTAAATGTGTCGCTTGAAAGTGAACCATTAATAAGTTGCGTTAAGTAACTGTGGTACACATCAAGGTTGCTTTGCTCGGCAAATACATTAGCAATTAACGGGCGCTCATTTAATGCGCCGCTTACTGGCTCATCAATGTAGAGCTCTCTTACATCTACGCCATTACAATTCATGTTAAAGGTGCCAAATGACTCGTTAAAATCCCATGGCAAAATGCTAAATACGCCATCGTCATCGTAAATATAATAGTTATGAGCAAGCGTACCGTGGTAGCTATCTAAATTAGAAAGCGAAGTGCTAACCGACATATAACGTAAAAGTGTATCTACCTCTATGGCGCTGGTTTCGCCGTCATCGAGCGATTCTACAAAGTTAATAAATGCGCCGTTATCGGTGGTGTCTTCGTTGGTTTGTAAGTTTATGTCGGTGTAGCTTTGTATGTCGTCACCTAGCCATAGTAAATCGCTGCCTGTGCCATCAGGCTTGTATAAATCGCCGTTACTGTTGGCAAAGTGTTTTTCTACAAACTCACCATCTATGGCTTCTACCATTAAGTACAAACCAAATAGTTCGCCGTTTACATAAAAGTTAACGTAAGCATGCTCAGGCGTTGGTACGCCTATTTCATCCATTAGGTCGTAGGCAATTACTTCACGCATGTACGACGGGTCGTTAAACGAGTTTTGCAGTGTGAATTTTTTTAGCCCAAAAAACTTTTGGCCCGACACGTATTCGTTAATGTCGACCTTAAAGCTGTATCGGTCACTGCTAGAGTTGGCAACACTGCTTAAGCTTGAGCCGCCTTTAGTGCGAATAGCCACACTATCGAGTGTTACTCCATTAAAGGTAATAGCAGTTTCGTGATATTCCTCATCAAGTGGGTTATCTAGAATGTCTTGCCAGTTTTCGTCGGTAATTGTAATAGAAAGCGTATTAACAGCTGTGGGTGTAAATGCGGTTGCAACGGTATTCTCACTACCTGGAGTAGGGGTTAAAAACGCATGAGTAAAGTCGGTGCTGTTACTTAGGCCGTAACTAAAGCCTGTGGCTACATCGCTTTCGTCCCAATCAATGTAGTCAATTACTTCATCGTTGAGTATTAAGCTTAACTCGTCTTCTTTACCTAGTTTAAAGGGTACGTAGTAAGTGCCTGGATCTTCATCGGTGGCATAAATAGTAATGTATTGGCCTGCGTATAAATCTATGTCGGGCAGGGTTACTGGGTCTATGTCGTCGCTTTCATCAATAACTTGGTAGTTTCCTAAGTTAATAGTATTTTCGCTGTTATTGTATAGCTCAAACCAGTCGTTGCCATCGTCTGCAGCGCTTGCCACCACTTCGTTAATAACGAGTGGTCCGTGAGTTGCTTTGCTGTTTTGGCTAAGCTCTGTTGGAGTTAATACCGCTGTTGCATCGCTGCCATCTGGGTAGCGGCCATAGCTGTAACCGCTAAGCGCTTGGCCTTTTTTCCACGATAGCTGCTCTATAATTACATTGTTACTGTAAAGGCTTACGGTATCGCTTGAGCCTAATTTAAACGCTACGCTTGGGAGGTCGCCTAAATCATCGGTGCTGGCGTAAATGCGATAAAACTCACCGGGCGCTAAAGTAATATCGGGTAGGGCAAATTGCTCGTTATTGTCATCACTTAGTGTGTAGTCAGCTAAATAAACATCGCTACTGCTTGTTACATAAAGCTCTATCCAGTCCTCGGAGCCGCTGCTGTCTTTTGCTACTACTTCGTTTATACGCAGTGGGGCATCTTCAGCAATTAGCGTGGTAACAAGTGTTGAGGTGTCGGCTGTTTGGTTAGCTGCGCCCTGTGTTGGTGTTAATGTTTGCGCGGTGCCGGTGCCGTCGGTGTATAAGCCGTAGCTAAAACCTTCAGCGGCTTCGCCTTCTTCCCAATCAAGTACAGACACCGCAGTGCTATTTTCATAAAGCGTAACAGCGTCGTCGCTACCTAGTTTAAAGGTAACGTAATAACCATTATCGGGCGGTGTGTCGGTTTCATCAATGGCTTGAATAACAATAAACTCTCCTTGCGAAAGCGCTACTGCGGGTAATGCTTGAGGCTCTCTGTCGGCGTTATCATCAACAAGTGAAAATACCGACAAATCGGCTATATCTTCAGTGGCATATAGCTCAATCCAATCGTAGGAGGTATCACTTGGGCTTGCGACAATTTCATTTATAACTAAGCCAGTTGACGTGATTGTTGATGATGAATCAGTACTTTGCTCTGTGCTAGTGTCGGTAGTTTGCTCAGCACCGCCGCAGCCATACAATAATGTAGTAGAGGCAATAACTGAATAAAATATAAAAGGTTTTATATTCATGTAGGCACGCTTATTATTTTATTAAAGTGGATAAACTATAAGAATAAAAGGTGCAAACAATGTGTAAACATTCAGTAAATTACGTTTTTGTGATGGTTTTATGACAGGCTTTTAAGGACGCGTTAACTGCAAACCTAGCAATAGTAGAGTGCGTATATTTAAACGTAAAAAAGCAGATACCTAATTAGCATCTGCTTTTTAATTTTTAACGAAGAATATTTAATTAAGCTTGAGGTTTAATTAAGTACTTTTCGCCGGTGGCTTGTTTAGAATAAGCCGCGATTGACTGTAAATGTAATACCTCAGCTAATGACACTTCGTGCGTGTAGTTACTCGCAAATGTAGTGGTGATTTCATCAGCAACGCGTTTGCGCATTTTCATTACTGTATCTGTGCCTAATTTACCTAAGGCATTAAATAACAAGAACCCGTTTACAGCCCATGCAAAACCAAAGTTACGGTTTAGTGTAATAGGGCCGCGGTCTAGTGCGCCATAAATGTACACTTGTTTAAATGTATCAGAGCCATAAATTGTGTGCTCTTTCATATCGCGCGCAGCTGCAACTTCCATACAGTTAAGAATGTCACTTGTTAGTTGGCCGCCACCAATAGGGTCAAACGCTATAGTTGCACCGGTTTCGATTATTGCAGCTGTTAGGTCAGCAAGAAAAGTGTCGCTGCTTGAGTTAACAATATATTTTGCACCCATATCGCGCAGTAATTTTTCTTGTTCTGGTTTGCGAACAATATTAATTAAATCAACGCCATCGGCAATGCAAATACGGTTTAGCATTTGGCCAAGGTTAGAGGCCGCTGCGGCGTGAATAATAGCTTTATGGCCTTCGGCGCGCATGGTTTCTACCATTGCTAGTGCGGTAAGTGGGTTAACAAAAGATGATGCACCTTCTTTAGCAGTAGTCCCTTCTTTTAGCTCTAGGCAACTTTGTACATTGGCACATATAAATTGACGATACGTACCGCCGCCAATTACTGCAACGGTTTTACCCATTAACGCTTGTGCAGCTGGTGATGACCCCGCAGCTACTACGGTGCCTGCGCCTTCATTACCTACAGGGGTTGCTTTTCCAACACGAGTTTTAAGTGATGGCATAAATTGAGCTGGAACATCGGCAGTAATTACTGGATTTTCATCAGTACCCGATTGTTTTGCAGTAGACATATCAGCTGCGCTGAATAAAACGCCTAAGTCTGATGGGTTTAATGGTGCAGCTTCAATACGAATAACAACTTCATCGGCATTTGGCTTTGGCATCTCGATGTTTTTTAAGGCAAGTGTAAGTTTATTGTCTTCGCTGATAGTTGAAGTAAGTTGGATATTTTTATTTGTCATAGGTTTTTCCTGCAAAGAATTAAATTTGTTAAGCCAATAGCATTATTGTATTGGCGATCTGTCTTAGTAATTAAAAATTAGAATAGATACTTTTGTAGCTACGCGTTATTTAGCGTTGGCTGCTTGAATTTGCGCTTTCACTTTTTGCATAAATTCAGCCATATTTGATTGCCGATCGGCCTCTATGCTTTGGGTAATGGCTAATTGGCTCATTGATTCGTTCCACTCTTTCATGCCGGGTACTTGTGCAAGTACATCCCAATCAAGCTGGCTTGAGCCAAAGGCGCTAACAATGGTGTTTACGTAATAAACGTAAATGTCTGCCATTGTAAATTGCTCGCCTGCAATCCAAGGTGAAAACTTACACACGCTACTCAAAGCGGTTACGCCACGCGTTAATACTTGGCGTACTTCGGCTTTAGTGGTTTCAGGTACTTCAGCGCCTGAAAATACATAAGGGATGAACCGTCTGCTCGGCAGTTCAAAATAAAGCTCTGCCATTTTCATAATTTGACGTACAACTGCGCGCTCACCTGCATCTTCAGGGTATAGCGGGGTTTGTGGGTACGACTCTTCTATAAAGTCGCAAATAACACTTGACTCAGAAATATTAAGGCCGTTAGCTGTTGTGATTGCAGGCACTTTGCCTGCAGGGCTGATTGCTAATAACTCTTCGCTACCGCCGTAAACAAGGTGTTCTTTAAATGGCAGTTGTTTGTGTAAAAGTACATGTTTAACTAGGTTGTAATAGTTGCTAGCAGCAAAACCGTGCAAAGTAATCATAAGTCAGCTTTCCATTATTAACGTGAAGATACTCATTGCCAAAAAATGCAATTTAAGTCCCTGTCTTTAGGTTGAGTACATTATTACTTGTTTTAATTTGCTTATATATAGGGGAAAATGCGAATCACTTTTGTCTTTAAGACAATAAAGCATTTTATTTAATGGAGAGGCGACTTGGATCAACTAAAAGCCATACGGTATTTTATTAAGGTGGTTGAAACGGGCAGTTTTACCAAAGCCGCCAAAGCTTTTGATGTGCCGCCTTCGTCGTTGTCGAGGCGAGTTGCTGATTTAGAAAAAAGCCTAGGGGCGACGCTTTTAAAGCGCTCGACCCGCATAGTTAAATTGACCGAAGTTGGGCAAATTTACTATAACGATGTTCAGCAAATATTAAATCAGCTAGAGCAAAGCCATGAAACTGTGCGCAGTTATCAAACAACACCAATGGGGCGATTATGTATAAGCTCAATGGTGAGTTTTGGTGACAAAATGCTACTGCCTCTGCTTGATGAATTTAGCGCGCTATACCCCGAAATTATATTAGATGTTAGCTTAAGTGATGAGCTGTCGACACTTGGGCGTGACGATGTTGATATTGCGATTCGCGGTGGCTATGCGCCAAATGAACGCGTGTTGGCAATAAAACTAATGGATAACGGCTTTATTCCTGTTGCGTCACCCTGCTATTTACAAAAATACGGTGTACCTACTAATGTTATGGAATTAAAGGGCCACAGTGGTCTTTATTTTAAAACGCCAGCGGGGCCAACGCCTTGGTTATGTAAAGTGGATGAGCAATGGCACGACGTTTCTGGGCCTGCGGTCGCTATTTCAAATAACGGGTCGTGGCTGGCTAAAAAAGCGTGTAATGGCGAGGGCATTTTAATGTCAACTCGGTGGGCGCTCGACTCATACCTTGAGTCTGGCCAGTTGCAAGAGCTTAAGTTTGAGCATGAATTAGCGATAAGCCAAAATGCGACTATGGCGGTTTATTTGTTGTATCAAAAGCAGCGCTATTTAGTACCAAAGGTAAAAGCGGCGGTCGACTTTTTAGTACAAAGAATAAAAAGCTAGATAAATTTTATATTTTTGTTCTCCAGTAATTGCTTTTAATATCATAGAAGAGGAGTTAAAAATTCCTAAATAGTATAAATTCAATGCTTAATAAATAAGCTCGTTTTGACTTTAAAGGAATATTTATATTCCCCTAGTTTAATTTCAAATGTATTTAGGGTGGGCTATGAAAATAAATTTTTCTTGGCGAATTCAGTTTGGTCGCATTGTACCAATATGCTCTTGTGAAAATGTAAACAGTAATGGTAAGAGTGTATTGTTAAGTCTTTTATTAGATGATGGTGGGTTACATTACAGTGAAACTATTTTTTGGATTGATGAAGGAATAAAGAGAATAAACTCTGTTTTAGCAAGTGAATGTAGCTTTCTTGACTGGAACCGCGAAAGATGGGGAACTGAATTCACGCTACACAATGCACAAGTATATTCTTTACTAGACGATAGCTATTTTCAAAATATATCTACGCAGCAGCTTAAAGAAGCTCTTGGCGCGTGGAAGTTATTCTTAGAGTCAACCCCTGATCTACAAAAAAACATTGAAATAAAATTATAAAAGACAAGTTTAATCAGTATGTTAAGCGGTATCAGCTGGCTTAATGTTTAGTTGTTGGGAGAAGTACGTATGGTGCCATTTGGTTTAAGTTCAGAGCAGTTTAAAGCTAAGTTTTTAGTTTCATTAGAAAAGATATCACCTTGTTTTATTCGCGAGCTCAAGAAGTTGTTTACAGTTTCAATTCCTGAATCTGTTTTAGGTGCTGAGATTCAAATATTTCTAGGTGATGATTGTATGGAGACTCCTTCAGCTTGGATATATTACGAAGGAAAACAAAAAAAGATAAATAGCGCTGATGCTTCAATATTTTCTGGTAAATCAGTGGAGTTACTTTCGGGTGATTATGCTATACCTCATTTTGATGAGAAATATTATATCAATGAAGAGTTCAACGCGGGTTACTTAATTGCTAATCTAACAAAACAATGGCTGGCTGAGAGCTGGTGGAAGGCTGGAGGCTGGGATTATCCTATTCCAGTATTAGTTATGGTTCATGATGATTATGGTGATGGTTCGTCGATTAAGTTGTCTGCAGTTTGCTAATAAATAAAAAGAATACCCTATAACCCCACAAAAATATCTTTCGAGTAAGGACTACCGAGTAAATATGTTGACTATACATTCTCAGATACAAAAAAATATAGATTTAATTCGTGACCCTAATTTTGGTGTTGTTCAAAAAGGTGTACCTAATAAAAAAAATAAAGCAACAGTAAGAAACATTCATGCGCAATGGAAAAAATTAATAGAAGAACAGCAAGCAACCATTAAAAGGCAATATGATCGAGGGCTCATTGATTGGCCAGAATGTCGTAGTTTAATGAGGGCTGATTTTAGCATTGAAGATGAAATATACAGCGCAATGATGAATTGGCTTTCAACCATAGATTTATCTGACACACTTGAGGTTGAGTACCTTGCTACGTTTATTGAGACTGTAAGTAGCTCAGATTATTCGCCAAATGCTTTGGTGTTATTAAAATATCACCAAACTATACTAACTAAAATAAAAGAACTTATTGAACACCAACGGGTACATCAGCAAAATACAAAAATTAACTTAGTTGTTTCAGGTTTAATAGAGCTATATTTTTATCTTTCAGTAGGCAGTTACACTCCAGATTTTATCAAGCGGTATGAACTCAATAAAGTTGATATAGCGCTATTGCTTCCTTCTTTTTATCGAGCATTTCCAGATGAAGATAGTAATTTGATAATGGGTATTTTTGAAGAGTTTCACCCAGATGTTATAAACGAGTTTACTCAGCTATTACATTCGAGCATTGTTAGGCATGCTAGAAATAGCAGTTACGGCTGGATGCATTCAGAACTACTAAGTATGCTTGCAAAGCCTGCAGATGTGTTTTATAAAAACGCACCTCTGATTTTTAAAAGCCTGATTAATGACTTTGATTTTTCTGATATTGAGATGGATTATTTAATTGAAAATTTAATACTATGCCCGCTTGGGATTGAAGGTAAAAAAACACAACAAGCACATATTCAAGAACACCTAAATCACATTAAAGCAAAGGGCGCAAAACAAAGTATAATTAACGATTATCAACAAAAATTAGATAATATAGATGCAGTTAGCCAAGAAAAATACAACAAAAATATTAAAACGGCTCTGCGTAGAATTACCGTTTCAGCCCCTACTCGGAAAAGCTTAGACATATTACTTAAAGCCACTACCGATAAAGCTAAAGTGACACACTTAAAATCGTTACTTTTAGAAGCTGATGCTTTAAAAAACACACCTAAATTGTTTAATATTAATAATAAACCAACCATTTTATTTCGTGATTTTAATTTTAAGTTACTCGTTATTGAAGAGCTGATGTATCGACAAGAGATCCTCTTACCAAAGTTTGATTTAGATTTATTTGCCAAAGAGTATATAAAACGCGAAATTGATCGAGAAGAAGATGGATATGAGTGCATTGCTGAAGTTAAAAAGTACTTTAAAAACGTAGAAATACCGATGACTTTACTCGAAAAAGTAACGCAGCTTTATCAAGACAGTGGTTTGGGTGGAGGGGCTGTATTTTTAGAACACATGCATCCATTTTGGGATCCCGGAATGGGAGATGAAGTACCCAAAGTAACGAACAAAGCAATTGATGATTTAGCTTTACTACCTAATCTTACTAAAATAATTGGTTTAGAAAATAGCGAGCCGAGTAAAAAATTATTAAATGCCTTAGCTGAGCGAAATATTGTGTTGGAAGAAGAGGGTTAATTTAGATTGCTCCCTAAAAGCAGACCATTATTATTTGAATTTAAGTATTAATTTTTTCTGCTTTTAGCTTAATTAACTGTAGCTAAAGCTTCTAGCCAAATGACCGATAAATTACTTAATAGGGTTAAGCGGTTAAGGATAATCATGGTTAATAATGCACTTGGCAGCCAGTCTAATTTAAGCACTTTACTTGCCCAATCAGTTAATAACGCTAACCAAACCTCTGTGAGTCCTTCGCTGCTAACCGGTAGCGACCTTCAAGCTATTAATGATTTACAAACTAACGCCCCCAAAATATCCGATGAATTATTAAGCCAGCTAAATAACGAAGCTATTGACGAAGCACTAGTTAGCAATCAAAAAGTAGGGGATATTTTACAACAGCAACTTACCTCGCTATTTACTATTTCAAGTACGCCTAGCACGCTTAACTATAAACTCTCCGATGAAGAACTCGCCCTGCGCACCGTAATAAGCTCTCAGCATGAGGGGTTATTAAAAAACGAAAACAGTACCCAATTAATTGAGCGATTAAATACGTCGGTTAAAAATATTCAGGGTGCTTATGCTAATACCAGCGATATTTTATCGAGTTTAGGTCAGCTTGGGCATGAGCAAAAAACGTTTTTAGCCTCAAGTCAGCAACGTGTTGAGCGCTCACTTAATCCCTACATGGAAAGCCTCAATCGCGCAAAATACGAGGATGACGATAACTACCTGTTTGAGCTCTCGGTAAAAACTAAAGAAGGTGATGTTATAAACATTACCTTTAACTCATCGCAAGGTTATGACGAAGAAACCGGTGAAGCGATAGATGGCTTTGGCATAAGTTACGAAGTTAATGGCAATTTATCTGAGGCTGAACATGGCGCTTTAACGCAGGTTATGGCGGGTGTTGGCGAAATGGCTGATGAGTTTTTTAAAGTGAGTGAAAATTCATTCAATCCTCTTATAGTGCCAAACCAAGCAGACATGAGCTTAGACTTTTTAGCGGGCTTTAATAGTGAACAGTTAGCCGGTTTTAATGTGTCGTTTTCGACAACGCAAAATGATGCGCTTGATACTGCCCAGAACACGCTTGATTTGAGTTACTCCATTGATGAAGCATCAAACCAGCAAGCACTTGTGTTTACAGCCGCAGGTGGGCAAAACGACATTGATTTTGCACTCGGTATGTCAACCATTGGCGCTAAAGACACGCAGCAAATGCAGCGGTATTTAGCGTCGCTAGATCAAAGCCTAGAAGATAGCCGAGTAAACAGTACTAAAGATGATAAAACATCTGCATTTGGTAAAAGTGGCGATGAGGCAATGCAACAAGGTTTTGCATTGTTTAAAGGCGCTTTTGCGAGTATGTCGTCGGCTGCTGAGCGTTATAGCAGTTTGGAGTCACTTGCAGAACAGCAATTTAATGACGGGCGCGCTATGGTTGCCGATTTGGTTGATAACATGATTACAAACGATACCCGTTATCAAGGGCTTAGTAATAAAGCGCCAAATACATTGGGTGCGGGGATTTCTAAGCTCGCTGATTTTGATGCCACGTTTTCTTATGCGCTTGATAACGGCGACTATCAACCTAAAAGTACAATTGAGCTAAGCCAAGCGACTGAACAAAGCCAATTAGGGGAGCTTAGCAGTGTAACGCAAAGTAAAAATGTAAGTAGCCACTTTGATTATCAATACAGTCGCCCTGATTACTACAACAAAGAAGAGAGTTATAACGTAGGTACTGCGGTTAAAAATAAAGAACTTTTGGGGCTTGTTCAGTCTCACGAGGTTGATGTTGATACAAAAATGTTTGAGTTTAATCCGCAAACCAATCAATACGAGCTGCAAATGGCGATGCAAGAACAAACCATTAGCAAAAGTGACATTCGTTTAATTGACGATATTTGGCTTGAAGAAAACGAAAACAGCTACAACATGAATAAAAAAGAGCGTGTTGAGAGTGACGAAAAGCAAGACGAGTTTAAAAAAACAAGCAGCCATTCTCATAATAAACTAGTTACCCTAATTGGTGATTTAGATAAGCTAGCTGAGAATAAAAACGTAAGGCGAGAATATTTAACTAACTTATCGCAAGTTAACTTTTTTATGGATAAAAAGTAACGGTTTTGAGTTGTTCACTCCACACTCAATATTGGGTATAGTCGTTTAATACCTAAATTAATACCTAAATTAATACCTAAATTAAGAGCAACCTTATGTTTAAACAATTAATTTTACTGTGCGCTTTAAGCATGCCGCTTGTAAGCTGCGCTGCTACAGCGCCATTTTCGGGCGAGATAAGTACGCAAGCACTGCTAAGCGACTACGACAAGTTTAACGAGCAATACAAGGCGTATACACCAACAGCACAAGACATTGCGTTAATGCAAAAGCTAGAAGGTAAAGAGCTAATTGTATTATTTGGCACGTGGTGCCACGACAGTGAGCGCGAAGTGCCGCGTTTAATTAAGTTACTAGATGAATCTAAAGTACAACTTGCAAGCATTGAATATGTGGCCGTAGGTTACAACAAGCAAGACGATGCAGGTATTGCACAGGCTAACGACTTGCAATACACCCCAACGTTTATAGTAAAAGATAATGGTAAAGAGTTAGTACGCGTAATTGAAAAGCCAACGGGCACATTGGCACAAGATTTAACGAAGGGTTTGTAAGGTCTATTCTTATGCTATGGCAATTCAATTAAAAGGATGTATAAAACTTGGCATTCTTTGATTTGTTGCTAATTATAGCCTGTCATTTAGCGTCAATTAGGTAAGCGTTATGTGAGCATCATCCCGCGATTTTATTTATAATTAATATGGATATTTATGAAGTGCAAAAAGTGTAAATCAGGAATTACCTCCCCAATAGTTAAAACGACAAATCTTAACGGGACTTCAATCGCGTCATCATCTTGCCCAGTGTGCGGTGAAAATTTAGATGGTTCAAAAAGATATTGGGTTTTATTAATTATTTTACTTATCGGCATTGGTGTAGCATCAAGGTATTTTTCTTAACCTTAGTTATATTATCCACACATGTGAATGAGCAAGACTTTAGTTTTGATTATTAGTCTTTTACTTAAAAGTTATGTGACTTATGAAATTAATGCGATCTGAAAAAGTTCAATTGTGGTTTATGATAAATGCCAACAAATTGTTTGTAGCTGCAGCTGCTTTTGGCGTTATTTTTGTCTTGATTTGGGGGGATGCTTCTCAATGGGAATACGAAGAAGATAAAGATCACTACAGCGCTTTTTTTTCATCTATTGATAGCCGAATTAGTTTTGTAAACTATGGCTATTCAGGTACCAGTTTAAGAGTTGTTTTGAATTTTGATGCTGAAGGGCTCATTCCGGATGACATTAAAAGCATAACTCCAAAGTATAAATATTTAATTCTTGAACGCATATGCAATGATTTAGAGAGTTTGAAAGTTTTAGAAGACGGCTACTATTTTGATGTGGATTTAAGGGATACCAGCTCTGAACACATGTTTAAAAATTATTTTAATTTAATAGTAAAGCATGAAAGGTGTATCACGTAACACAAGTGAGTTTTAACTTAGCTAATAGGCATTAGAAAGACTAAAGGGCTCAAATTTTGACTTTAAAGATTAAACTTTATGTAAATTTGCTACTGGTGCCTTACTACTTATAGATTGCGAGCATTATTCACTAAACAGGCTTTTTTCGAACGCTTGCGCAGCGTGTGAAGACGGTCTGTCTTTATAATGCAGTTGATAAAGTGGCCGAGAAAGTTGCTCGTTATTTTTTTGGCTCAGGCGTGTTAATTTGCCTAACTGCACTAAATCTTCAGTGACTACATTTGGCAATAAAGCGACCCCCATACCTTGAGCGACGGCCCTTGCTATGGCTTCGTTGCTGCCTAATTGCATACTTTGCTCTGCTTGTACGTCATGTTGTGCTAATAGCTTTACCGACATTTCTAAAGTGCCAGAGCCTGGCTCACGTAATAACCAAAACTGTTTGTTTAACCAGGCTTTTAAGTTTTTAGCGGGCTTAAAGTTACTGGGTATAACGACACTCATTAAATCGTTTTGCCAGTGCTTACTTATTATATGCGGCTCGGTAGGTGTGCCTTCAACCAGTGCTAAATCGATAGTGCATTCAAGTAGGGCGTGCTCAATTTGCGCTGTATTAGCCACTTGTACTTCTACTTTTATATCAGGGTACTGCGCGCAAAATTTAGCTAAGTAGGGCGGTAGCCAATAGCTGGCAATGGTTGTACTAGTGCCTATAACGAGCGTGCCACGCTTAAGCCCTGTGCGTGATTTAATATCTTCTATGGCGGCTTTTTCAATGGCAAAAATGCTACGTGCATGATCATACAAGGCTTGGCCGCCCTCGCTTAAGGTAAGTTTTTTGCCTTTAGATGCACGCTCTATAAGTTGAATATTTAATTGGTGCTCAAGCTCTTTTAGCGCTTTAGATACAGCCGGTTGGCTTATAAAAAGCGCCTCGGCTGCGCCTGAAAAACTACCAAGCTTTGCTACCGTATAAAACACCCGAAGTGCATGCAAGTTCATTGTGCCTCTCAAATTCGATAACTTTAAGTTATCGAATCATGATTTTAATGTATTGGAGTTATATTTTGCGCTTTCTTAAAATGAAGTCAACAGTTTAACGTTGTTCAATTGAGGGAATATTATGCTTAGCGCTATTAAAAATTTGGGTATTAATACTAAGCAATACGGCGATACGCGCTGGTGGTTAGGTATGCTGCTGGTGGTGGTTTTGGCGGGGGCATCTGTTGCATTAAGTAAGTTACCCATAATGCAAAGTGCGCAATTTAGCTCTTTAACTATTGGTATAGTGCTTGGCATTATTGTGGGTAACAGTGTGTTTTCGCGTATTGCTACGCAAACCGATATAGGTGTTGATTACGCTAAAAGTATATTGCTTAAAGCGGGGGTTGTGTTGTTTGGGTTTAGAATTACCTTTGCGCAAGTAGCGGGCGTAGGCTGGGAAGGCTTATTAACCGATGTTGTAATGCTGTTAGGCACATTTATTTTGGCAGTGCAGCTAGGTAAGCGCGTATTTAAGCTTGATGAACAAACAACCATATTAATTGGCGCGGGTAGTTCTATTTGTGGTGCCGCTGCGGTTATGGCAACTGAGCCAGTTATAAAAGCGCAGGCGCATAAAGTATCGGTAGCGGTGGCAACGGTGGTGGTGTTTGGCACGTTAAGCATGTTCGCCTACCCAATCATGTTTGATTACATGGGATTGAGCGAGCACGCTTACGGTATTTTTGTAGGCTCAACTATTCATGAAGTAGCGCAAGTGGTTGCAGCGGGCACAGCTGTAAGCGCCAATGCTGCAGATACCGCCGTTATAGAAAAAATGCTAAGGGTGATGATGCTTGCGCCATTTTTAGTGGGCTTATCGTTTTGGCAAAGTAAAAAGCATGCAAATATAAACGCGCCTGGCGGCGAGCAAAAAGCGGGTATTACAATCCCTTGGTTTGCGGTGTTATTTATTGTGGCAAGTGGTGTGCATTCACTCTCTATTATTCCTCAAGTGGCTACAAGCGCAGTTGTTTGGTTTGATAATATATTACTCACCATTGCGATGGTGGCTTTAGGTTTACGCACACATGTTGGCGCTATTCGCCAAGCGGGTATAAAACCGCTGTTATTAGCAGGCTGTTTATTTTTGTTTTTAACCTTGGGTGGTTACGCTATTAATGTGGGTATTGCTGAGTTGTTTTAAACGTTACTTGGTAAAAGTTGATTGGCGGCTTAAATTGGCCAATCAACTTCGTTTAAAGTATCCAGCTGCGTGCTGGTATTTTTATTGCCTTGCCATTTATTAGTGTAAACAGCGTGCGGGTCAAACTGTAACGTTTGTTTTTCAATATTGAAGTGCCTACCACCACGCGGATCTACGCCTACACCTGCTATATATTGCCAATTACCCCAATTAGCGGCTACATCGTAATCAATCAATTGTTGTTCAAAATATGCTGCGCCATAGCGCCAATCAAGGCCAAGTTCGTTCACTAAACAACTGGCTGCAATTTGCCTTGCTCTATTTGATATATAACCCGTAGCGTTTAGCTCGTTCATAATGGCATTGACTAATGGGTAGGGTGTTGAGCCATTACACCATGCAGCAAAGCGGTTTGGCATAAATGTAGTAAGGGGTTTTGTTTGCTTTTGGCCTTTAAAATTAAACAGGCTTTTACCTGCCTTAAGTGCATGCCATTTAAAATATTCTCGCCATAGTAATTCAAATTTAATCCAGTAGGTAGACTCGTTTGTTATTTGGTTATGTTCGTACGCCTCAACTGCTTTATAAACTTGCCGCGCACTTACACACCCAAAAGCAAGCCAGGTACTAAATCTTGTGGTGTTATTAAAGCCATCAAGCTCGTTTCGAGTTATTTTATAAGTACTTGGTAGTAAACCTGAAAAGTATTGCTCTAAGTGTGTTTGCGCAATTTTAAACCCGCCATGCATTACGCCATTATTTGCTATACGCCCTAGAGGTTTTTTAGCGCACAGGGTTATTGGCTGAGGGAGCAAACCGTTTGGTAATGTTGAAAGTGAAATGGGGCTAGTGGCGGCCTCTACCTTTTTACGAAACGGGGTAAAGTGTTTAGGTAATTCGCTTACATCAAACGGTAGGTCACTTTGTTTATAGAGTGTGTCTTGCTGCGTTCCTGTAAATTGTGTATTTGGGCAATGTGCTTTGAGTAAGTTTATTTGGCGTTGCTCGTACAGGCCAAATTGCTCGCTGTATACAACTTCATCTATATTTTGCTCATTAATACGCGCTTTCAAAAGCGATACAGGTTCGCCTTCAAGCACATGCAGGGTTTGCCCGCGCTCAATAAGCTCTTGTTGGAGTTCATACAAGCTTTGCATTAAAAACTGCTGTTTATGCACGCCATACGGCTTTTGTTGATAGTTATTATTTTTAAACCAGTGCGGGTTTATAACAAATACAATATCGAGTGCACATTGCTGCGACGCAAGGTCACTAAAAATAGCGTTGTCGGTTAGACGTAAATCGTTTTGTAGCCAATATAAAATGCGTTTGCTCATAGGTTTGCCCAGGTTTTTGTAATCATTAAGTTTACGAAGCAAAAGCGGGTAGGGATTAGTTTTGAGGTGTTTAAGAGGGTTTTAAAAAGAGGCGGCAAATAATACCGCCTCCTTGAATGTTAAATAGCCGATTTTTGTTTTGCTATCCAATCGTTTATTACGTCTTCTAATACTTCCATAGGCAGCGAGCCTTGGCCTATAACGGTGTCGTGAAAGCTGCGAATATCAAACTTAGCACCTAGTTCTTTTTCGGCTTTTGCACGCAGTTCGCGTATTTTTATTTCGCCCATTTTGTACGAAAGCGCTTGGCCTGGCCATGATATATAACGATCTATTTGATCCTCCACCGCGCTTTGTGGCAAAGCAGTGTGATCTGCCAAGTAGTCAATAGCCTTTTGGCGGCTCCAACCAAAGGCATGAATACCGGTATCAACAACAAGTCTTACTGCACGCCACATTTCGTAGCCTAAACGACCAAAGTCGCTGTACGGGCTTTGATAAAAGCCGGCTTCTTTACCTAAGCGCTCTGTGTATAGTGCCCAACCTTCGCCAAATGCAGAGTGGCTAAGTGTGCGTCTAAATTCGGGTACATTTAACTCCATAGCAATAGCGTTTTGTAAATGATGCCCTGGTATTGCCTCATGTAAGCTAAGTGCTTCTAAATTATATAAAGGCTGTAGTTTAGGTGTTGAGGCTAAAAAATAAGTGCCGGGGGAACGGTTATCAGCAGGTGGCATATAAAACGCGCCGCGACTCGCTGAGCCTTTAATAGTAAAGGTATTACGCGGTAAATGATTAAAGTAGGTTGGTAACTTGCCATACATTTTTTGCGTAATAAAAGCGGTTTTTTCTAGCAGGTCTTGCGCGTCTGTTGCGTAAAATTGCTTATCGGTCGCTAAAAATTCTAAAAAATCGCTGTATGTGCCATCAAAACCTACTTCATCAATAATGTTTTGCATTTGCGTTTTTATACGCGCGACTTCTTTTAAGCCTAGTTCGTGTATTTGCTTTGGCGTGGCGTCTGTTGTGGTGTAGTAATTAACTGCATATTTGTAATACTCAAGCCCGCCTTTAACGCTTGAAATACCCGGCTGCGCTCTACAGTTAGGCATGTAATCGTTCTCAAAAAAGTCGTAAAAATGCTGATAAGCAGGTACTACTTTTGAGCTGATTAAGGCCTTAGCTTTGTTTTGGTATGTAGATTTTTGCTCTGCTGTAAACGTGTTTGGTATACGTGTAAAGGGCTCGTAAAGGGCACTGTTTTCAGGTTGCTTAACAATATGCACGCTAATGCTTTGGCTGTAATTTTCAAAGGTTTTGCAGTAATGAGTAAAGCCTGTTTTTATACCCTCTTTCATTAAATCAATATTTTGCTGATTAAAGCGAGGGTAGTCGGCAAGGCTGATTAAAAATGCGTTGTAATCGTCGGGTGTTAAAAATGCCATGTTAGCGGGGGCTTCGGCAAAATAAGTATGCCAGCCACTTAAAAAATTAACCGGAAAATACTTATCTTGAAAAAGGTAACTTTGCTGCTCGGTTTTTCGCTCATATTTAAATAAGCGGTAGTTCATTAGCTGCTCGTTGTTGAGCGTTTTTGGGTCAATGCTGGCTAAGCTTTTTAGTACGCTGTTGTTATAAGCTTGGCGCTTTGCAATGGCTTGCTCGCTCCAATTTGGCAATGTACCGTTTGGCTTCCAGCCGTCTGGGTCGGTACGAAAAAATATTTTTTCAGCTTTGGCGTTTTGCCAGTGGTTATCAATAATGGTTTTTAAATCAGTGTTAGTGTCGGCTAAGCTTGGTAGCGATGCAACCGCTAAGCATATAGCTAGAATACTTTTTTTAAACATAGTCATCCGTTATTGGCGAGTTAGTTATTATTTATCGCGCTTTTTATTTTAATTTGTGCTCAATATAGTACCAAGTTAACTTAATCAATGCGCTTACTTTTACAACCTGTAACTCTTGGTTTTACTTTTTGATTGAACAAATTTCACTGCGTAACTGATTGGCGTACTAGTTTATTGTTTTATCAGCGTTTAGAATGACTAAAACTTATTATAAAAAATGATCGTCATGTTTAATAAAGTAATTACCTTAATTGATGAAGCAAACGACCAAGACCCTAATACTGAGCAGCACAATGGACAAAGCTTTCCAAAAGAAAGTTTATACGCCTTGCGCATGAGCGAAATGTTAACTCGTTTTAAACCAGATGCCGATGAACTCATGCAAATTGCAGTGCGTGCACAGCATATTCAGCGTTGGAAGTCGCCACGTAGTGATTTTGAAATGAACAAACAGGGCTATCATCAGTGGCGCAGTGCACTTTATATATTTCATGCTAGCAGCGTGGTTGCGCTCATGAAGCAAGCTGGTTACGGTGAAGCTGAGCAAAACCGAGTGTACGATGCGGTCGCTAAAAAAAATATTAAACGTAACCCAGACAGCCAATTAGTAGAAGATGTAGCAAGCCTTGTATTTATTGAACATTATATGCTTGGGTTTGCCAATGCAAAACCAGATTACAATGAAGAAAAATGGATTGGTATTATTCGCCGTACATGGCAAAAAATGTCAGATGACGCGCATGAGTTTGTACTTGCAGGTAATATTACATTGCCCGGCCCGCTTGTTGGGCTTATTCATAAAGCACTTGAGTAAAAGAAAATAAATAAAAAGGAATTTTAAATGTATTGTCCTCGTAGTAATACGCCACTTGAACCTTTACTTGTTGGCGGGATTACTGTTTTTACGTCAGCGCAAGGCGGCGTATTTTTTGATAACAGCCAAATTTTTAAATTTAGCTCGCCGGAGTTAAAGCATGGTCAGGTTTTACTTAAGTATTTGAGTAATTATACCGAAGGTGAGGGCGAAGTCTTATCGCGAGTAAATTGCCCTAAATGCCCAAGTATTGTGATGATGCGCCGGTATTTTTCGCCGCTCAAAGTGGTTGAGATAGACGAATGCCCTGGTTGTGCAGGCATATGGCTTGATAGCGGCGAGCTGGCAAAAATACACGAAAACCATTTAACCCCCCGAGAGCGTAAGCTGTTAGCCCACGAAATGGCGACCAATCATGGGTTTATAACTATTAAGCCGCCAAAATCAAAGTATTACCCCAAAGCGCCTAAAAATGTTCAAGACACGACAGTTGAACGGCTGGTGCAATTAGCATTACTTAATTTTCAGTAATAAAAAACGGCGTACTAAAAAGTACGCCGTTTTTCTGTAATAGATTAACGCTTATGCAGTTTATTTATTACGGTTTTCTTTTGCAAACGCACGTATTTTACGTTTTTGCGAAAGCGTTACTTTATTAGTACGCCCTGCAAATGGGTTATCACCTTCTCTAAATTCAATTTTGATTGGGGTGCCCATAATTTTAAGTGCTTTACGGTAGTAGTTCATAAGGTAGCGTTTGTAGCTATCTGGTAAATCGTGAACTTGGTTACCATGAATTACAATACGTGGCGGGTTATAACCACCGGCATGCGCATATTTAAGCTTAACACGACGACCACGAACAAGTGGCGGCTGGTGATCGGCTTGAGCCATGTCCATAATACGGCGAAGCATTGCGGTGCTAATACGCTTAGTTGCTGACTCGTACGCTTCATCAACCGATTCAAATAAATGACCAACACCTGTACCGTGAAGTGCAGATATAAAGTGTAAGCGTGCAAAGTCAATAAAGCCTAAACGGCGATCAAGCTCTGTTTTAATACGATCTTTAACGTAGTCGTCAAGGCCATCCCATTTATTAACGGCAATAACCAGCGAACGACCTGAGTTAAGCGCAAAACCTAATAAGCTTAAGTCTTGATCAGAAATACCATCGCGCGCATCCACAACAAGTAAAACCACGTTACAATCTTCGATTGCTTGTAGTGTTTTAATTACTGAGAACTTTTCAACTACGTCACTTACTTTTTTACGCTTACGAACACCGGCTGTGTCAATTAACACATACTCTTTGTCGTTACGCGTCATTGGAATATAAATAGAATCGCGCGTTGTACCTGGCATATCATATACAATTACACGATCTTCACCCAATATACGGTTTGTAAGTGTTGACTTACCAACATTAGGGCGACCAATAATAGCAAGCTTTACAGGTTTGTCAGCAAACGCTTGATGATCGGTATCATCACCTTCGCCTTCTTCGTAAAGATCGATTAATTCTTCGTCATCACCTGTTACTTCTTCATCTTGAGCAGCTAGTTCAGCAATAAGCGGCTGAAGTGTTTGTTCAAGTAATAGGGTAATACCACGGCCATGTGCAGCTGCAATGTGATGTATTTCACCTAATGATAATTGGTAAAATTCAGCACAGTTTGAATCTGCATCAATGCCGTCGGTTTTATTGGCAACAACAAAGCACTTTTTCTCTTGTTTACGCAAGTGATTAGCAATGGCTTGGTCAGCTACGGTCATACCTACACGAGCATCTACTAAAAACAGAACAATGTCGGCTTCTTCAATGGCTAGCAGAGATTGATCTGCCATTTCGATTTCGATGCCTTCTTCTGAGCCATCAATACCGCCCGTGTCTACCACGATAAATTCATAGCCATCGTAACTAGCTTGGCCATATTTTCTATCTCGTGTTAAACCTGGAAAATCGGCTACGAGTGCATCACGAGTACGTGTTAAACGGTTAAATAATGTGGACTTGCCCACATTGGGTCGCCCAACTAGAGCGATCACGGGAAGCATAAACTACCTCTTTAAAAAACAACAAAAGGCTTCGCAGTGCGAAGCCTTACAAAAAACAATTAACTATTAGCAGGTTATACTAATAGCAGTCAGTTAGTTTGGTATTTTTACCATACTAACTTCACCATCACGGGTGTATAAAATTAGCTTATCGTCGGCAACAACTGGCTCAACAAAAAAGCCTGAGCTGTCAAAGTCTTCTCGAGATACTAGCTCGCCAGTTTCTTTATTTAGCCAATGTAGGTTACCTTCTTGGTCGCCTAAAGCTAAGTGGCTACCTGCAACTGCAGGGCCTGTTAGGTACCAACCACGTAGAGCGGGTTGGCTCCAACGTTCAATACCTGAATTTTTATCTAATGCGTAAATAACACCATCGCTATCTACTAAATAAATTGTTTGTGCATCCATCGCAATTTCGCGGTAGCTGCTGTACTCACGTTTCCAAACTACGTTGCCAGAGCGAATATCTACAGCAGCTAAGTTGCCGTTGTAAGCTATAGCGTAAGCGTATGGACCGCTAATAAGCGGTTGAGTGTCTACGTCAACTAGGCGTTCAAATTCTGATGCGCCTTTAGCAACCGCAATTTCTGCGCTCCATGCTGAGTAACCACTGTCTGAAATTAAAACGCTTAGCTTGCCTGTTTCAAGGCCTACTAATACACCACCGTTAGCAACAGTTGGCGAGCTTTGTCCGCGTAATGTTAGTGGTGGAACTTCTTGTTCAAAACTCCAACGCTCTTCGCCCGTATCTGGGTGAAGGGCTAACAATTTACCAGAGCCTAAATTTACAAATATTAAGCCATCGCCTGCTGTCGGTTTAGACAGTGATTCGCCTGGTACATTCTTACGCCAAACTTCTTCACCGGTTTCGCGATCAAGAGCAATGATAAAGCCGTGTTCAGAACCTATATAAATTTTACCATAGGCTTGCAAAATACCACCTGATAATTTTGCATTACCGTTGTCAGCCCATGGCCAAAACGATAAATCTTGGCGTACATCGGTTTCCCACTTGGTATCGCCGTTAGTAAGCGAAAGCGCTTCTACTTGGCCTTCGCGGCTAGCAACATATACAGTATCTTTGTAAACAGCTGGTGTTAAACGAGAAAAGTAATGCTCTACGCCATCACCTACAGATTCTTGCCAAACAACGTCAGTTTCAAATTGGTTTACAATTTCAGGAAGTACTAGTTCATCTTCATCATCACTTGATGAACAACCCATCAGTGTTGCCATACATAGGGCAAGGGCTGCTGTTGTAAATTTTTTCATGCCTAAAACCTTATGCCGCTGGGCTAGTTACTGCTAGGTCATCTAACTTAATTTGTAATAGTGGGTTACTTGTTAATCCACCCGCATCTATTGCTGCTTGGTATGCAGTACGTGCTTGATCTTTGTTACCTTGCTGTGTGTAAATATCGCCTTTAAGCTCGGCAACGTTTGCATTGAATGCTTCAGGTAATGGTGCATTTAATGTAGTTAATGCATCGTCATATTTAGTTTGTGCAATTTGAATTCGCGCTAAACGTGTAATCGCAATTGCTTTTAATTCTGTATTTTCAGTATTAGACACTATCCAGCTTAGCTTTTCGCTTGCTACATCTAATTTTTTTGCTTCTACAGCGTCTTTTGCAGCAACAAATGCAGCAAGTGTTGCGTAGTTTGTATCTTTATTTTCGCTAATAAACGCATCAGCTGAAGATAATACATCGTCGCTTTCAACAAGCGCTGTATATGAATCTGATGCTTTTTCAGCGGTAGTAATTTGGTTTTGGTTATATGCTTTCCAGCCATATAAGCCACCTAGGCCAACAAGTATGCCTAGTGCAAGGGAAATGCCGTTTTCACGGAAAAAGCGTTTAATGGCTTCTGCTTGTTGTTCTTCTGTTGAATAAATATCCATTCTTACCTCTAATTTTCGCTTAGCCGTTAATAAGCTCAGCTAATAGCGCTTTAGCTTGTTCTAATTCTAATGTGACTTGTTCTTTACGCTCGCGTAAATACTTGATGGTCACAACGCCTTTTTCTAATTCATCTTCACCAATAATCACTGCAACAAGTGCATCGCTTTTATCAGCACGTTTTAATTGTTTTTTAAAGTTGCCGCCGCCCGCATGCACCATAACGCGTAAACCTGGTACGTCTTTACGTAGTTGCGCTGCAATTGCAGGAGCTTGAATGCTTGCTTTGTCGCCCATTGCTGCTAAATATACATCAGCATTACGACGAATGTCACCTACACACTCAAGCGCTTGTAGTAATAACACTAATCGCTCTAGACCCATTGCAAAACCAACTGCTGGCGTTGCTTTGCCGCCAAGCTGTTCAACTAAGCCGTCGTAACGACCACCAGCACATACTGTGCCTTGTGCGCCTAAGCTGTCGGTTACCCATTCAAATACGGTACGGTTGTAGTAGTCTAAACCACGTACTAACTTTTCATTAACCGTATATGAGACGCCAGCAGCGTCTAAACGTTCACATAAATTTTCAAAATGTTCTTTTGATTCAGCGTCTAAGTTTTCAGACAATTTAGGCGCATCAGTTAAAATTGCTTGTACGTCTGGGTTTTTGCTATCAAGTACGCGTAATGGGTTTGAATACATACGACGTTTTGAGTCTTCATCAAGCACATCAATGTGTTGCTCAAGGTAGGCTACTAACGCATCACGGTAATCTGCACGCGCTTCGTTAGAGCCTAAAGAATTTAGCTCTAAACGAACGTGGTCAGTAATACCAAAGGCTTCCCATAGTTGCGCTGTTAATAAAATAACTTCTGCGTCTATGTCGGCTGTGGCAATACCAAATGTTTCTAAACCAAATTGGTGAAACTGACGGTAACGACCTTTTTGCGGACGCTCGTGACGAAACATTGGACCCATGTACCAAAGGCGTTGTTCTTGGTTATATAGTAAGCCATTTTGGTTGCCAGCACGTACGCATACTGCGGTGCCTTCTGGGCGAAGTGTTAATAAGTCGCCATTGCGATCGGCAAAGGTGTACATTTCTTTTTCTACTATATCGGTAACTTCACCAATAGAGCGTTTAAATAAGTCGGTTGATTCTACAATAGGAAAACGAATTTCTTGATAACCGAACGATGCTACTGTCTCGCGTAAAATGCTTTCTACTTTCTGCCAAACTTGTGTATCGCCCGGCAGACAATCGTTCATACCGCGAACTGCCTGAATTTGTTTTGCCACTGATAAATCCTAAATGCTGTTTATGTGTAATAAAAAATGCTTACACAACAAGAATGCTAAAAATTGACCCGCTATTATAGCGTTCTGGTCATAAAGGTAAACGCCAAACACCGCTGTTTGGCGCTTTATACGGTATTTATTCGACTATTTTAATATCGATAGGTGTTTGCTGCTCTTTTTGAGCAATAAAGTCGCGCACGTAGCCTTCGAGCTGGTCAACAATGTTGTTGTTGTCAATACGCGCTTTTTGGCGCTCACCATTAATGTATAAACCTGAGCGACGGTTTGCACCGGCAAGGCCTATATCACTAACGAGTGCTTCACCTGGGCCGTTTACAACACAGCCAATTACCGAAACCGATACAGGCTCAATAATATCTTCAAGGCGCTCTTCTAGCTGGTTCATGGTGCTTACTACATCAAACTCTTGACGAGAACAGCTAGGGCAGGCAATAAAGTTAATACCGCGCGAACGTATGCGCAGCGATTTTAAAATATCAAAACCTACTTTAATTTCTTGAACAGGGTCAGCTGCAAGCGACACTCGCAGTGTATCGCCAATACCTTCGGCAAGTAGCATACCTAAACCTACGGCTGATTTAACCGAGCCAGATCGCATGCCGCCCGCTTCGGTAATACCCAAATGCAGTGGTTGGTCTATTTCTTTAGCGAGTAAGCGATAGGCGCCTACCGCTAAAAATACGTCTGATGCTTTTACCGATATTTTAAATTGGTCAAAATCAAGGCGGCGTAATATATCTACATGGCGAATTGCTGATTCTAATAAGGCTTCAGGTGTAGGCTCGCCATATTTTTCTTGTAAGTCGCGCTCAAGTGAGCCGCCATTTACACCAATACGAATAGGAATGTTATGCTCGCGAGCAGAATCGACCACAGCTCTTATACGCTCTTCGCTACCTATATTACCTGGGTTTATGCGCAGACAATCTACGCCGTACTTTGCCACTTTTAAGGCTATACGGTAATCAAAGTGAATATCGGCTACTAGCGGAATAGTCACTTGTTCTTTAATACTTTTAAACGCTTCAGCTGCGTCCATAGTCGGTACTGATACACGCACTATGTCGGCACCGGCATTTTGTATTGCCTGAATTTGTGCAACGGTTGCATCAACATCCATGGTGTCGGTGTTGGTCATTGATTGCACAGCAATAGGGGCGCCGTCACCAATAGGGACGTTACCTACATTGATACGGGTGGATTTTCTGCGTTTAATTGGGGATTCTGAAAACATAGCGACTACTCTGCTAGTGGTAATGTAAATTTGGCTAAACGGTTTTTAGGAAATGCAGAAACATCTACAGGTTCGCCGTTTAAAGTAATGTCTACAGCGTCATGCTTACCAAGCACAACTGAAAAAGGAGGCGTTCCGCTTACGGTCATAATGTAGCCTGCTTTTTTAACGCCGAATGCTATTTTTTCGCCTTCGCCATCGTAAATTTCAACCCAACTTTCGCCGTTAAAGTTCATAACAATTGTACTGCTAGCATCTTCTTGGCTTTCGTTGTTAGATGTAATAGGAGCCATTTCTGTAACGGCTTCTGAGCTTGTTGATGTTTCAAGCGTATCTTTTGATTCTAATAGTGATTCGTCGTTAATTTCGGCTTGTTGCTGTTGCTGTAAAATACTGGGTTGAGCTGCTTGTCGTTCACTCATTATTGAGTTGGCAACGTTTATTTTACTGGTTTGCTCTTCAATGGGGGTGGCGTTTTGCCAAAACCATAAAGCAGATGAGCCAATAACAATCGCTAAAATTAAATAACTAAAAAACATTAAACGGCTGTCGCTTGCTTCTTTTTCTGTTCGGCGCGAAAAGCTTTGCATATTAGCGGGCTTGGTCGGCTCTGGTGGAGCCGGCATCATTGCTAATATAGGTGCGCTATCGACTTTTAATTCACGGCAATAATTTTTTATATAGCCTTTAACAAAAGTGATAGGGCCTAGTAACGCAAATTCATCATTTTCAAGGCGTTTAATTTGAAGTTCAGACAGCTTTAACGGTGCAGCGATAGTTGCGATGCTAACGTTTGCTTGCTCTCTATGATTTTTTAGTATTTGGCCTACAGTTGGCTGTTCGCTCTGTGTTTGCGTATTTTCTTCATTCATAATGTGTATGAGTCTGGATCCACTAGTAAAAGTCTGTGCCCTGGTTTTAATGCTATATCAGGACTTAATTTATTCCATCGCATTAATTCATCAATTAATACATGCCGCTGGGTAGCTATATCGTAAAGGGAATCACCAGCTTTAATTTCGTAATAAATATTAGGATCGTTTAGGTATATTTTACTTCCATTCATTACCCGATCCGACTCTTTTAAACCATTCCATTGCAGGAGTTTTTGTAGTTTAACATTGTATCGCACCGAAATGCTAAATAGGTTTTCGCCAACAGCAATTACATGAAATGGCACGCGTAAAGGCGATACTTTAGGATTAAGCATTGGAAGCTCAGTTTTTTGCACTGCTTCGTAGCTTTTAAATTCAATATCAGCATTATTTTGATAGTTACTGTTTTCAAAAACGGTTGTGTTTTTAGTCGCTTCGTAGAATACCACGTCGCTACTGTTTTTTTGATTTGTAACTGCAGGTGCAGAATTACTGTAGTTACTAGTTTGCTGCGAATTAAACTGGCCTGTTTTAGGTGCGCCAAACGAGATTATTGTTACCTCGTCATCGGCTTTAGCCGGTTGTTTTGTTGCTATAACTTCTTTTTGAGGTTCTAAAACAGGTTGCGCTTTTTCAGGCGCTGCTACTATAGAATCTGCAGAGTCGTGCTCAGTAGTAAGTGCAAGCATAACAGCCGATGTATCGGTAGGGTTGCTTGGCGCGACGACTTTAGGAGCTTCTTCTTTTTGGGTTGTTACTTGTTTTGCTATTACGGTTGCTTCGTCGGCTTGCGTACTGAGCGTATTTGGCAATGCTTGAGCTTGCTCTTCTCTTGCTATAACTGGATTTACATCTTGGTTATTTGCTGTTGCGAGCTTTTTATCTGTCTTTTGCTCGTTGTTTGTTACCAAGCTTGTTGAACCGTCCTCTGGCGAACGTTTCTTTCTAATAACTTTTATTTTTGGTTTTGAACTAACGTGTGTGCCGCTTGCGTCATTTTTTAGTTCTTTTAACTGCGCTTTACGGTATTTTTCTCGCAGTATTTCAAACTCATTAAAGCGTGTTCTTTTCTCTTTTAACGCATAGGCTTCGTTACTGGTAGAGTAAGTTTGCAAAATAGTGTTGGAAATTTTTTCAGCTTCTTCAATTCTGCCCATTTGGTTTTTTACAAGATAGCTAAGCATTAATGCGCGAGAAGATACTTGACCCGTACTTTCATAGCGTTTTAAAAGTTCACTGGCTTTGTATAAGTCACTTTTTGCGTAATACAGTGCGGCTAAGCTAATTAATGTAGATGTTCGCTGAGAGCTGTGATTAAGTGCCTGTTGAAAGTAGCTTTCTGCATTTTCAAAGTCATCAAATTCAATAGCACACAGGGCTAAATTTTCGTAGCTTTCGGCAACGCGAATATAACTTGGTACTTCAATGGCTTTTAAAAATTGATCAGTTGCACGATCGTATTCATCAATGCCACATAAAAACACACCGTAGTTATTGAGGGTGTTAGGATCGTCTGGCTTGATTTCAAGTGCTTTTTGGTAGGCTTTATCAGCTAGCGGGTTTTCGCCCACTTGTTGGTAATAATAAGCAAGAGAGTAATGTACTTCAGGTAGGTCAGGAGCAAATGCTGCTGCACGTTCTAAATTGTATTTGGCTTGAGAATTATTACCCGTTTTTAAATACTGTAGGGCTAAAGCAATTCGTGTTCGTGCTGCGCCAGTATTATTAACTTTATTTTCGACGACGGGTTTATTACTGCCGTTATAACTACTTTCGCTCACACAGCCACTTAGGGCAAGTGTTGATAGTGTTATAGCAAGTATAGATCGCATTACCTTATCTCTTTATTTTTAGTCCATGTCGCCTATCTTACCTAAAAGCTTTACTCTTGCATCATTTATTTAAAAATAAACAACTTAACAGCCTTATATGGTTTATTCGTATAAGGCTGTTACAGATTATGCTTGGTGGATATTAACGGCAATCGCGTTATCGTCGCGGATTTTCTTTTTAGCTAAACGTTTAGTACGGTCAACTACGTCACCGACTAACTGACCGCAAGCTGCGTCAATATCATCACCGCGAGTACGGCGCACAATACAGGTTACACCTGCAGCTTGTAGTACTTTTGAAAAGCGGTCGATACGGCTATTACTTGAGCGTGTGTACTCGTTACCCGGGAACGGGTTAAACGGAATAAGGTTTACCTTAGACGGTGTGCCTTTTAACGTTTGTACTAATGCATGCGCTTGATCAGTGCTGTCGTTAATGCCATTAAGCATAACGTATTCAACAGTTACGTCTTTATTAGCTTTTGAACCGTCGATATAACGACGACACGCCGCTAAAAACTCTTCAATAGGGTACTTTTTATTAACAGGCACTAAAATATCACGCAGTGCGTTATCGGGTGCGTGAAGAGATATAGCCAGTGCTACGTCAATTTTTTCTTTTAGTAAATCAAGAGCAGGTACAACGCCTGAAGTACTTAATGTTACACGGCGCTTAGATAAACCAAAGCCCCAATCGTCCATCATTAGTTCCATTGCTGGCACTACGTTTTTAAGATTAAGTAAAGGTTCGCCCATACCCATCATTACAACATTAGTCACTGGGCGCTTTTCGCTATGACCATCAAGGCCTATATCTTTAGCTACACGCCAAACTTGGCCAATAATTTCAGATACTTTTAAGTTACGGTTAAAGCCTTGTTGAGCAGTAGAACAAAAAGTACATTCAAGCGCACAACCCACTTGTGATGATACACATAACGTAGCGCGCTCTTTTTCAGGGATCCAAACGGCTTCTACTTCTTGGCCGCCTTCAAGAATAAGCGCGTACTTAATAGTACCGTCGCTTGCTTGTTGGCGAACTGTTATTTCTGGCGCTACAATTTCGCACTCAGCTTTAAGCTTTTCTTTAAGCTTTTTATTTACGTTAGTCATTTCGTCGAAGTTATCTACGCCAAAATGATAAATCCATTTCATCACCTGGTCACTACGAAACGGCTTTTCACCGAACGATGCAAATAGCTCGCGCATTGCATCTCGGTTTAAATCTAATAAGTTAATCTTTTTTTGCTCGGTCATGAAACAACCTCAATCGGTGACGGTGGAGATAAAAATTTACGAGGACGAATTGTACACAATTCACTCACTTTAATCATTAAGTAAAATATCAAAAAATGCACTTATGGATACTTTGCGTAATGACTAAAAAAGGGCCCGAAAGCCCTTTTCATTTTGTTAACGAATTCGAATTAACGAGTACGTGAACAAAGCTCTTCGTCAGCGAAGAAGTACGCGATTTCGCGAGCAGCAGATTCAACAGCATCAGAACCGTGAACAGCGTTTTCGTCGATGCTATCAGCGTAGTCTGCACGTAAAGTGCCAGCTAGTGCTTCAGCAGGGTTAGTAGCACCCATGATTTCACGGTTTTTAAGAACAGCGTTTTCGCCTTCAAGAACTGTAACCATTACTGGACCAGATGTCATGAAAGATACTAAAGCGCCAAAGAAAGGACGTTCGCTATGTTCTGCGTAGAAACCTTCAGCTTTCTCTTGTGAAAGGTGAACCATTTTAGCTGCAACGATTTTAAGGCCAGCAGTTTCGAAACGGTTGTAGATAGCGCCAATGTGGTTTTTAGCAACTGCATCAGGTTTTACGATTGAGAAAGTACGCTCTAAAGCCATCTTTATGCTCCAATAATTTTAAGTAAAAGTGTGAATATTAACGGGCGCGAATTATACGCGTTTTAAGTGAAAAATCCTAATTTTATTAAAAACCAGTTTGATTGCTGTTTTATGATCTCGATCAAATTTAAATTATTAGCCATATTTATACTGCTGCGCTTGTGTTTATGTATTTTTCAATAACACCAATTTCACTGGATTAATGCTTAATTTTTCAATCAAATTGGTAAAACTCATGCAACTGGTTTAAACCCAGTTCGATGTATGGAGCGCACATGTTACCCGTTATTTCTTCAATGCCTTTTATTCCTGAATTATTATGCCCCGCAGGCAGTTTAAAAAACATGCGCTACGCGTTTGCTTATGGCGCAGATGCGGTTTATGCGGGGCAGCCTCGTTATAGTTTGCGTGTGCGCAATAATGAATTTGACTTAGACACGCTGCAAATTGGTATTAGTGAAGCGCATGCGCAAAATAAAAAGTTTTATGTGGTGTCTAATATTGCGCCGCATAACGCGAAAGTAAAATCGTATTTACGTGATATAGAGCCAGTTATTGCGATGCAGCCCGATGCGCTGATTATGTCGGACCCTGGTTTAATTATGCTTGTTCGTGAAAAATGGCCTGCGATGCCCATTCACTTATCAGTACAGGCAAATGCGGTAAATTACGCGAGTGTACAATTTTGGGCAAAGCAGGGAATCGAACGGGTTATTTTATCAAGAGAGCTGTCGCTCGAAGAAATAACCGAAATACGCACACTCTGCTCAGACACCGAACTTGAAGTATTTGTACATGGCGCACTGTGTATGGCGTATTCGGGGCGTTGCTTGCTCTCTGGTTACATAAATAAGCGCGATCCAAATCAAGGCACGTGTACTAATGCATGTCGCTGGGATTACGATGTAAAACCTGGTGTTGAGAACGAAACTGGCGAAATGGTACATAAAATTGACCCCAAACAGATGATTCCTACACTGGGTGAAGGCGCGCCAAGCAACGATGTATTTATTCTAGAGGAACAAGGTCGCCCTGGTGAGTATATGCCTGCGTTTGAGGATGAACACGGCACGTATATTATGAATTCCAAAGATTTACGCGCTGTGCAATACGTAGAGCAGTTAACAAAAATGGGTGTACATAGTTTAAAAATAGAAGGGCGTACTAAGTCATTTTATTATGTGGCGCGCACTGCACAAGTTTATCGTAAAGCAATAGATGATGCGGCTTCTGGTAAACCATTTGATACTAGCTTATTTAAAACATTAGAAAACTTGGCGCATCGTGGTTATACCGAAGGCTTTTTAAAACGCCATGCCCACCAAGATTATCAAAACTATGAATACGGTCACTCTGTATCAACTAAGCAGCAATTTGTGGGTGAAGTACTTGGGCGCTGCGAAAATGGATTAGTTGAAATAGACGTTAAAAATAAATTTTGTACTGGTCACTCTTTAGAGCTTATGACACCACAAGGTAACTTTATTTTTACGCTTGAAGATATGGAAAACAAAAAAGGCGAAAGTATTAGCGATGCTAAAGGCTCCGGTCACATTGTAAAAATCCCGCTAGATAACGGCATTAACTTAGATCACGCTATTTTAATGCGTAATCTTGAGGATCACCAAGATACACGTAATCCATTTAAACAACCTAGTTAGCCTCTTCAGTAACTGCTCAAAGCTATTTTATTACCTTATATAATTTATAGAGTGGAGCTGAGCAGTTATGCCTATGACGCCCTTTACGAAAATTGCCTACCTGCATTCATGTAAATGTCATTTATGAAACCTATATTGCCAGTAATGCTTATTTATAAAATTTAAAAAGTAAATATACTAGCCTTACAAATTTAACACGTGTTGTTAAAGCGCTCAGCACAGATACTCTATTGTTGTTTTTAAAGGAATCATTTTAGTATGTGGATAATTTTTGCATTACTCGCAACTGTTTTTTTTGGTGCTCGAGGGATAATGTACCAATGGACGTCGCAAAAAAAGATTAACCGTAATCTATTATTATTCGGTGTTTTTTTTGTAGGGTTCATAATCAGCGCGTTAGGTACTGTAATATTTGAACATACATGGTACGGCTGGGCAGATATTACGGTTGGGCTTGCTTTAGGCTTTGGATCTTTTGCGGCTAATGGATTTTTGCATAAAGGATTTTCAGTCGGAAAGGCGTCTTTAATTAGTATTCTATCGGGGCTAACGCCTTTATTTGTCCTTTTGTTTGCCTTTTTATTATGGCAAGAAACCTTAACCGTTATTCAATTAATCGGCTTTTTTATTATTTTTGGCGGCCTTTATATTATTCGCTACTCCAGCGATATCTCATTGAGTAACCTACAAGGTGCGCAATGGGGATTACTGGCTGCTCTGTCCTTTGCATTTAATGATTTAATGGGTAAGCAATCAACACTCCTTGAGGCAGATACATTCGCCACTTTAACGTCGATGTTCGGGTTTGGTAGTTTTCTCTTTGCTATTAGTTGGTTAGTAAAGCGCAAAAAAATGTTAGCAGAGCAAGGCGCTTCTCAAGCGTATTGGTCTGCCGGTAAAACATTTTCGTGCGGGTTACTTATTGGTTTAACTAATGTGGCTGGCATGGTTGCAATAATATCGGCTTTTGCTATTGGTAATACAGGGCTAGTTTCAGCGATTTCGGGGATGAACATTTTAATTATTTTGCTCTACTCACGCATCATTCTAAAAGAGTCTTTTACCCGCCAAGAAGTGATAGGATTAGCAACAGCATTTTTAGGTGTAATTGTACTAAGGCTTAGTTTTTAAAAGACGAATGAGCTTAATCACTTTGCTGTAAAAAGTATACACTGCTACATATTAGTAAAGTGTTGCAGTGTATGCTCTATGAGTAAACGCACTCGATAAGGGATTTGTTTTCTGTCGCGATAAAGCATAGAAAATGGCTGCCCTTTGCTTTGCCAATCAGGAAGAATGCGTTTAAGCTTTCCGGCTTTAATAAGTGGTAATGCTATATAATCAGGGATGTAGCTAATACCCACACCAGACTCAACTGCTTGTTTCATCATTTGAATTTCATCAACCTCCAATCGAACATGTGTGTTTGGATTAAAACTGTACTCTTCGCTCGTTGGCTGATTGTTTAATTGCCACGGAACCAACCCAACGCACGCAATTTTTGGGTGCTGCTCTAATTGTTTAGGATGAGTGATGGATTGATAATCATGGTCTGGGTGAGCACAAAGCACATTATGAATAAGTTTAAGCTCTCTAATAACCCAATTATCAATGGCAGGGTTTCTTACTCTAAATGCTATATCAATCGCTTCTTTTTCAATATCAATAAGGTTATTTGAAAAGCGTAAATCTAGTTGAATATCGGGATACTGCAGTAAAAAATCACAAAAAATAGCACTTAAAAAATGTTTACCCATGTAAATGGGGGCACAGATCCTAATTTTCCCTTTAGGTTGGTCTTTTTCATCACAAAGTGCTTGCTCAATACACTCTACTTCCTCAAATAACTTGCGATAGCGGTCGTAATATAACTCGCCAGTATGCGTTAGCGTTACTCGATGGGCATCTCGATTGAGTAGCGTTAATTGAAGAGCTTGCTCTAATAGACGTATTCTGCGGCTTAAGGTTGATAGTGACATATCAAGATTTGCTGATGCTTTTTTAAAGCTACCTAGTTTTACTATGGTGCAAAAGTAACGTAAATCATCGAGAGAATAACTAGCTGCCATCAGAACTACTTTATTGTTTAGGATGTAGGCAATATTAAAAGCGACGCTTTAAAATTTCATTAGAGATTAAAGGGGGGAGAACTGAAATTAGGCAATCAAATTTTATGTGATTTTAATTTAATAACTCTTAAATAAGGTGGACTGGTAAATAACGTAACTCAATCTGTTCATCTAAATAAATTAAAAGTAGTTTTAAATCGTTCTTGTTAGAGCCGTTGAAAGTAGATTTACAAATAGTGATTTACATCGAGTGCTCTATATAAATTCGCTTAATTAAGTGATCATTTTTATAAGTCGTCTTTTTTGATGAATCCCTAAAAAATAATTAGAGGCTCTACACAAAAATAGAGCCTCATTTTTATAATTTAGAAGCGATAACTGGCACCTAAATAAACAGTACGGCCATTAACCGTCGTATTGTATAAACGATCATTAGAGTCTGAATATTGCTCTTCTCGTTCATTAGTCAAATTACTGGCTTCTATAGTGAGCTTTAGCTTTTCATTAACCTGATAAAAGGCGGATGCATCTATGTATGTACTGGCATGAAAACCGTTTTCGTCTTCATCGCCGTTACCCGCTTGTACCGCTGCAATATAGTCACTTCTATAAGCGGCTGCAACACGTGCGCCCCATGAGTCAGAATCGTAATATACTGTAAAGTTACCAGAGTGTTCTGAAAGTCCTGGGAACGATTTATATTGATCAACACCTGAGTTACCCACATTACGGTACAGCGCTTCACCATCAGCAAAGGTATAATTCGCAATAACACCTAAGTTATTAAAAGGAGCAGGTAAAAAGTCGAGATCTCGTTGAAAGGCCAGTTCCCAGCCACTAATATCACTTTCATCTAAATTTTGTGGTTGAATAACGGTAAAAACAGTACTTGCTGTTTGTGGGTTGCCGTTTTCGTCTACGTCGCCTAATAAACTAACTGGGTAGCCAGTCTGGCTGTATGGAATGTCATATGTTTCGGTGATAATGAAATTATCAATAGATTTATGGAAGTAACTTACGGCTGCATACCCTATATTTTCAAAGTAATATTCAACTGAAAAGTCTAAATTAACTGATTCATAAGGTTTAAGGTTTGGGTTTCCTGAACTGATACTTAGGCCATTGGTTGATGTGGCATCATTTTGTACCACACCTGTTGGCACTAATGCAGCGAGTGAAGGGCGGGTGAGATTTTCGCCGTAACTTGCACGTAGCACTAAACTGTTATTACTATCCCACACTAAATTTATAGCGGGTAGTAACCCTGAATAGGTATTTTCAACGTCAACTACTTCTCCATTTATTAACCCTATAGCATTGGTAGTCGTATCGTAATGACGCACGCCCGCATTACCCATTAAGTAACCTGAGCCTAGCTCCCATTCAGCTTCGTACTGCAAATAAGCGCCAAAGGTTTTTTCTTGTACGTTATCGGTAAAATCAGGGTTATCTAAGTTAGGGTCGATATTCATACTCGCTAGAGTGCCTAGTACATCAACACTTACCCATTGTTGTTTATTGTGTGCGGTATTGGTAAATGTAAGGCTTGAATCTACCGTGTCATCCAGTACGCCATCTTCCCAATCACTGCGATTAATATTATCAGATTTACTTTCACCGTTTTCACTTTCAAACTTTTTATTAGATACACCAAACTTTATATTTGAAGCATTGTTTAGTGTGTAATTAAAATCTAATTTCATAGAGTCGAATGTATTAGTTATTTCTTCTTCAGATATATCAATTTCGTGATAACGAAATAAACTACTGTCTGTAGGCTCAAACCCGTATGTGTTTTCACCATAATAAGCATCTTGGCGGTAATCAATTGTTTCATCGCCAAATGTTTCTAGATAAACTTTAACACTCCCTGTATTAAATTTGGTTTCTGAGCGCCCCACGAGAGCGGTCATATTTAAATCGTTTGTAATTTGCCAGTCACTTTTTAATACAAATTGACTTATTTTAGTGTCTGCATATTGGCTGCGGCTTTCTGAGTGTATTGCGGCGTCTTCGTATACTGAGTAAATAGCGTCGTTATTTTCATTTATTTCAAGAGTTGTTAGCTTTGAGCATATTTGCTCGTTGTTATAAGCCGGTCCAGTACAACCAATAGCTGTTGAACTAGAACCTCTATTTTGTAAGTGGTATTCACTGCGGTCATTATTCAGTTCACCATATAGAGCGTCAAAACTAAATTCAAGGTTATTACTTGGGCGATACTGCAGGGCAAGTGTTGTCCCTAGGCGCTCTTGTTCGTTTTCAAATAATGAATAGCGGCTACCACGTGAAAAGCTCACTTCTTCGTTGTTAATTTTATCTTGTAATTCATCTGATAGTTCAGATATATCTGAGCCTGATGCATTTTTTTTGCGCCAGCGATAAGTATTGTAACCTTGCTCATTTACATCACGTTTGCTGTATGCAATTGAAAATAATGCACCAAGTTTATCATCCCATGTATTTGAGATAAGCGCTGCAACTCGTGGGCTAACATCATCGGTTTGTGAGTTGTCGCCAAGTTGACCTGATAGAGCAGTATTAAAACCATCAAAATCAAATGGTTTAGCTGTATGAAGCCCAACAGTGCCGCCTATGCCGCCTTCATCCATTTCGGCTGAAAATGATTTTTTCACATCAACGCGTTGAAATAACTCAGAAGCAAATATATTAAAATCAAAAGCGCGAGAGCGACTTACGGAACCTCGGCTATCCATTGCTGAAGACGATGTACCTAAAGCTTCCATACCGTTGAGTTGTACTTGTGTAAAGTTTGGACCCAAGCCTCGTAACGAAATTTGTCGGCCTTCGCCGCCCTCTCGAGTTATGGCAATGCCAGGTACACGTTGTAGTGAGTCTGCTAGATTTAGATCGGGAAAATCTGCAATATCTTCAGCCACAATAGAATCTTGTGCGCCCACAGCATTTCGTTTTAAATCTTTTGCTTTTAACAAACTGTTGCGATAACCCTGTACAACAATTTCTTCCACTTCTGTTTGCGCAGATTGTTCTGCATACACATAATTAGACGCGCCTAATGAACTCATTATAGCCGTTGCTAAAAGCGTACGAGATGGTTTGTTCAACATGATGCTTCCTTGGTTTTTAATTTAAAGTTGATTATTAATAAAAGGGTTTGTGCGCACTAAATGACCTTCGTCAAATTGCACCACATAGTTAAAGCGCGCCTGCTGTGGCGAGCCGGGTATAAAATCGGTTGAAATTACTTGTGCGCCGCTATTTTTTGCAGCATTAAACTGCATTGTTCGTTGCGAATTAGTGGCACTTAAATTTGCATCTGCGCGGGTACGCACCATGAAGCCTTTTAATACAAGTTGCTGAATTTTATAAAAGTCGCGTATAGGGTTGTTCACAATCATAAAAGCAGCTTCGGGGTGGTTTTCATCATAATGGGCAAACATGCTAGCCCCTTTTAACGAAGGCCTATTTTGTTTATAAAGTGCGGATTGTTGTGTATTGCCATCAAATAAGAATATGAACTTACCTGCTAAGGCACGTGTACTTGGCCACCCAAACTTAATGACTGTTTGGTTTAAAGATAATGGCGTTTTGCGTAAATCATCTGGCGTGAATAATAAGTTAGGTAACGATTTTTGAATTACTTCATCGAGTAAATAATAATCTTTCGGTGTAAATTTAAGTGGCTGGGTTCCTAAAATTAAATCAGAGCGTGTTTCTTTTACATTGAGCATTACAACAATTGGAAAGTGCTGCGGATTTGCCTCTGACCATGCTTTCAATGTATTCAAACAGCCACTAAACAACACACAATGGCTTTGCACATCAATGTCGGGAATGTGCATTACTTTAAATTTAGGAGTAGCTAATTGCTTTTTTTCTAACTCATTAAACAAAGGCGTTGTTGCAAAAGTATTAGCCCAAGGTTTTATGTATAAACCCCCATTAGGGTCTTTTAAAACGTCAATTTCTAAATGGCGAACACCGCTATTTAACTGTTTAATAATAGATGAATGACCGTAATCAATACGGGCCATTAGCTTGGGGCTTAAATCATTTAATTTATGTTTAACGCTTACGTTTAATGTTTTTTTATAGCTGTTATGTGAGCCAATCATTTGCAGGGTGTTTAATGGCTTAGCGCTAACACTGCTTACATAACCTGCAAAAATAATAAAAATAAAAAATGGCATAGCACGTCTCAATTGTTGAGTTTGCTATCTAAGAGCGAGCATTTATAAATTAGGGGACACAAAAATATGCATTTAATAAAAGTTTCATAATAGAAAAGCATGTTTATAAAATTTTATGTCCCCTTTTATCCATTACCTCGCTCTAAATAATGAGTGAAATAAAAACGGGATAAAGCCATCATGATTAGAGTCAAAGTACTATGGTTAGCACTATGGATTGGGTTATGTATTACATGCAAAGTAAGTGCTATTGAGTACTTTGAGGTTAAAAGTGCGTCGCAGATGGAGACGGTTAAAGTGGCATTTTTAGCTGATATTCATCTACATGATATTTTTGCTAATTTACATGACGTAGATAATATAGAACTACCAAAGGACGTTACCTCAAAGCAACCATTACTAGTGCGTAGTATGCTTGCCCAGCTTCATTCAACACGTCTTTTTAATGAAAATTATTTTGTTTTTTTACATGTATTAGATGAATTAGCCGAAAAAAAAATAAAACTAGTCGCCTTACCTGGCGATTTTACTGATGATGGTCAACCTATTAATGTGCGGGCACTGGCGCGTATTTTAGGTCATTATGAAAAGAAATATGGAATGCGTTTCTTTGCCATACCGGGTAATCACGATCCCGTAAAACCATATACAACACCGGCAGGTAAAGCGGACTTCTTAACGGCTCAAGGTAAAGAGTTTGGCGTTTATAGTTATCAACATGAAAAGTGTATGGCTAAGCTGGAAGTATGTGATGATGGTTTAAAAAACTGGGGATACGCTGAAATACTAAGCACACTCAATGACTTTGGATTTAGCAAACATAAAGGTGATGTGCTATATGAAACGCCTTATAAAAACCGAGAGTTTATATGGTGTAACCCCAATAACAAAAAACACTGTATCACCATGCCCGATGCGAGTTATTTAGTTGAGCCTATAAAAGGGGTTTGGTTAATGGCAATTGATGCCAATGTTTATGCACCGCAATGGCAAAACTCACCGCTCACTTTTAAAGGGTCGTCTGGTGCTGGCTATAATGCTTTAATTGATGCAAAGCCTCTATTGTTAAAGTGGATAAAAACGGTTGTAAAAAGAGCCAAAACGCAAAATAAAACACTGGTTGCATTTAGTCACTTTCCAATGGGGGAGTTTTACGACAATGCAAATGACGAATTACATAAAGTGTTTAGCCGTGGTCATTTTTCTCTACCAAGAGTGCCAACACCACGTACAGCAAAAATACTGGCAGATACAGGGTTAACGCTCCATTTTGCAGGGCATATGCATTTAAATGATACGGCGCTGATAACCAGTAATCAGCACTCCCAGTTAGTTAATGTGCAAGTGCCAAGTTTAGCGGCTTACAAAGCGGCCTATAAAGTTGTAGAGCTAAATTTAGCTAAGCAAACCGCGCTTATTAGTACTCATACATTAGACGATGTGCCGGGTTTTAATAACTTATTTAGTTTATATGAAAAGGAATGGCAGTATCGTAACTTGCATAATCTTAGTAATTTTGACCGCACTATTTTGAACTCAAAGAGTTATGGTGATTTTACCAAGCAACATTTATTTGGGCTGATTAAACAGCGTTTTTTAAAACGCGATTGGCCTAAAAATTTAGTGGCATGGTTAAATGACAATCATCATTTAGCCGATTGGTTTACAAATATGCAATGTTTAAATGAAGCACCGCCTAATTTGCTCTCTCAGCTTGAAGCTGTATCGACAAAAGAATGGCTTCAAGATTTTTATTTATTAAGAAATGGTGATGTAACAGCAGATATAACACCTCAAAAGCGTCTTACTTATCAACAACTAAATACTTTTTTAGCACAATCGACATGTAAAACAGATACGCAAATACAGCAATACTTAGCCCTGTTAATAAAAGTAATGGCAAAATTTAGTCAACATACCCAGGGGGAGAATTTCCGCGTTGATTTAAAAACAGGAAAAATCATTTAATACTGATAACTCAACCCTAAGTAAAAGGTACGTCCACTTGTGGTTGAGTTGTAAGCTCTGAGGGTTGAATTACTGTATTGTTGCTCTTGTTCATTACTGAGATTAAATGCGCTAAATTTAAGTTTCCAATAATTAGAAAAATAATAATTTACACTTGCATCCCAATAGATAGTCGGCATAAATCCGGTTTCGTTTTCATCGAGTAAAAGGCTGCCAGCACGCACTAAATATTTATCTCTAAAAATAGCGCCGAGTTTAAAATTGAATTTAGGGTGGTCGTAAAAAATCATACTTGATGCGGTAATTTTAGATAAAAAAGGCAGGTTTTTTTTAAATAAAGCAGTGCCACTATTTGAGTTGTAATAGGTGACTTTACCTTTATTATAAGCCGCTTGTATATTAATGCCCCAATCAGAATTATGTATTAAGTAGTTTAAACTTACCTCGGCTCCCCACTGATAGCCCGTTTCTGCATTACTTAACCAAAGTAATTGACTATCGGAGGTTGTAGGCGGCGAATCTTCAAATAAAGGCGCTTGTGTTGTGACTATGTAATCCTCTAGATCTTTATAAAAAAGTGATATGTTAAACGAACTGCGACTACTAAAATCAGCCTCTAAGGAAATATCGCTATTATAAGATAAGTAAGGTTTTAGATTTGAGTTAAATATGTATTTTGTACTATTGGGGGTATCGTTTGAGCCATCAAAATTGAGTGAATTTAGTAATGGTTTTGAATAGTTTTTAGAAAGTCCTGCACGAAATCGCCAATTATCGTTAATAAAATATGACCCATTAAAAGTTGGAAGCCATAAACTATACAAAATCGGAGAGTAAGGCGCTTGAGTGTAAGATGTTATAGATTCTGATTGGTAACGTACACCTATATGAGCCTCCCATTTTTCTTGCTCTGTACTTAATAGAGTATAAGCACCTCTGCTATATTCCTTTATGTGTTCAGCTTTAGTCGTGATTAAAAAATTATTGGCTTGTACATTAAATGGGTCAATGCCATAAAGCTTAAGTGCCTCATTAGTGTTTATTTTTAACCACTGCTGTTTTTTATGTGCATTTTGCGATGAAACATACGATGCAGGAAGGTCAATTAATTGTTGTGGTGTATCGGATATTTCATTAAAAAAAATATCGTTTTGCTGTGCGTTATTCATTTTATTTTCAAACAGAGTCCAGTCAGCCCCAAATTGAAGAGTTATTAAACTATTAACGTCATATTGAAAATCTAATTTTGCGAAGGTGTACTCACTATTTGAATTGTATTGCTCTATATCACCATGATGCATTTGCCACATCGTCGGATTTTTCAAGTTTTCGCTGTACTTAATATCTGCATAAAATGGCGTTTTACGATAATCAATTGTAACGTCACTTATACCTTGGGTATAAATTTTATTGCTGTAAGGAATGTCATACTTTGAGCGCTCGTTTCCTAATATGGCGTTTATTTTCCAATTTTTATCTAGTTGCTGGGAAAATGACAGCACGCCTTGCTGATATGCCGTATTTATTTTTTGAGTTCGGCTTTCGGTTGCCACGCGTGCATTTTCATAACGTGCATACTCAAGCTCATTATTTTCATTAGCTTGAATGTCTTTAATTGTTGTTAGCCCTTTAATTATAGGCGTTGACTGATCCCCTCTAGGGTATAAATGATATTCATGCCGCTCTCCTTTTAAAAAACCTGAGAGCATATCAAAATCAAAATGCGTGGTTTCGTTTTTATACTCTACAGATAGGTTTGCCCCAAATCGCTGCTGGGTTGCTTGCCATACCGAGTAGCGATTACCGCGAGGGATTATATAATCGCCTTGAGTTAAATGCTGAGCTTGTGATTGAGTTAACGCCGAGAGATCAGCGCCTTCTATGGCAATATTTCGCCAGCGAAATGTATTAGCGCCTTGCTCTAACGATTCTCTGTTTGTGTACGCAACGCTTGCAAGTACCCCCCAATTATTCCACGTGTTAGAAATTAAGCTTGAATAGCGTTTTGCGCCTGTACCCACATAGTCGTTGTAGCCGACTTCTGGTGTAATAATAAATTTAAATCCTTCATTATCTAAGGGGTTTATAGTTTGCAGTGCCATAGTGCCAGATATTCCACCTGCAATTTTGTCGGCAGAATAGGCTTTAATTACATGAATTTGTTTAAATAGTTCGGCAGGTAAAATATTGAAGTCGAAAGAACGATCGCGCTGTTTTTGCACTCGACTATCCATTGGTGAATCATTATTTGCCAATACAGGCATACCGTTGAGTGTTACCAAACTAAAATCAGGATAACTGCCACGTATTGATACTTGGCGACCTTCGCCTGCTTCGCGAGTAATGGCTACACCCGGAATATACTGTAAGGCTTCAGCCAAGTTAGTATTGGGAATGTCGGTAATATCTTGTGCAGAAATGGCTTCGCTAATCGTTTTATTATTGTGTTTTAAGTTTCGTGAGCGAGCCAACGAATAGCGGATACCCTTTACTGTTATTTCTTCAAGTGTTTCTTTATTGGTCGTTATTTTTTGTTGAAAAATAACAAAACCCTTGTCTTGAATTTTATATGTTAACTCGCTGCCTATTAATAAAAAATCTAGTGCTTGAGCAAGTGTATGATCGCCAATTAAGGTGGATGTAGTTTTGTCGTCGATAAGGGAAGGGTTACTACTAAAAGAGACTGCATATGCATTTGCTACTTCTCTTAAGCTGTCACTGAGAGAACCGGCAGGTATATAAACAAACGTATGTATGTTTTTTGCGGCACTTGGCATTGCTGTTAAGCAACTAACAGCAATAAAAAAGTACACTAAAATACGTTTATCTAATGTACATACATGTTTTAGCATAAGAGTTTAATCAACATACTTCATTTAAGGTCGCGTTAAATGAAGTTCGTTGCTCTTTTTTTCTACATTCCAGTTGTAAGTAGATGCTATTAGCATAAGGCTTCGTTGCGGCGTTTCGAGATTAAATCGTCCGCTAATTAAAGTATTATTTAGTGCGTTATCTACTTTAATTACCATAGGGCTATAACGCTGCAATTGCTTAATAACAGTGGTTAGAGGTTCTTTTTTTGCATCAATCCAACCCATTCGCCAAGCAGGGAGTTGTGTCAACTGCTGGCTATAATCTACAGCTATATGTCCATTTTTTATAACAGCTTGTTGAGAGGGAGTTAATATCACTTTATCTAAGGCCGAGACTTCTACCCTGCCTTCGTACACTGTTACCACTACTTCATCCTTATTGCGCTCTACATCAAAAGAAGTACCTAGTACTTTAATGCTTGCTTGTCCGGAATTTATTATAAATGGCCGTGTTTTATCTTTGGCTACATCAAAAAAAACCTGTCCTTTTTTTAATTCGATTTGCCTAGAGTGTGGTAGTAAGTGCGCAGTCAACTCACTATCTGCATTTAAGTGTAAATATGAACCGTCATCTAATAACTTAGATACACGTTTGCCTAAACGTGCTTCTAAAAGCTGAGGTAGGTTAGTTTCAACTGCTGTTTTTGCAATAGGTGTTGGTGTAAACGCTTGTTGAGATATAGAAAGCCAGTACACTGCAAAAGCAATAGCGCTAAAACTAGCTGCTAAGGCGAGCATAGGGAAAGCCCTAGAACGTTTAGCATTAGGCGTAATTATTGGAGTCGGTAAACTATATTGTTTAGTGTAAATGTGTAGAGCCTGTTTAACAGCAGGATCGCCAAATACATTGGCTATTTTCTCAAATGCAGCCTTATTTTCTGTGCATTTTAACCAAAGCGATAGTTCTTTACGGTCATGATCATTTAAATCATTAATCCGATCTACCCAATCTGCTGCCTGTTCTAAGCGTTGTTCGTTCATTAAAAAACCTAACCTGCGTTGATTAAATATAAAGAGCGTAAAAGTGTAATAAAGGGGACATTTTTATTGATTTTTTTCTATGTGAAGCGTTATTTGTATCATTGCGCGCGTAATATGTTTTTTTACAGATTCTTGGCTCATATTTAACTGCAGACTAATTTCTTCGCGACTTAATCCGTTAATACGTCGAAGCTTAAATACTTTTCTTCTTAGAGGTGGCAACTCTTCCAACGCACTTTTAACAAGCTCGAGCTTTTGCTCTGTAATTGACTGCGCCTCTGGATCGCTATTATCATCTGTAAAAAGCTCAATATCTTCTGCATTATTTGGTTGGCTTTTATTTTTTTGCCAATCACTATACATAACAGACTTTGCGACTTGATTTATGTACGCCTGAAAGTTTTCAATTTCTAATGTGTCATTTCTATTTAAAGTTCTCAGCAAAGCTTCTTGGACTAGGTCGTCTACGTCATCGGTATTATTTGTTCGACGACTAACAAACTTACGAATATGGCTGATAACGTTTTTTACATCGCTTTGTTCAGAAGAAATATTTAAATTCGATGGCAGGGGGCTTTTAAAAGTCTTCATTACTCAGTCTAGAATTTTATTTTAAATAAATACTAAGTGAATAATATGACCAATTGATTACAGGTACGGTTGGGCGATTAAGTAAATTAAAGTAATGATACGAAGAATAAATTATCATTTAGAGCATCTTAACGCTTTAGATAGGGTTTAATTTTAGGCATAGAGTATTTGAGCAAATAACGCTTTGAGAAAGACTAAATTTTTGGAGGTACTATATTCCCTTGTTATCACTTATTTGAATGTTCTTTTGGCGAGATTAGCGTATGACTAGAGGGCTTAAGCGCTTTTCGGCAGATCAGCTAGTTTTATATTAGCTTAAAAAATGACATAGAAAAGTTAAAATAATAGTATCAAGCTTAGTAAAAGTGCAGCTATTTTTATTGATTAGGATCAACAAAGCAACAGAGAAAAATAGGCATAATTTATGGCTGAAATTTACACCTAAAAATAAAATGGTGAGTTACGAATGTGTGCTACGATTTAATGAAAAACAAAGGTTTTTTATTGAACTTGGATTGTATGAAAAGCAGTCAAAAAACATTTCATTTAAATCTATCTTTTTGTTTTGTAATGATATTAATTGAAAAGGCTTATAAGTGGCTTTACTCATAAATAGTAAATGCATTAACTGCGATATGTGTGACCCAGAATGCCCTAATGAGGCTATTTATATGGGCGCTAAAATATACCAAATAGATGCAAACAAATGTACAGAGTGTGTAGGGCATTATGATAAACCTACTTGCGTAAGTGTTTGCCCTATTGACTGCATAAAGCCCGATCCGAATAAGCGTGAAACTTTGGACGAACTAGCAGAAAAATTTGTGCGGGTAACTGGCAAATAACTCGTCAGGTATTTTGCTAAGCAGCTTTTAATTTAGGCTAAAAACACTACTTACATTAATTATTTAGGTTGTAGCTAAGGTCCTCTGTCATGCATTTTTAGTTTCAATCAAATCTTATTACCTTCATTAATTATCAACTATATTGTGTTACCTTAAGGCTTTATAAACTCAAGTATTAATCTAAGTTTTAGATTGCATTCTATAGGAGTCTATTTTGGATATAGGTATTAACGCTATTCAGGCTGTATCTTCAAAACAAGCCATATTTATTAATGATGAGTGCCGAGTATTTGTAATTGGCGATCTTGATGGTGATTTACCGGCCTTAAAAAACGCACTTAATAACGTAAATTTTAATCCTGAAAGAGATACTTTGTTTTGCCTAGGCGATTTTGTTGATCGCGGGGATAAAACATATGACTTATTTACATACTTACAAGCCATTAGGGCATGTATGATATTAGGTAATCATGAGCATTTAATGTTGGAATCATTATTAAGTAATGATATAGCGGCTTTTAAATTATGGACTGACAATGGTGGCAATTGGCACAAGTCGGTATCGAGAGAAAAGCTCAGTGTTATGTGCGATGAGTTACTAACTAAACCGCTTTCAATAGTACTAGAGTATCGTGGTTATACAATAGGGTTGTCTCATACATTTGCACAATCGTGGGATTGGGAAAATTACCCTGATGATAAATCGCTAATCGTGCAATCTTTGTTGTGGGATCGCGAAGTAGTTAAACAAAATAAGGTAGTTAAAAGTCATGGAGTCGACTTTTCAATACATGGACATAACTCAACTAAAGCGCCTTTTTGGGTTGGTGATAGTTATCATATAGATACAAATTATTATGGTGGAAAGCCGACATTACTCGAGCTTTCAGAGGTTATTGCTACGCTTGATTAACCAAGCGCTATTTAGCAATTATTACTTCTTTCAAATATCATCCGGCAGTTTTGCTTTTTAAAGTATAAACTGCTGACTACCACATCAAATTATCCCCTTCGTATTTTTGTATACACTTTATGATGATTTATGCATTGTAATTATTCATTAAGCTATTAAATACCACAAAGCCGCTCTTAGTTTGTTAATTGAGAGTGGTTTTGAAGTGTGGGTTGGATTTTAAGTTTCATTCAATAGGTATTAATACAGTTATATGAGACGTTTATTTAGTTTTAATATTGATGATTAACAAACGGTTAAGTTTGGCTGTGTAGAATTGGGAACAATTTTTGCCATTTCGTAAATAATTTACGTAAAAGGACTAACTTCTCGCTTTAGGTTTTATATAAGCAGATTTAAATGGAACAGCCTCTCACATGATAGTAGCAAGCATATACCCTTTCCCTTTTTCAACGTTTTGTAAGTCGTCACTTTATATATCAATTTTTTCTGCTTTGGGTTCTACGTGTGCTTTTGCAGCGCAAGAAAACCCGCAGCACGCAAAAGGTATGGAAGTAATAGAAGTACGCGGAATAAGTTCCAGCATGGCCGAAAATTTAGATGTTAAGCGTATGTCGGGATCAGTGGTAGACGCAATTACTGCTGAGGATATTGGTAAGTTCCCTGATAAAAATGTGGCTGACTCATTGCAACGTGTTCCAGGTGTAGTTATTGAACGCGATGGTGGCGAAGGTGCGTCGGTGAGTATTCGTGGTTTATCGTCTGAGCTTACGTTTACTCAGCTCAATGGTAATTTTATTGCGTCTTCGCCGGGCGAGCCTTCACGTTCTTTTGATTATACGCTATTACCCTCTTCCATGATTGAAAGCGTAGAAGTATTTAAATCGCCAGAAGCGCGTTTAGATGAAGGTGGTGTTGGTGGTACTGTATTAATGCATAGCCGAAAGCCATTAAGTATGGAGGCGAACTCAGGTGTATTTAATGTAGAAAGCACTTACGCCGATGTTACCAAAGAGTATGAACCTCAATTTACTGGGTTGTATTCGTGGAAAAACGATGATGAAAATTTTGGCATTTTAGTAGGCTATACCTATCAAGAGCGAACAAATAGAACGCTCTCAGGTGGTACCGATGCAAATGTATGGCGCTACACCGGTGACGGCCAACCTACTGATGTTACTGGCAACTCAGTTGATAACAATAATGGCTGGGATACTATTAATGATGCAAACGGCAACAGTTACGATGGCGTTTGGTTTCCGCAAGTTGTTCGAGGTTCTGTTCTTAACGAAAAACGTGAGCGCGAAGGGATTCAATTTAGTTCACAGTGGCGACCAACAAATCGTTTAGAGCTTGGCTTTAATTATTTTGGTTTTACACTTGGGCAAGACAGAACAGAATCTGTGATTGATATACCAGAGTGGTCTTTAAATCCTGATTTTTTAACGGATGTAAACCTTGATGAGTCGGGCACTATTGTTACTGGTATGCAATACGATGCAATGGCAAGTGGTGTCGAAAATGATATGCAATTTCCGTGGATGCGTGGTAGCTACGTACGTGAGGAATCTACCTCCGATACCTTTGATTTTAATTTAACCTATGAAGGTGATAATTTTAAAGCGCGCTTTGTAATTGGTAATACACAATCAGAGGGCGGCCCAGAAGAAAGCTGGGAAGCGGCGTATAAAAGTTCTAACGCGGGCGAAAACGCAGCCACTATTCAAAACGCAGCTCAAACGGCTGGCTGGTCGCTCAATCAAAATAATGTGTCACTTAATATCGACCCTAATACATTAGTTAATTTACAAAATGGAGTTGGAGGCGGTCGTGATGCGGGCTCTTCAAACTCAAGCTTTGTACGCAGTGAGCTAGAAGAAGATTACTACCAAGCTGATGTGGATTTTTATGTTGATTGGGGCTTTTTAAAAACAATTAGAACCGGTGTTAAGTACCGCAACTCAATTCTTCACCGTGAAACCGGCAACACCTTCTTTTTAGAACCAAATTTTGATATTGCTGCAGGGGAAGCAAGTGAGCAAGGCATTACCCGTTTTGATAGCTACCAATGGAATGGTGGAATGCCATTAGCTCAAAATGTATTTACTAGTGAGAATAATATTGCAGGTGGTTTTGATATAAACCAAATGCCAAGTATCGACTGGAATAAATACCGCGATATGGTCACTGCTAGTTATGTACCTTATACGCGCATTGAAGATAATTTTGTTTACGATATAGAAGAAAAAATATCGGCTTTTTATATACAAGGTGATTTTGAATTTAGTGAAGTCAGAGGTAATTTGGGTGTGCGTGTTGTGCAAACAAAAACACTTACTTCATCTACTGACTTATATACCTACCAATTAGATCACACAAATGATGAAACAGGTGAGCCAGTAACAGGTGACGCTCGTTTTGTAGAAGACTATCAATTAGTCACTCAGCAAAACAAAGACACTCAAGTTTTGCCAAGCTTTAATATAGCGTGGGATGCAACCGACGATTTAGTTATTCGTGGGGCAATAGCTAAAGTAATATCTCGTCCTGACTATAGTGATTTAGGTGCGCAGCAGCGCATTACTTATGTATCAGATGAATGGGCAGAAGATAGAGCCGCATTTAACGAGCTTCCTGGTTTTAGCGGTAGTGGCGGAAATAAAAACTTGAAACCATTTGAATCAGTTCAAGCTGATTTATCTATTGAGTATTATTATGGCGAAGGTTCTGCTGTTGGGTTGGCACTTTTTCATAAAAAAGTAGATAACTTTGTTGTGCCACTGGTGATCGACGTAGAGCAAAACTTTGCTGGTAAAAATAATATAGTGGATGCAGGGACTATTAATATAACCCCTTACAGCACTGTAGGTAATGGCACCGATGCAGTATCAAAAGGCGCGGAAGTATTTATTCAGCATGCCTTTGATAGTGGTTTTGGCTTTTACGCAAATTACACCTATAACAAAACCAATAAAGCAGATGTAACAATTAATGGTGAAGAATTTGGTCAGTCGGCCTTAATAGGTAGTGCAAAGTATCAGTACAACACCTCTGTTTATTATGAAGGAGATTATTTTAATGTACGTGCTTCTTATAATAAGCGCGGCGAAACAGTACTCGGTTTAAATAGCGGATTAAATGTATACCAAGACCCTTACGAACAACTCGATGTAAATGCATCCGTAAATTTATACGACGGGCTTAGCTTTACCGCAGCGGTTATTAATTTAACTAAATCTGAATCAGTAACGCGTTTAGGAAATGACACCGATGCGCGATTACTCAATACTAGCTACTCAGGTCGTCGTTTTTACGCGGGCTTTAACTATAGCTTTTAGATAAATGACTTAATAGCAGGTCTGTAGACAGTATTTTTTGATAGCGCAGGCCATAACAAACACTTTAATAGGCGTTAAATGTTAATAAAATGCTAGTTATGTTGTGTTTTTAATGCGTTTAGCTCAAATTCTCAGCGAACAGTGCTTTATTTAAAGTTTTGTCAATAAAACGCTTGCGTAAAAATCTGTTCTCCCTATAATGCGACCCCACTGAGACGGGATATGGCGACGCGCAGCGGACAACGCATAGCGAGGCACGAACTACTCAGAGAGTTAAATAAAACTTCGGTTTTAAATTGTCGAAAGAAAGTTTAAAACAAAGTGTTGACTCGAAAAATAAAGGGTGTATTATTCGCATCCCTTGAGACGCTAAAGCGACTCAAAACGTTCTTTAACAATATAAAGCAATCATCTGTGTGGGCACTCG